>CACXCB010000323.1 GCA_902766005.1 uncultured Erysipelotrichaceae bacterium | reverse complement strand
TTTCCCTTGTCAAGTATTTTTTTAAATTTTTCCAAAAAAAAAGGCCTTAGCCTTTTTTTGACTAAAGTCTCTTTGGGCGATTTTATGTTCATTCCTTAACTGAATGACATTGGGTATAGGTTTCCTTTTTTTTGTTAATTTTCCAAAAAATTTTTTTTGGAATTTTTGGAAAATTCTGCCATTACAGATGCAGTACTCTTTCCTTAATTTCCTGAGTTCTGCCTTGGTTCCAGAATTGTGTACCGATGTAGCCGCATGTTCTCCTTGCGACATTCATTGTATTCTGGTCTGTATTGCCACAGTTCGGGCACTTCCAGATGAGCTTATGATGTTCATCTTCAACAATCTGAATTTCTCCGTCATAGCCGCATTTCTGGCAATAATCACTCTTTGTATTCAGCTCTGCATAGATGATTGTCTTATAGATGTGCTTCATCAGCGCAAGAACAGCCTGAATATTATTCTGCATGTTAGGAACTTCAACATAGCTGATTGCTCCGCCCGGAGAAAGCTGCTGGAAGCGTGCTTCTTTTGTCAGCTTGTCAAATGCATTGATTTCTTCCGTTACATGGATATGATAGCTGTTTGTGATGTAATTCTTATCTGTAACACCCTTAATGATGCCGAAACGTTCCTGCAGGCACTTGGAGAATTTATATGTAGTGGATTCAATCGGTGTTCCGTAAACGGAGAAGTCGATGTTTGTATCCTTCTTCCACTTTGCACATGCATCATTCATATACTGCATGACTGCCAGACCGAATTTTTCACCTTCAGGTGTAGTGTGACTGAGACCTGTCATATATTTGACACATTCGCTCAATCCTGCATAGCCAAGGGAGATGGTGGAATATCCATCATACAGTAATCTGTCAATGACTTCACCCTTTTTCAGACGCGCGATAGCACCATGCTGCCAAAGGATTGGTGCAACATCAGATGGTGTTCCCTTCAATCTGTTGTGGCGGATCATCAATGCTCTGTAACAAAGATCCAATCTCTCATCAAAGATCTTCCAGAACAGATCCATGTCACCGTTAGAAGAACATGCAATATCAACGAGGTTCAATGTAACAACACCCTGGTTGAATCTGCCGTAATATTTATGTACACCCTCTTTGTAGTCCAAAGCATTAGCCATATTGCCTTTGCCTGCATCAGTGAAACGATCTGGTGTCAGGAAAGAACGGCATCCCATGCATGGATAAACATCGCCTTTGAGCTCTTTCATCAGCTTTGCAGAGATGTAATCAGGAACCATTCTCTTTGCAGTGCATTGTGCAGCAAGCTTTGTCAGATAATAGTATTTGGAATCTTCATGAATGTTGTCTTCATCCAGAGCATAGATCAGTTTCGGGAATGCAGGAGTGATGTAAACACCCTTTTCATTCTTGACACCGAGCATTCTCTGCTTGAGCATTTCTTCAATGATGAGTGCCAGGTCATCCCTTACCTGTCCCTCAGGAACTTCATCCAGATACATGAATACTGTCACAAACGGTGCCTGTCCGTTGGTTGTCATAAGAGTGATGATCTGATACTGAATGGTCTGTACGCCAGTAGAGATTTCTTTGCGGACTCTCTGCTCAGCGATATGATTGATCTTTTCAACATCAACATCAATACCTGCAGAAGCAAGTTCTTCAGCAACAGCCTTGCGGTGCTTCTGTCTGCTGACATCGACAAACGGTGCAAGATGGCTTAATGTGATAGACTGTCCGCCGTACTGGTTGGAAGCAACCTGAGCAATAATCTGTGTTGCGATATTGCATGCTGTTGCAAAGGAATGCGGCTTCTCAATTTCTGTTCCGGAAATAACCGTACCGTTCTGCAGCATGTCTTCCAGGTTTACCAGACAACAGTTATACATCGGCTGAGCAAAATAGTCGCTGTCATGGAAATGGATCAGTCCTTTTTCATGTGCCTCATAGATATCCTGCGGAAGAAGGAATCTTCTGGTAATATCTTTTGAGACTTCGCCAGCCATGTAGTCTCTCTGTGTGCTGTTAACAGTAGGATTCTTGTTGGAGTTTTCCTGCTTAGCCTCTTCATTGTAGCGGCCGATCAATGCAAGAATCTGCTTGTCTGTTGTATTGGCTTTTCTGACCAGAGCTCTTTCATAACGATATGTGATATAGTTATGTGCTACCTGGTAGATACGTGATGCCATCAGCTCATTTTCAACCATATCCTGGATTTCTTCGACGGATACGGATCTCTTGAGAGCTTTACACTTGTTTACCACAATACCGGTAATACGATGTATTTCATCATCATCTGTCTGATATGTCGGATCAGTTGCTGCATTTGCTTTTCTTACTGCGTTTTCAATTTTTTCGGAGTTAAAAACGACTTCTTCCCCACTTCTTTTAATTACGTTCATATGGCCCCCTATCGAATTAGTTGGAAATTCAACTTTCTTTCGTTGCGTACAAAAATATACTCCATTAGCAGGCAAAAAACAAGAGAAATAATTCGAAAATCCACTAAAAATCTAGTTTCTTTTTTCACAAATGAAAATAACACCGTTATGCGGTTTCATTGTGAAAAAAAGAGCAGATTTCTGCTCTTTAGATCAGCTTCAGATATTTAAATGCATTGTACAGTCCGTCTTCATCAACATCATCCGTGATATAGTCGGCAGCCGCTTTGATCTCTTCCCCGCCGTTGCCCATAGCTACGTTGTATGCACAGAGTTCAAACATCGAGAGGTCAATCTTGGCATCACCGAAGGAAATTGTATCCTTCTGGTCTGCACCAAGGTGATTTAACAGCACTTCGATCGCATGTTTCTTTGTGATGCCTGTCGGGCCAAGATCTCCAAACAGAGCCAGCTCTCCTTTGCCGCCCCATGTATTGGCAACAAGATCCGGGAACTCAATCTTGGAGTCCAAATGATCCTGATAGGTGCTCAGGATAAAGCTGATCTTGTTGACATCCTCACGATATAGGTCTTCCCCCTGCAAATGGATAAAGCTGTTGACAAATCCACTAGCACTCGCCTTGGCCTTTTCAAGATCTGCACCTTTTCCTGTGGCATATTTAATCATTGTTGCAGGTCCCTGTTCCAGCATATAGTCATTGCAGTACATTCCTGAGTTAGCTTCAAGATAGAAGCCGAGATGTCTTTCATTACACCAGTCGACGATATGTTTTACATCCTCTTTGGAAAGTCCCTGGTGCATGACGACCTGTCCGTCATCCTCAACATATGCACCATTGCCGCCGATCATTCCATCCAGTTCCGGCAGATCTCTCTGTTCGATCTCCGCCTTTGAACAGCCTGTACAGATATAAACCTTGTGTCCGTTTTTTCTTGCCTCTTCCACCGCTTTCTTTGCACTGTCCGGGCAAATGGCACGATAGTTAATCAATGTACCGTCTACATCCAAAAATACAATTTTTCTCATCTTTCCTCCATTTTATCGTATTCCTATATTCAGACGAATGACCTTGTCTACGGTCACCGCATCTACCGTTCCGTCTTCCGACATGACAATGCCGGTAAATTCCCTGGATAATTGTGCCTGTCTTCTGACATATGTCAAAGTCGAATTAAACCTTGCGCCTCTTGCCATGGATCCTTTTGAGGCAACGTCTCCATCGAGAATGGCACCGATACAGGTACAGTTGCAGTCCGTATCAATAAACAATGCCCCGTCAATGGATGTCAGTGAAGGCACAATCTCCCGGTTTGTCTCCAGGTTGATTTTCCGGATGCCGATACAGCGCTTCATGTTAAACAGGCGCGTTGTTTCCGCATTCACATCCTCCGGAGAACCGATCACGATAATTGTTCCGTGGGTCTGTTTTGTCGCTTCCATAATAACTGTTTCCAGTCGGCTGAGCTGCATATCGCTCAATGCCTGCGATAATGATCCGAGGTTTTCCCGCAACGTCAATACCGTCTTCTTGTTCAGGGAAATGTGATACCGGCCGTTCCAGTACGAGATCCGGTGATATCCTTCATAAATAATATTCCAGTACAGATGCCCTTTGATCTGAATCTCCAGCTCATGCACCAGCGGTTTTTCATTGGTCAGGCCGCGAATCTTGCCGGATTCACCGATCACCAGAGCGAGCTTGTCATCCGAGAGTTCGAGAAGTTTGCGCACCTGCCGCAGGTTTTCGGCATTGAACGGTATCGGATCGGAAAACTCCACCTTCAGGCCGGTTGTCCTGCTGGTACGATAATATTCATACCTTGGCACGATAATGCGGCTGTCCGCATATGAGCTTTCATATGTTGTGGCAGACAAAGTCTGCAGGAAATTGATATTCAGACGGTAAAAACCATAGAAAAATTCAACAATGCCGGAAGAGATCAGCAGCTCATACATATATCCGATCTTGACTCTTTTGATGCCATTGTTCATGATCTGATTGAAAAGCTCTTCGAAAAAGGATTTGGTGATAAACTGCAAAGGGCTGATGCCGTCGGCACAAAAATCAAACACCACAAAGACATCATCCTGAAACCAAGTATATGCATTTTCAAAATTATCAATGTCATATAAATCGTGAATGTTAAATGTCTGGATGCGGTTATTCTTCCTTCCCACTGCAGAAACGGTATACCCTTCGGCAATGCCCTTTTCAATTGAAACCTGGTCCTGCGAGAAATAAATGCGGTAATCCGGTATATCCGCCGGATCATCGTATAATCTGCGCAGAATTGTTGTGTAATGGTCCCTGACCTTCAAGAAAAGATCTTCTTTGGTAAAAGACTCATCATTAATCAGTATGTCCCAATAGTTCTCCATCTTTGCACCTGTCATTTCTATTGTCTTTTGCCGTATTTATCTTCCAGCTGCTTTTTTGCCTCCATGGCTTTTTTCTCTGCATTTGCCATGGACATCTCATCCTGAGGAAGGATTTTCTTGATTTCCTGTATGGATTCCATCAGCTGTTGGGTCGAATGCATCAGCATCCCCCGGACTCTTTGTATTTCATCAAAGTTCCAGCTGCCTTCCAGTTTCTGATAATTCAGAATGATCGTTTGTAAATACGGAAGATATCGGTCATACAGCTGATCCAGTTCCCTTTCCCCGCTGTCAAACAAAACCTGCGTATCTTTCAAATCATTAATGCGGTTTGCCAGAACACGCAGTCTTTCTTTCACTTCAATGTTATGAATACTGTCACTCATGTCATTCAGAAAGGCAACATAACGCGAAGCATCATCCATGTGTTTCTGTCTGAAGTCCATGATCATATTCCTTTCATCTTCTGCATCTTGCTGCCGCAATGGGGACAGTACGGTCTTTCATAACTGACCTTGAATCCGCATTCCGAGCATTTGCATCCCGGCAGGTAATAAAAACCCGTGACATAGGAAGGATCCTCTTTTGTCTCATGCACCCAATGCGGCAAGGCATTGCGCAAAGCTTCCAGGGCAGATTGTCCTCTAGCAACCTTCACGCCTTTTTTTATGTTATCTTTTTTTTCCATGAAAGCCCCTTTCTGGGAAGGCTTTCCAATTTTAAAGTTCTTCTATGGAAATCACGCCTTCCATCTTATCAATTCTATTTATCAAATCACGATGGTCTATTTCCCCACCCGGGCGCAGTGTTACAAGAGCGGAGTACATGGCAATATCCGACTCTTTTCTGCCTGCAATCTGCAAATTTGTGATAGACATTTTTTCATCCTTGCAGTAGCGTAAAACTTCGTCCAGGTTGTTACGGTGATAATAGCTGATCGCAATCTTGAACTCCGGTGCATGCTGAATCTTTGAACGCAATGTAGAAAAATATGTTTCCACCAGCAACACCAGAATACTGCCGATAATTGCCCCCTCATAAAAACCTGCACCGATTGCCAGACCGATAATGCCTGTTGTCCAGAGGCCTGCTGCTGTTGTCAGTCCCTTGACCATATGTTTTTTTGTAACGACAATCGTACCGCCGCCGATAAAACCAAGTCCGGTGATTACATTGCCGCCGATTCTTGACATATCTGCAGGAAGGTTTAATACCAGATACAGATACAGACCGGTCATAGATGCAACACATGCACCGACACAAACAAGGATATGGGTACGAAAACCTGCCGGCCTGTTCTTATACGATCTTTCCAGTCCGATCACACCGCCCAGGATAAAGGCACAGATCATCTTGACTATTACGGAAATGGTGTCCATTCCACGCAGTGCATCAAATAATGTTAACATGTCCTTCCCCCTTTCTTAAGCAATCAGCTCTTCAACCGAATAAACACAATTGAGTTCGGCAATGCTGGCGAGCATGTCAGAATGTGAAGAATTCTCCTTAGGCAGCTTGATGTTGATAATTACCGAAGGATTCAAATCATCTTCCTTTTTCATTCTTTCCACTTCCATATCCTGTATGGAAGCATGGTTATGGGAAATGACATCTGTAATTGTTCCGATGCTTTCAATGGCATCGAATTCCACAAACAAAGTGATAATTCTTGTTCTTCTTTTATACAAAAATTCTAACGGTACCATCCAGTCCAGTACTGCAATGATCATGATGATGGCCACAATAACACATACGTAGAAGCCTGCACCTGCTGCAAGTCCCATGCAGACAGCCGCAAACAGACCGGTCGCTGTCGTAAGTCCCTGTACCTGCTGGTGATCAACTGCAATAATTGAACCTGCTGCCAGAAAACCCATACCGCTCAGGACTTGTGAGCCAAAACGGGAAGCATCAAATTTCATGCCGACTTCGGAAACGATATCCGCCCATTGCCCCTGCATCATCTGATATTCGTAGATAGCCAGCAGAATGCTTAAGGATGCACCGATAGCGGTAAGCATGAATGTACGAAGGCCTGCCGTACGATTTTTTTTCGTTCTGCCATATCCGATAACCCCTCCTGCCAGGAGTGCAAGAGACATGCGAATAATAACAGTGAAAAAACTGAATTGTCTGATTGTATCCATATATTCACCTTTAAAACCGAAAGTAATGTTTCAACTCAATCATAGCATAAACACTGGAAAAATGCTTTATCATTGTATCATACATTTCCGTCGATTAAAAACAGTGCATTGTAAGCACTGTTCATTCATTTATCAAAGGAAAATCCGTTGAATACCGGCTCACCCGTATACGTTCCGGCTTCTTCCTGCCCTCGCAAGACCCTTAAAGCCCCTAAGGCCATCGCTTCCATTTCATATTCACCGGCATAAGTATAAATCGGTGCAATCCAACCGCATGCTTCCCGAATCTGTTCTTCGATATCTGCAAAACGCATCAAACCGCCTGTTAAGAGAATCGCATCCACTTTGCCTTTTAATACAACTGCCATAGAGCCGATACTCTTGGCACACTGATAAACCATGGCTTTCCAAATCAGTGATGCATATGGATCACCATCCTCCACCATCTTATGGATGGCATCCGAATTGGAAGTCTGAAAGTGTGATGAGAATCCGCCTGTTACGGAAGTCAAAGACCATACCTCTTCCGGTTTTAGAGTGCCAAGATATCTTTCAAAGTCCGTGATTGCCATGGATCCCATTCTTGTCGGGGTAAACGGGCCTTCCCCTCCGCCGCCGTCATTGCCGTCAATCATCCTGCCATGATCATGAGCCATGATCGTGATCCCACCGTCAATATGGGCAGAGATGAGATTCATCTCTTCGTATTTCTTTCCGGCCTTAGCAGCGAATCTTCTGACTACCGCCTTATGGTTTAACGCATGACATGCAGACTTGCGATAAATGCCTTTGACACCCGTAACCCTGGCAACATCCTGTAATTCATCCACAACGGTAGGATCCACCATGAATAATTGGGCTTTGTCATTTTTCAGACGGTCTGCCATCTGCACGCCCAGCATCGAAGAATGGTACAAGCCTCCTACCGCATTCCTTGTATCCTGTATCAGCTTCTCGCTGATGCGGTAAACTCCGCCTTTAACCGAAGCACAAGAGCCGCCTCTTCCGACAATCGCATCGATATCTTCAAGATCAATATCATGTTCTTTTAAGAATGCACCGACAACTTCCATGCGATAATCCAGCTGATCATTAATTGTAGGAAATTCTTTTAAAACGCTTGAATCATGAAACACGTCTTCATTAAACAGGCACTTTTCATTTTCAAAATACGCAACTTTTGTCGATGTTGAGCCGGGATTCACCGCTAATATTTTATATACGTCCATTTTTTCCTCTTTCTATTCAACGAGATCTGCCAATTCATAGATCAGCTGTTCGCTCTTTTTCCACCCAAGACACGGATCGGTAATGGATTTGCCGTAAACATCATCCTCAGGCTTCTGGTTTCCATCCAGAAGATAGCTTTCGATCATCAGCCCCTTCACAAAATCATGAATCTCTTTGGAAACATGCATACTGTGAAGGACATCCTTGGCAATGCGGATCTGTTCAAGATACTGCTTTCCCGAGTTGGAATGGTTGCAGTCCACAATAACTGCAGGATTCTGCAGGCTTGTCTTTTTGTAAGCTTCGAGAAGATCCCTCAGGTCTTCATAATGGTAATTGGCATGGTTTCTGCCGAAGTTATCCACATATCCTCTGAGAATCGCATGTGCCAGCGGATTTCCCGGGGTGCTGACCTCCCATCCGCGATAAACAAACTTTTGGGGATTCTGTGCAGCAATGATGGAATTCATCATAACGCTAATGTCCCCGCCGGTAGGATTTTTCATGCCTGCCGGAATACCGATGCCGCTTGCAACTATGCGATGCTGCTGATCCTCAACACTGCGCGCACCTACTGCGACGTAGCTCAGCAAATCCGAAAGATATCTGTGGTTTTCCGGATACAGCATCTCTTCCGCACAGGTGAATCCTGTTTCCTCAACAACTCGTGTATGCATTTCACGAATGGCAATAATTCCTGCCAACATATCCTCTTGCTTGTGCGGATCCGGTTGGTGAAGCATTCCCTTGTACCCGGTTCCTTTCGTCCTTGGCTTGTTTGTATATACTCTCGGTACCATCAGGATTTTCTCTTTTACCTTTTCCTGCGCCTCGGCAAGAAGGTGCATATACTCCAACACTGCATCTTCCCTGTCCGCAGAGCATGGTCCGATGACGAGCAACATTCTGCTGTCTTTTCCCGTAAAGATGTTTTCAATTTCCTGATCTCTTGCTTCTTTGATTGCTTTGACTTTGTCACTGATAGGAAACTGTTGTTTCAGTTCCTCAGGTGTAGGCAGTTTTCGTATGAAATCCATCTTCATTTCCATAGTCTATCCCTCTTTTACATTGGTAATTATTCTAAACCTTTGTGAAAGAATAAACAACAGAAAATTTTAGTGATTTAAAGCAAAAAAGAGTTTTATTTGATATTCAGCCATAAATAATTCATAAATAAAGGAACCTGTTTCTGCCAATCCTCCTCACAATGTCTTCCGCCGGGCTGGAAATAGATATAGGTATCTGCACTTCTTGCCTGCAGTTCTCTTTCAAACTTTCGTACGGATCTTGCCTCTCTTGTATCATATGCAGGATTGCCGTTATGCGCTGCTCTGCCTGATTCCAGTTCACCCCAGGACATGTAGATTTTTGTGTCCGGTGAAATATCTGAAGCAGCCAGGTCTTTGCGCAAATTGGAGATATTGTAGAATATGCCGGTAGAAAGACATGCCGCTTTGGAAAAATACTGATTGTGTCTTATGACACCGTAGATGGACATTAATCCGCCCATGCTGGAGCCGCCGATTCCCGTAGCTTCGCGAAATGCGTATGTCCTGTATTCAGAATCAATCATCGGCTTGACAGTATAGATGATCCATTCGTACGTCTTTTCTCCGATGCCTTCGATATAATGGCCGAACATTCTTTTGCGATATGGGGAGTATTCGTTGAGACGGTCGTTGTCATGGTGGCTGCATTCCATTCCTACAACAATCATCTTCTTGGAGTAATGATCCAGGAAATCCTTGATTCCCCAGCATTTGCCATATGTGGCATCCTCGTCAAAAAAAAGATTATGTCCGTCAAACATGTACATAACCGGATATCTTTCGTCTGTAAAATAGTAATCATCGGGCAGATAAATATGCAGTTTCCTGTCTTCTTGTGCAGGCCAATAGTATAAATCACGTTTTATAACCATTTACTTTCACCCCTTTTCATTGTACCATTTTTTCTGTTGCTGCAACGAGGTGAAACATGAACAAATGGGTTTACAAAATACAAAGGTTTATGATGGGTAGGAACGGAATGGACTTCCTGAGCCTGTTTTTATGGATTCTTTCGTTTTTTTTAACGTTCATTCATCTGTTTATCAGAAAAAACTTCATTTTATATATGGGTGATGCTTTTCTGCTGATCAGTATTTTCCGTATTCTTTCCAAGAATCTGACGCAAAGACGCAAGGAAAATCAGGCGTTTCTCAAAGCTGTCAATCCTGTAACCGAACGGATTCGCACAATGCAGAAGCAGAAAAAGGATCCTGACCACCGCTATTACCGCTGCCCGAAATGCCGCCAGCTTGTCAGGGTTCCCAAGGGCAGAGGAAGAATCGAAATTACCTGCCCGAAGTGTCAGAACATATTCGAAAAAAAATCATAAAAAATCCTGCAAAATTTGCAGGATTTTTTTTTACTCAGGAAGTCTCATTGTAATGTTATTGAAGGAAGCCTCGCCGTTTTTCACAAACACGCCGATATGCATGCCGTTTGTAGAATGCGTGATGCGTGAGCTGAATGCTTTCAGATCATCCACATACATGATCACAATCTCATTCTCACATACGAGTTTTACATGATGTGTATTATTCTTTGAAAAATCAAATTTTGTGTACGCCTGGGCATCAAAACGGTCAAGATCGGTTACCGCAACACCTTCATAATGCAACAGGTTCTCCTTTGCATCCAGGCATAATGCCGTATATGTTTCATCATTTTCGCTTCCGCCGAAAGCAAACCCTGCACAAATGCCCGGATCCAGCGTAACATCACATTCAAGAATCATCGTGGCAGGACGCGTTCCCATATCCGCTAATGCATACCCATCTTTGGATGAAAGCGTGATATTGTTATTCTTGATTTTGACATCACCTTCTTTTTTGACAGCCTGGAACGTTTTTTCAACGGTAAAGTATTCGGCAAATGTTTCCGGTTCCCTGACGCCCAGAGTTCCGTCTTCATGAAGAACCAGCTGATGGTTCAACACATTACCGGCCCATTGGTAGAATGCCGAATCGGATGTCAGTCCTGCCCTTCCGAGCCACCCGCATAAATACGGATGACCATTGAATTCCTTAGTCTTGGCGGCATAGAAGATAAAACCATTTCCATCCAGCACGTTATCCACCGGTGCCTTGAACGGTCCGTTTATTGAATCACCGACAGCATAATACGTCACGCAATCCCAACTGTATGTCAGATAATACTTTTCCCCAAGTTTAATGATTGACGGGCATTCCAGCATATATTGTTCATGCGGTGCATAGATCGGCCCTTCAAAATTCCAGTTTTTCAAGTCATCGGATGTATATTTGGCAACTACACCGCCCTGGGTATCTTCCCTGGCGGCAATTAACAGCCAATAACACTGTTCTTCTTCTACCCAGAATACTTCCGGATCACGGAAATCATCCTTGGAATAGTTTTCGGGACTGAAGAAGGTATCCTCCGGAATCTTTGTCCAGTTCTGTCTGTCCGTGCTTGTTGCATGCATGACGCATTCTTTCCCGTTTCCTCCGTTGCCGGCATCATTATGTCCGGTATAAAACAGGTGATACAAACCATTTTGATCCTTCATGACAGACCCTGTTCCCAAAGCCGGATCGGGATCGGACATCAGGCCGAAATTCAGCATCATTCCGTCATCAGTGTAGGAATACAGATTTTCTGTAGAATATCGGTAAATCGGATGATACCCTTGCCCGTTATGATCCGTATCATAAAGATAATACAGTTCTAATTTGCCATCATCCGTTACAAACGGCATGGTATCACCGACATAAGCACCTTCCGGTGCAGGATATAGGTTGTACGGTACAGCTGTATACGGTTCATCCGGCAGGCTTGCAGGAGCAGACTGACAACCGCATAAGAATGCAGCGACAGCAATCAGCAAACAGACACTCTTTTTCATATTCTTCTCCTCATTATCATCTTGTGCAAACAAATATTTATTTTATTATAAGAAATTGGTTAATACCCTAACAACTGACATTTGTCATATAAAAGTAGCCTCATTTGAGGCTGCTATTCCGACTGTTTTAACTGCATGGTGATTCGGTTGACACTGTCATCCTGCATTTCAATTGTTAATTCATACTGATTATAGCTTGTTCCGTTATCCACCTGGCTCGTCATCACATATTCCGTACCGGAATTATCACCGGACTTATGCCAGGAGATGCCGTTCTCATTGAGAGCTCTTTCAATAAAATAAGACGACTCATACATGCCGATTTCACCCGGCAGTTGAAAATCATAGTACCATGAATTCTGATAATTCAAAGATAATCCGACAACCATGGCTTCATCCAGCGTGACATCTTCTCCCGTAGGAGAAACAAGCATGATTTCACCGATATGCTCACCTTCCTGATACAGCTGGAAAGTTACAGGCTCGCTTCCGACTGTATCAACATGCTGGGAAAAAGCACCCTGAGAGACAGTCCAGCCATGTTCTTCCAGGACATCCAGAGAAACCGGGAGCGATAATTCTTCCCCGTCCAGGCGGAAAACAGCCTGATCCAGTCCGACAGCGTTATAGAAGTCCTCGTCAAATGTGTACTCATCTTCCCAGTCCTCCGTATACTCGATCGGATCGTTGTAGGTATCATAGGAATAACGATTGATTGCAACAATACCAACAATTGACACAGCCATCGTTATCGCTAATACGGAGAGCCCGACAATTAATCCTGTACTGCGTCTTCTTCTCCTCTTTCTTGTTTTCTCCTGCTCTTTGTTGATGGCATAGTTGATCAGGTCTTTTTCAACCTGGTCGCTGATCTTTCCATCCTGCTTCTCTTCATTTTCATCAAGAGAATCCATATATTCCTGCCACAAATCCTGTGCATAGGGAGATTCATTGTTCTGATTCTGATATTCCTTCTGATTCATTTCTTCCACCCGATGACATTATATTACATTTTCCAAATATTACAGATACAAAATTTTTAATTCATCTTAAAAAAGGACAGCATCCGCCATCCTCTTATTCTTCCTCCTGAATAAATGCAAGCAACAAGTCCAGGACATGCTTCATGACAAATTCACTGTAATCCCTGTCCTGTACAGGAAGCACAAGTCTCTTTCCCTCGAAATCAATATCCTCATTACAGGTAATCAGCCAGCGGTTTGTACGATAGCTCTCCGCTTTGAACTTGATTGACGGATGCATGACGAATGCCTGTCCGATAATACTCAGCACGATCATGATGTCATTTCGGTCAGGGTTGTATGCCTCCTGTAAATCCTGATCCATTAAGATCACTTCTTTTCCATACAGCATCAATTCTGTTCTGAGAAGATGGGCAAGCGGACGTGTATATCCTTGTGCAAAGATAAAGATACGTTTGCTGCGGATGACATCTCTTGCCAGTTTTCTCAACTGGTCCTGGCCGAGATGGTCAGTACTGAACTGAATATTCCTGATAACGTTGTTTGTCATGTTTTCAATATTTTCCGACAAGCTGATACCCGGGGCAAAAAGAACTCTTCTTTCCGGAATGGATTTGACATATTCCTTACAATCTTTTTTCAGGCTGTTGTAGTCTTCGTAACCAAGTCCTTTGATGTGTTCTTTCATTTCCTTTTCGGATACATCACATTGAGAAGCCAGTTCTTTGATTGTCCATGAAGGAATGTCAAACAGATGCTCACAAATAAACTCCGTCATCACGTAGCTTTTTGTGGTTGGTGCATTCTCATGAAGGCTCTTGTTCAGTCTATCAATCATCATAATCTCTTACCTCTTCTGTAATATCTTATCAAAACAAGACTCAATAAAAAAGAGGAAATGCTTCCTCTTTCAACAGAATCATGGATTTATATATTGTTTTACTCCGTACGCAAAGCCTCTACAGGATCGCTCTTTGCTGCTTTTCGTGAAGGTATAATTCCGCCGATCAATGTCAGAATGACACTCAAAGTGACCAGCGCTACCCCTGCCGCAAACGGCAAAGCAGCATTAATATCCGTATGCCCTGTCAGGGAATGAATAATATAGTTGCCCGGTATCAGCAGCAGAAGGGATATGACAACACCGAACAGGCCGGCAAGAATACCGATGATGAATGTCTCGGCGTTGAAAACTTCGGAGATATTTCTCTTGGAAGCGCCGATTGCACGCAAGATGCCGATTTCCTTTTTTCGCTCCAATACGGAGATATAGGTAATAACACCGATCATGATTGAAGATACCACTAAGGAGATGGCAACGAAGGCCACAAGCACATAACTGATTGCGTTGATAATATCCGTAACGGATGACATCATTGTGCCGACAATATCGGTATAATTGATGATCTTCTCCTCTTCCCCATTCTCCTGCATTCTTTCATTGTATTCACTGAGAATGTTTTTGATCTCCGTCTTTCCTTCGAAATCAACCGGATAGATCGTGATCATGGAAGGATTTTCAAGATCGGCATAACCCAGCCTGCGCAGATTGCTTTCATAGGAAGATCTGTCTTTCGACATCAGGGAAGCAAATAATTCGCTGAGCTCTTCCTCATTCATCTCTACATGAATTGCGCTTGAAAATGCATTGGCATCAAAGGAGAATGCATTGCCGATATTCGCAAAAGCTTTTTTCATGCCACTCTGAATGCTTTCGGAAATCTGTTGGGCAAAGGATGTCATCGCATTGGTAATCATCTTTGTGATCTGTTCCGTCATCGTCTTTGAATAGGAGCCGATCATCTCTGTTACTTTGCTTTCAAGCTCCGATGTGTCGACAGCTTTCGTCACCCCATCCATAAGGACTTTCTTTGTCGTTTCCTGATCCATATAGGAAGCAAAGGAATCCGATAGCTTTGTGAGGTCCGGATAAGCATTTTCGTTTGCAAAACCGGTATAGCTTTCCAGCAGGTCATTCGCCATCTTTTCCACATCTTCCTGTGTCATTGTTGTTGTCATGATCTTTTGCACAAGATCATTTACAGCTTCATTAGCCAGATTCTGAAATTCCTCGGTGGCAAGATATGCCTGAATATATTCATTCAGCTTTGATGCATCATCAAAATTGTTCTGTTCGGCATATTCCTGAAAACCCGAGAAAGCCTTTGCAATCACTGCCGTCACATCTTCCTGTGTAATGGAGGAGACAGCACTGGCATTCCAGATCTCCTGTACATCTTTCAACAGCAATCCTTTTGCTTCATCCGTTTCCAGGTATTTCTGCAGGGACTCGGGAAGCTTCTGATAATCCGTGGAAGGATCTTGAGAAGAATATTCCAAATATCCGTTTAACAGAGTGGAAAACAATTCCTGCATATCCTCTTGGGCAATATTGAATTTGATCGAGGACAACAAGCTGCTGAAATCAAGATCGGGAGCAGACAGCTGCAAATCGGAAGGATTCAAAAGTGATCCGAAATCCAGGTTGGACATGTCCATGGAGGAAAAATCCATATTCAATGCAGAAGTGTCAAACGAAAAAGCTTTCTGCATGGCATCTTCATCAACGGTAAACAGTGATGTCATGTCAAAGTCATTTCCTTCATCCTCTTCGCCGAACTTCTTGTTTGTGATGACATTGACATCATCGGAAGCAAGCTGCTTCTGCACAAGCTCGCTGTTTAAGGCATTTTCCAGAACATGATCCAGAAGTTCTGCCGGATAATGGAGGCCCCTTTCCAGCATGGCTGCATTGGCATCCTCCTTTTGCTTTACAACGCCGACAATGGTAAGATCCTCGCCGTTGTTTACAAGATTCCTCATAAAGGTGACATCCTGTGACTTATCGGTATAGATGTTGTAGTTTGCATCATAGACATAATAATCGCTGGCATTGATCAGCTTAAAGGTAATACCGATAAAATCTTCATAATCAAATACCTGCAAAGCACTGTCATCTTCACCGACGTCTTCATTACGCGAGAAGGCATCAATCATCGCATCCAGTTCATCGCTGTCTTTTAATCCCATGGCATATAAAGTCAGATCATTGACTTTTCCAAGTGGTGAAACAACCAGAACAAGCTCATTATATTTTTCAGGCCATCTTCCCGCCTTGATATCATACTGTTCCTCATACAGAGCTTTTTCTCTGGGCAAGGCATAGAACAGATCCGTACTTGTCATAAAGGACATCATACTGTTAGAGGAAGAAGTGGAAAAACCCATCGCAGAAAAGGTCTGATCCGGATTAACCTGTCTTACCTTCCCGTTAAAATTCGTATAAATCTGCGGAGACAGGTTATAGGTATATTCAATTGCCTTGGCATAGGTATTCACGACCTTGCCATCGGTATCAAAATACTTCTTTAAGGACTTCAGGTCGTTGGAGGATGTGTTGGTGAACATGGAAGAAGCAACACGCATCTCCTGCACTTTATCGCTGTTTTCTTCATCCACCTGCCCCATCGGTTCAAAGAAGGAAGAAAGATCAAAGCTTGCACTTTGAATGGCGAGGGGATACTCGCTCAGCGTATCTTCTTCAACATCATGAATATAACGGTTAACACCATTCGATAATGACAGGATCAAAGCGATGCCGATAATGCCGATAGATCCGGCAAAAGCAACAAGAACGGTTCTGGCAAGCTTGGTCCTGAGGTTGTTGAAGGACAGGGATAAAGCCGTCAGGAAAGACATGGATGCCTTGCCGAGATTTCTGTGTTCGGGTATGTCCGTTTCTTCCACATCAAACGGATCCGTATCCGAACGGATCACACCGTCTTTCAAGCGCACGATTCTTGTGGCATACCGTTCCGCAAGTTCCGGGTTATGGGTAACCATGACAACCAGCCTGTCCTTTGCCACCGCTTTTAAAAGATCCATGACCTGTACGCTTGTTTCACTGTCAAGAGCACCTGTAGGCTCATCGGTAAGAAGAATATCGGGATCATTGACCAACGCTCTTGCAATGGCGACTCTCTGCATCTGTCCGCCGGACATCTGTGCAGGTTTCTTGTGCATCTGATCACCCAGGCCAACCTGCTTTAATGCCTCTTGTGCTCTTCTTTTTCTTTCCGCCCTGGAAATGCCGCCGATGGTCAAAGCCAGTTCGACATTGGCCAAAACGGTCTGATGAGGAATCAGGTTATAGCTTTGAAAGACAAAACCGATTGTATGGTTTCTGTAGGAATCCCAGTCACGATCCTTGTATTTCCTGGTGGAAACACCATTGATAATCAGATCTCCGCTGTCATACCGGTCAAGACCGCCGATAATATTTAAAAGTGTTGTCTTTCCGGATCCGCTGGGTCCGAGAATTGCGACAAACTCATTATCCCTCAAATTCAAAGAAACATGGTCCAGTGCTTTCTGAACCAGGCTTCCCGTGCGATATTCTTTTGATATATCTTTGATTTGAAGCATTTATTCACCTCGTAAAAGTTCTTCGACCATCTCCTTTTTTTCAAAAAGAACACAACCGCCGAGATGGTCATCCATAAGAATACCACCATCTTGAAGCGCATGGAACAGTTTTGACCCCATTGCCTCTTTTAAGGAAGTATCTTTAACGTTGACATCTGAATAGGGAGAGAAAGGACAGGGTTCCGCCCCGCCATGGGAATTGATATGAAAGAAGCCTCTTCCTGCAGCAATACAACCTCCGGAGCTCTTTTCATCACCCGGGAAGGAAACAATCACAATACCGTCTTCCTCTGTTCTGTTTGTATCAACCATTTGATGCAGATATACCTGCTCCTCTTCTGTGAGGGCCAATTCCTTTGCCTCATCTGTTACAGGGACAAATTCCACATAGATGATCAGCTTGCATCCTCTTGCCTTCATCTTCCGTATGTATTCCATGGAGGTAACCTCTTTCAGGTTTTCCCTGGTGACCGTGATGGAAATGCCAAAGATCAGGTTTCTTCTTTGCATTTCAGCCATATTTGCAGTCAGCTTTTCGTAGATGCCCTCTCCTCTTCTTTCATCGGTGATCTTTCGGTCTCCCTCGATGCTTAAAACCGGAATCAGGTTGCGGCATTCATCAAATAACTGCATGTATCTCTCATCCAGAAAGATACCATTGGTAAAAATCGGAAACAGGATATCCTGCATCTTTCCGGCTTCCTGAATGATATCCCTGCGCATGGTCGGCTCACCGCCAGCCAGAAGAATAAAGCTGATGCCCAGCTCATGTGCCTCTTCGAAAATGGCAAACCATTCCTGACTGGTCAGCTGCCTGACAGGTTTTTCATCCACAGTAGCGTGGTTGCTTCTTGAATAGCATCCTGCACAATGCAGGTTGCAGCTACTCGTAATGCTGGCAATCAGAAACGGCGGGACATGCAGTCCCTCCTTTTCCTGTTTTCTGCGGATATCGGTTGCCCTTTTTGATGCAAGTGAAAACTGCATCATGAATTTGCTTTCTCTTGGATCTTTGAAAACTGCCTTGATGGCATCTTTGACAACTCTTTCTACGCCTTTTGTCATATATTCCTGAATATCAAATTCTTTTCCCATGTCTATTACCTCATCATTATCATCTCTTATTTTTATGTTTTTTGCAATATAATTGCATAAAATATTTTAGACAATTAAGGCTATTTGTCGGCATAATGATTAAGAATCTTAAAATGTGCTTAATCTTTTTCGTCTTTGGCTCATGATAAAATGATTTTGGAGAAAGCATATGAAAAAAACAGGTTTGATTCTGGCAATGACATGTTTCTTTGCGGGCTGCTCAGCAAATTATGATTATTACATCATTGATCATTTTTACATTTCCGAAGAAGGCGATGCCTTTCGAAAGTCCTTTGATGAAATGACAATCGACACATACAACTGGTATAAATCCATTGAAGGAGAAGATGGCGTTTATATTCTGCATTCCGATTATTACAGTGATGATCTGTTGCTGGAATGGAAAGAGAACAATCTTTATCAATCTGTACCTGATAAAGGTTTCTGCTATTTTGTCGTATCGGAAAACTATCTGAAGGACAGAGGGTATACCCTTTCCGAAGAGCAGTCTGCGATGATACATGAAGGTGTAAGACTGTATCTTCTGCCTGACACACTGACAGATGAAGAAATCGATACGATGCAATCCTTTCTGGAAGAAGATGCACTCATGGGCTTGGATGTGGATACCCTGATTGATACCGCATTTCGAAAAAACAGGCAAATTTCTTTTGCCTCATACCATTTTGAAGAAACCTTGGAAACGACAGCGGAAGAAGATGTTTCCAATCCTGTCATCTATGTTGCCACATGTGAAAACATGAAATATTTTGAAGCAGAAAGCCTGGCCGCTACAGGTGCAGATGATGGCTACATCAAACTGACAGATGATGCATTCCGCAAATATGCAGATCATACCCTTCCGGAAGAACTGCAGAAAAAGAAGATCACTTTTTCAAGAATCCAAATGAAATAGTATCCCGTTTCGGGATGCTTTTTTACAAAAAAATTGACACCTTTTTTTAATAGGTATACTCTTTTTTCAACGAGGTATAAAACATGAACAGAATTGGTTACTACAATGGCATTATGGGGAATGTGGAAGAAATACAGATTCCCATGCAGGACAGAGCCCTCTTTTTCGGAGATGGTGTATACGACTTCACCTTCGCTTTCAACAGAAAGATGTTTGCGATTGAGGATCACCTGGATCGCTTTGAGAACTCTTTGCGACTCATGGAAATTGCTCCGCCGATGGACAGGGAAGAATTAAAAAAGACATTACAGAAATGTGTTGATGCGGCAGATTCTGATGAGGGATTATCCATCTACTGGCAGACTTCCCGCGGAAACTGTGCCAGAAACCATATCTTCCCGCCCGCAGGAACACCTTCCACCCTTTTGATTACCGTCAGTCCCCTCAAAAAGCTTTCTGTGACAGATGCATTAAAACTGATCACTATAGAGGATACCCGCTTCTTCCACTGCAATATCAAGACATTGAATTTAATTCCCAATGTCATGGCTGCCCAAAGAGCTGAGGAAGCCGGTTGCCAAGAGGCTGTTTTCCACAGGGGAAACAATGTCACGGAATGTGCACACAGCTCATTAGTGATCCTGAAAGATCAGACTTTGATTGCTCCGCCTCTGGATGAGCTGATTCTGCCATCCATTTCCCGAAAGCATGTGGAAAAAATCTGTAAGGATTTACATATTCCCGTCATACACAGAAGAATCGGCCTTGAAGAACTCGATGAAGCAGATGAATTAATCGTCCTCTCTTCCAGCAAGCTGATCAAACGTGCTGATACTTTGGATGGAAGATCCCTGGGTATGAAAGATGAAGAAACATATCTGAAGATACAGAATGCATACTTTTATATGGTCAGGGAAGAAACAGGACACTGGATGGGTGAATGACAATGTTCCTGCTGATTCAGAATGCACATGTCTATGCGCCAAAGGATCTCGGCATACAGGATGTTCTGGTCTGCAACCAGAAGATCATCCGGATTGCGCCGCACATTGACTTTACATGGGATGAAGATTTTACAATCATCAATGCGGAAGGAAAAATCATGGTTCCGGGTTTTCTCGACCAGCACGTCCATATTATCGGCGGCGGTGGCGAGGATGGATTCTCCAGCCTGATCCGTGAAATCCAGTTTACGGATTGTATCCGTTATGGTGTAACAACCGTTGTCGGACTGTTAGGAACAGATCACCATGCCAAAAGCGTGGAAACCCTTGTTGCAAGAACAAAAGCGCTCAGAGAACAGGGCATGTCCGCGTATTGCCTGACCGGTTCCTACGTTTACCCTTCCAATACACTGACGGGTTCCATCGGAAGAGATATTGCCTTTATCGATGAAATCATCGGTGTCAAGATTGCGATCAGCGATCATCGCTCCAGCAACATTTCCAAAGAAGAGCTTGCAAGAATTGCCACAGAAGCAAGGACTGCAGGCCTGCTGGCAAAAAAACCGGGTGTTGTCCATATGCATACGGGCAGAGGAAAAGACGGTTATAAAAAAGTGATGGAAATCGTTAAAGAAACGGATATTCCGATATTTCATTTCCGTCCTACCCATGTTGCCAACCAGCTTGAAGATGCATATGCATTTGCGGATATGGGCGGATATATCGACTTTACTTCCGGCACAGAAACAGATAAGACTGCCGAAATACTTGCCAAGGCCATGGAAAGGGTTCCTCTTTCGCAAATCACGCTCAGTTCCGATTCCAACGGCAGCTTTCCTGTCTGGAGTGCAGATAAAAAGATTATCGGCATGGGCGTAGGAAAGATGGAAACGCTGTATGATACCATCCGCTGTCTGATCAAAGATAAGCATGCACTGGTTTCCGATGCAATCTCCGTCATCACTGAAAATGTTGCAGATGCCCTTCTATTGAAACAGAAAGGCAGGATTCAAAAAGACGCTGATGCCGATCTTGTCCTGTTGGATGAAAATCTGGATATCGATACGGTAATTGTCATGGGCAGGATTGCGGTACAAGACAAACAATTAAAAGCTAAAAACTACTATAACTATGAATGAAGCACAAAAGTGCTTCATTTTTAAAAAAGACCGAAAGCTAATCTTCGGTCAATGAAAAAACAAAGCTCTTGTACTTCCCATCAGCAGAACAATCAGTATGCTGATATAGGCAACAGATTTCAATAATGGAAAGGCATTGATCTTTCCTTTGAGTTTGACAGATACCGACCCGATGGAAAAAACGGTAAAACCAAGCGCGATCCAGTACAATACCGGACCTCCTGCTTTTAAGAGGCAATAAGAAGTCATTCCCTGTACAATACCGACCACAAATGTGACAAAGCCCATCTTCTTCGCAAAGGCTGTTCTTTTCTGAGGATCGGATAGTTTTTCCATGAATCTGTCAGACAGTTCCAATGGATTTAGCTCTTTTTTCCCACTCATGTAGATCATTCCCGTAACAATACTGAAAACACATAAAACCGCATAGAATATGCCGCAAAGCAATAGCGGAATACTTTGCATTCCTGCCATTATGCACCCCCTCTTAATGACATCAAGCCTGCTGCTGCAATCAGAACCGGTCCAAGAATAATCAAATATATCCCGAATCCTTTCGCATCCCCATGGATCTCTTCGGGATTTTCAGGGTTGTAGTAAATTTTGATTTTCTTTCCTGCTTCATACCCGTCAGCGTAAAAATCACTTCTTCCGTGATACTGTTTTCCGTCTACCGTATAATCAACATACACATCATATGTATACTCCGAAATACCATCCGCATCCGTGCCGGTCCATGTCTCATCCACATGATCAATCACTGCCGTTGTCGTTTTGAAACCCTGTGCTTCAAATACGACAATATATATGCCAAATCCAAGAGATATTAATCCCATAACGATCGCAAATAATAGAAACTGCTTTTTTCCCATACAGGTCTGTCACCTCATTTTCTGCCTTATATTATAAATGTACTCCGTCCGTGCAACAACATGAATTGCCACAAAAAAAGAGAGGGTTATATTCCATCTCATGCAAAGGATTATTTCCCGACTTTCTCGTCATTGACAATGACGACATTCATCTTTTCCACTCTGATATCTTCCCATACCTTTTCCGTAATGTACGGCTCATTGGCAAGATATTCATTAAAAAGATCTTCATTTTCAAAATCCAGAACAAGAACCGATCCTTTTGGTTTTCCCTGTTCATCCAGAATGCCGCCTGCACATACTACATGTCCTTTTTCTTTCACTTTGGCAATGTTTTCAAGATGTCTTCCCCTGACGAACATTCTTTTTTCCAGCATGTCCTTTCCGTCATACGCTGTCACAACAAACTGCATCATTCACCTCCGGTATTGTATTTCCATCATAATCAATCTTTTTCCGGAAGAAAAGCATTTCGCTTCCTGTGAAATCTTTCGCAAACTTTCTCTTGTTCATTGACGTGAACATGCAACCGTATTTATAATTAATACAAATAAGGAGCAAAAAAAAACATGCCATTTTATAAAGATAAGTATGATGCCATCGTCATCGGTGGTGCCCTTGCAGGCATGAGCTGTGCTATGAAATTGGCCAGTGAAGGTAAAGATGTTTTAATTTTGGAAAGACATAACCTTCCCGGCGGCATGGCAACAAGCTTTGTCCGTAACGGGATGGAAATGGAGGCAACCCTCCATGAAATGATGTCTCTGGGTCCGGCTGAAGATCCTTTGTACATCCGGGAATACCTGGACGAGATGAAAGTCGCTATTGACTGGCTGAGGGTACCTGAGGCTTATAACCTCTACTCCCCGAAAGATGATATCGACATTGAATTACATGCGGGAAGAAGAGAGGACGGAACATGGATCTGTGCGGATGAAATTGAAGAACAGTATCCGGGTACAAAAGGTGAAGTCAACCGCCTGTTGGAATTGTGCAAGAATGTCTATGAATCCGTATTATTCTTAAACGATCACTCCATTTCCAAAGCACAGATGCTTTTACAGCATGAACCTCTCGTCAAAACAGCCGGCTACAGTGCAAAAGAAGTCATCGACAAAACATTCGATCTGCCGTTAGCCGTCAAAAAGATCCTGAGTGCCTACTGGATTTATGTCGGACAGCCTTTGAGCACTCTTCCGTTTACGATCTATGCCTTCCTGATGGCAGACTATATGATCGGAGGCAGCTATGTCGCAAGAGGTTTTTCTCACGAAATGTCTGTTGCCATGGCGGAAAAATGCGAAGAACTCGGTGTGCAGTTTGAATACGGACAAAATGTTGACAAGATACTTGTCAAAGACGGTAAAGTTTACGGTGTAAGAACTTCCAGAGGCGATGAAATCCATACGGATTATATCGCTTCTGCTCCATATCCGAATACCGTCTACGGAAAGATGATTGAGCCGCAAAGCGAAGTTCCCCCACAGGCAAGAAAGTATGCCAATGCCATGCCGATGAGTGTCACAAACTTCAGTGTTGTCTTATTGCTCGATCAGAAACCGGAAGACCTGAACATCCATGATTATTCCGTCTTCTCCAGTGATATTCCTTTTGATACGGATGTCTTCTGGAAAGAAGGCAGACAGCTTGGCGGTTGGGATTATCTGACAACCATCTGCCTGAACTATGCAAATCCGGATTGTGTAAAAGAGGGCATGACATCTTTGTCTATCACCTATCTTCCGCTACCGGAATGTTTCATGGATGTCAAGGCAGACGACTACTTTGCGATCAAAAACAAGGTTGCCAAGGAAATGATCGAACGTGTATCCGATCACCTCGGCGTTAATCTTCTGGATCATATCGTGGAAATCGAAATTGAAACACCTGTCACCATGTCCCATTATACAAGCGATTACAGAGGAGGCATCTATGGCTATCAGCACTCCATGGACAACTCCGTGGTGGCAAGACTGGAAGACATCGAAAAAGAATTCTACATCAAAGGCCTCGTCGGATGTGCAAGCCATCAGCTTGTCGGTGACGGCATGGCCTGTAACATCAATAACGGCAGGATTGCCGCAAGAACAATTCTTACCTGGATGAAGGAGGCAGAATCATGAAAGTCAATGGATTTTTAAAAGACGTAACCGGTGCTTCCCGTGTCACCAAGGCAAGAAGATCTTTGATCCAGCATGGCGACCCCAACAATATCTATCGTGACCCGATCCGTGAAACCGCCAAAGAGCTGCATCCGGAAAAGACAGACGTCATGATTACAAAGGTTGAAGAAGTATCCCCTACCGCCAAAAAATACACATTCAAAGCCATTAACGGAGATATCCTCCCGCCCTTTAAAGCCGGACAGTATTGTTCTCTGGAATTGCAGATTGGTAATACAATCACCACAAGGCCTTATTCCATCTGCAGTGCACCTTTCCAGGCAAGATCCGAAGATCCTTACTTTGAACTGACAATCCGTCAGGGAAAGCCAAACGAGGGTTTTGTCTCCAGCTGGCTCTATGACAATGCCAAAGAAGGCGATACCTTTACAGCGCATCTGCCATTTGGCGAATTCTGTTATGAGCCGTTAAGAGATTCCAAAAATATCGTTGCCCTTGCAGGCGGATCCGGCATTACCCCATTTTATTCCATGGCAAAGGAAATCGAAAACGGAACACTGGATATTCAGTTAACCATCCTTTATGGATCTGTTTCGACAAAAGATATCATTCTTGAAAAACAGCTGAAAGCCATCCAATCCGACAAAGTGAAGTTCATTAACGTTATTTCCGGTGAAGAAGACTATGAAGGTGAAAAAGGTTTCCTGACCAAAGAGATCATTCAGAAGTATTCTGCAGAGGATTGTTCCTACTTCATCTGCGGACCGCTTCCGATGTATCACTTTGTCAAAGAACAGCTTGCAGAAATGCATGTTCCGCGAAGAAGAATCCGCATGGAGATCTTCGGCGCACCAAGGGACATCACAAAAGCAGATGGCTGGCCGAAGGACTTCAATCCTGCACCTGTCAAGCTGACTGTTCTTCGCGGCATTCAGGAAGATATCATTGAGGCAAATCCTTTAGAGCCGCTCACTGTTGCCCTGGAAAGAGCAGGCATTCCGAACAACTCCCGTTGCAGAAGCGGTGCATGCGGTTTCTGCAGATGCAAGCTTCTTGCAGGAAATGTATTTGTGCCTGAAGAAGGAGACGGCAGAAGATGGGCTGATAAGAAATATTCTTACTACCATGCCTGCTCAACATATCCTCTTTCCGACTGTAAGATAAAAATCGTAATCAAATAGATATCGATGCAGAACACCCGGATGTTTTTATGAGTAAAAGAAAAACGATCGTTTCATTTGACGATCGTTTTATTCTGTCAGCTTCGTGATGACTGTTTTTCCGTTCTGCAGCTTTGCGATATAGTTTTCGGTTGACTGTTCATCACTTCCATATGTAAACGTAAAATCGATATTTGTGCTGACACCGAAGTTGCCTTCTTTATCCAGAACGATCAATGACATCGGATTGGCATATCCGTTTCTTTCAATCAGTTCCTGATGCAGCTGCAACAAGGCTTTATCGGCAGCCTCCTGAACAGGCATTCCTATTTTCATATACATGACAGCTGCATAGCTGAGACAGCCTTTCATGATCTCTTCACCCATGCCGGTTGCTGCCGCCGCACCGGTTTTGGAATCGGCATAAAAGCCGTTTCCGACAACAGGCGTATCTCCCAGCCTTCCTTTTTCCTTCATGAAAAGACCGGAAGTAGATGTTCCTGCACAAATACTGTTGAAGCTGTCTTTGGCCAGAAAACAGACAGTATCATGCCCGTCATATGCACTGAGCTGTTTTCTTTTTTCCTTCTCCTGTTCATAGAGGACAATCATTTCTTCTGTCAGATTGTCTCTTTTTTCAAAATGATGCTTCGACGCATATTCTTCTGCGCCTTGGCCTACCAAGAAATTGTTGGCATCGCCTTCCCTAAGGGAATAGGCGATATGAATCGGTGAACGGAAGCCTTCAATGGCACCGACTGCACCAAAATGCAATGTGTCACCATCCATGTATCCACCATCCAGAATCACTCTGCAATTGGTATCAGGCCTGCCGCCATAGCCGACAGAGTGAAAACTTGGATTATCTTCAACGTCCGAGATTCCGTGCAAGATGGCTTCTGATGCTTTTCTGTTTTCTGCAAGGATTTGAGAAGCAATCCGATTGCCATTTTCCGACATTTTCCATGTCGCTAATACTGCCCACTTCATACTTAATGGCTGAATGCGTCCGGCAGGTCATTTTCTAAAAGAATCGTATCTTCCGGTGTAGCTTGTGCATATACCAGCCCGAATGCCTCCTTTACCGTTTTTACAACTTTGACATGATCCATATCAAATCCGGATTCCTGTAAGCCATTTACGATCGGTTTTGTCTGCTGCTCACCGACAAGAATGACATAATCCGCTTTATCTTTCATTAATGTGCCGAAATGCTGATTGATTTCTTCCTGTTTCGGTCCCAAGTCAATCATGCCGGGCGTTACAATAAAGCGCTTGTTAGGCATCATGGACAAAACTTCCAATGCCATCGCCGATCCGGATGGATTGGCATTAAATGCATCATCAATAAAGCGATAACCGTTAATCTTCTTTAATTCCAGACGATGTTCAACCTGTTTCATTGTCTTGGCAGCTCTTTGAATCACATTCCAGTTAACACCAAGATGTCTCGCACAGGCGATTGCGGAAAGAATATTCAGAATATTCAAGCCTCCTAACAGCTTTGTTTCAATCTGTACCCTTTCTTCCCCATGGACAACTGTAAAGAAAGAACCATTCGGCGTATATTTGATATCTTCCGCATGATAGTCGACATCTTTATTATCAATACCATACGTAACCACTTCAACATTGCTTTGGATTTTATACTCACGAATAAACGGGTTATCATAGTTCAAGATGCCAAAGCCGTCTGTCGGCAGCATTTCAATCATCTTCATTTTTTCCTTCGTGATGTTTTCCTGTGATCCGAATGTATTCAGATGCTGGGGACCGATGGAGGTGACAACGCCGATTGTCGGATGGACAAAGTTCATCAGTTCTTCGATATCCCCGACATGGTCCGCACCCATTTCACATACAAACACCTGATAGACAGGCTTGAGCATCTCACGGATGGTTCTTGTAATTCCCATAGGAGTATTATAAGAAGCAGGTGTCATCAGAGAATAAAACTGTTCGGATATCATTGCCTGCATGATATTCTTTGTGCTTGTTTTTCCGTAGCTTCCCGTAATACCGATTTTGATCAAATCCTTATGATCTCTGAGAATCTCCTTTGCCTCATTCAGGTAACGGTTTCTGACCAACGCTTCAACAGGCGATGTAATCCATGCCATCGGAAATACCAGTATCCACGGCAGCAAATAAGCGCAAACAGGTAAAAGCCACTTTATATCTGCAATCCATAACAGGATGAATACAAGTATTGTTAATAAAGAAAGAACGACGATCTGTCTCTTGACTCGTGCTGTATAAACCAGAGGCTTGATATATTTCTGGTTTTTTTCCTGGTGGAATAAATAAATGCAAAGCAATATCAGAATAATGATTTCTATGATCAAGCCTGCCTTTTTAAAAAACAGAGGGATGAACACTGCGTCTATCACAAGAGTCAAAGGAATGAAAGACTTCGATGTCTGTATGCGAATGCTTTCTTTTATCCATTTGATAAACCTGCCGGTTTCATAACGGTTTTGTTGAAACATATGCAATGCTCTTTTGGCCGGCACCAGCATCGTCAAAGCCGTTACAATCCATAAAATCACTTTCAATATTGTCATAAAACATCCTCTTTCAAAAATATATCCAAGACGCGGTTAAACCGGTCTGCCTGATGCCAGTATGCCCAATGGTCATCCCCTTCAAAGATAGCTAAGCCTGCATCCGGCATTTCCTTTTCCATCATCTGTCCCATCCATAAAGGTGCAGCAGTATCATACTCACCCCATACAAGCAAAACAGAACACTTGACATCTTTCAAGATATCACTGACATCATCATTGACCACTTTGACAAAAGTAGGCTTCATAATGCCTTGTGCATTGCGGTAATCCTCCGAACCGGAGTTCTTCTGTAACTCTTCCAGCTTCTCTTTCTGCCCGGTAACCTTCAAAAGCCATTTTCCTGCTTTGTACGTCTTTGTGCGGATATGATAATCCAGACCTCTTTTCGGACGGATACCTGCCGCACCGGTCAGGCACATCTTTCGTACCTCATGGGTTGCAGCGTAGCGGATTGCCACGCGGCATCCGAAGGAATGGCCGATCAGTATCGGATTCTCTAAATCAAACATGTTGATGAAAGCTTCCAGGAAATACATGTAATCCATTACACCCCAGGCTTCGGGTGGATTGTCGCTTTTGCCAAAACCGGGAAAATCAAGGCTGTATACATGAAACCTGTCCTTGAAATGTTCAAAGACTGCATCCATCATTTCCTTGTTCTGTCCCCACCCGTGCAGCAGGATCATCGGATGTCCATCCCCTTCATGTTTATAGGATGTATTGACACCGTATATCTCTCTGATTTCTTCCATGAAAACTATGCCTTTCTGTTCTTCTCTTTTCTCTTTTCCTTCTTTGTCGCCTCACGCCAAACTCTAAAGCAGACCCCCTGCCTTAGATTTTCTGCATTTACGTGATAGCCATATGTATTCACCACTCTGTAAACAATGGATAGCCCCAGACCAAACTGCCCGTTGCTGCCTTTCTCATACGGGTGAAAGATTTTCTCCAATGAATCCATCGGAATCGGTTTGCCGTCATTAATCACGCATAACTCCCTTGGTTTCAGGGTAATCGTGACAGAACTGTCGGCATAACGCAATGCGTTATCAATCAGATTCTCCACCACAATGCGCCATGGCTCTTCTTCTCCATGAAAGCAGACGCCTTCCTCCAGTTCCTTGATAAACGTAATTTCCGGTCGAATGACCTTCAACGACAAAAGCACTTTGTCAATGACACTATTCATATCCAGATGATCGCCTTCTTCGCAATCATCCAGAAGATATCCCATCTTGTTGAGAATAATCAAGCTTTTAACCTTCTTTTCCAAACGGTCGGCATGTTCGATAATGACATCGACTGATTTCTCCAGGGTATCGTATGGGTAAATGCCATCCTTGATCGACTCGCCATAGGATTTGATTGTGGCAATCGGCGTCTTTAAATCATGAGAAATGTTCTGGATCATCTCCTGTTTTTCACGATTCTCTCTGCCCAGTTCCTTGTACATATCCCTGATGGCATCGGCCACCTCACCGATCTCATCATTTCTGGCAATGTTCAGCACGGCATTTTCATCACCGTTTCGTATTTTGTTGACATAATTCTTGATTAAACCCAAAGGAATAATCAATGATCCAACCCAGATCATCAGCAGAACAAACAAAATGGAAACAATGAGAATATTCATCCAGACAACACCATTGACCAATGAGGTACGGAACTCAATCCTGTATGCATCGGCAATCAACGCAATCAGATATCTGCCGTCCTTCAAAGGTGTGATGGAATACAGATATGTATGCGGTCCTTCCTCATCCTGGATGGAAAGCTTGAAATCCTGGGTTCCCGAAAATGAATTCCAGAGCTTGTTTTGAATATCTTCCTGCAGTACATTGGGAATTGCTTCTCCGGAAAAGATCTCAAAACTCTGCTTTGCGGGAATATACAAAACCTGGGTGATTGTTGCTTCATAATCCGCAACAAAAAAGGATCCTTCCGGATTTTCCTCCAGGTAATGAATGACGCTTTCCTGTGAGCTATGCAGGATGCGGTACATTTCCGTTTCGGAGAACTCATCGATTTTCGGGGATAAAAACAGCATGACAAAGCCTGCGAAAAAAGAAACAAACGCAAAAATAATTGTCAGCAACTGCTGGGTCAGGGTCATTTCCCTGAGCCACATCCTCATTCTTTTCATCAGCTCAACCTGTATCCGAATCCGTAAATCGTATGGATGCTCAAGTGAGGCATCTTCTTTCTCAAGCGGCGCAGCGTATCATCAACAACACGGTCAGATCCATAGTAATTCTGCTCCCAGACCTTCTCCAGAATCTGATCACGCGGAAAAGCAGTCCCCCTGTTATTTACAAACAGCATTAATAATTCAAATTCCTTCGTTGTAAGCTCGATTTCTTCATCTCCATAACTCACAGTACGCTGGTTTTCATCCACAACATACCCGTCAACCGTGATCTTGGCATCATCATCCCTGTATGTTCTGCGGATGACATTGTTGACACGCAAAACAAGCTCTTTGGGAGAGAACGGTTTAGTGATGTAGTCATCGCTTCCTTTTTCCAGTCCGATAATTCTGTCAAATTCCTTATCCCTTGCGGACATGAAGATGACAGGCACATTCGGATCATAGGAACGGATATCTTCAATCAGGTCAAATCCGCTCTTATTGCCAAGCATGATATCGAGAATCCAGAGATTGATATCTTCATCATCTGTATGAGGGCTTGCCTCATCAAATGTGAGAAAAGAGCGGACTTCATAGCCCTCTTTTTCCAGGTATCTTTTCACAAGCTCATTCAGATCTTTTTCATCTTCTACAATTCCAATTACTTTTTTCATAAATCTCACCCATGATATTTTAGCACATAAGTGCAAAAAAACGGATATCGCATTACGATATCCGCTTAAATCATCCGTTGTTTTCTTCAGTTGTACCAGTATCACTGTCATCATCGGTCGTTTCACCGAGAACGTTCAGTTCGAATGTGGATTCATTGAGCTGGTATTTCACCAGTCCATTGGTCGGCTGATCCACAAATAACTGGAATTCCTGCAAGCCGGGTTTAGCGTCAATCATGTCGACGTAAACGTTGATATCCTCCGGATTGACCGCATCGATGTTGCTCTGGGCACCGACAACCGTAACGGAAGTCGTTGTCTTATTGTCAGGCTGAGATGCCTTGTAGTTATTTGTGTTGTTGCGGTAATGAATCGGAACATCATCGATGACTCTGGTAGAGGCCTCCGCGAGCGTCACATTCATCGTAATCTGGTTGATGTTTGCACTGTTGACCCCAGTCGGCAATACTACCGGTCTCAGCACGGTCGAGTCTTTGGTGATGGTGGAAGCGTTCAGCGTCACAATAACCCTGTCAATTTCACCAAGTACGGCTTCAGATCCGTAGATGGTTACCGTCTGCTGGTCTGCGGTAATGTTTTCAATTGCCATTCCTTCAGCCACTTCTCCGCTGACCTGGATCTCGATCGGCACGGTCTTGTTCGGTGAAGTAACCGGAACTGTCACATGTACCGTATCCGGGACAATATCCGCCGAAACAGGCATACCGTTGGAGTCATAGGCAATCAGCTTTGCATCCTGTTCAAAGTCTGCCGCCTGGCCGCTGACATCGATCAATGCTTTAACAAAGGCAATGGTATCGAGCGTATCCTTGGAAGCACGTACATTAACCTTGGTATATTCAAATACAGGCGTGCCGACACTGTAAATGTTGTCCATTGCTGCCTGGTTGATGAAATCGTAAGACAAATCGAACTGTCTTGTTGTTTTCTTTTTCAGGGTAACAGTTGCATTGCTTGGCGTGATCACTACTTCGACATTACTGCCGAAACCTTCGGTTGTAAACTGGGCTACATGTGTTCCTTCTGTCATTCCTTCAAGATCTGCCACAACGACACCGTCCGAAGTAATCGCATTGGTTACGTTTGTCGCATCACCGATAATATTGATGTTGACCTTTTCAGGTAATCCGCTGATTTCAAATGTATCGGAGTTATACTTAGCTGTCACAGTAACATCATTTAAAGGTCTTGCATAGCGGAAACTCGATGTATATACAGCTGTCATCGTATCAAAATTCACAACGACATACATCAGGATCGCCAATACAAGAGCAACGAGTTTGGAGTGTTTGTGGTTGAACAGAATCTTGTCAATAAAAGTCGAGAACCAGCGGAACACCCTGAGAAGGCTGTCTTCAAGATGCTGGTATGTATTGGCGACTTTCTTGGATTGTTCCGCAATTCTGTAGGCGAGTTCCGTTTTATTGGTTTCCTCGTCCATCAGCTCTTTTCTTTCCTGTTCGCTCATTACTGCTCACCTCCTTTGTTTTTCTGGGAGGTCTTCTTTGTATCAGGAAGACGGTCAATCATCTCAAACTGTCTGTCCAGCTCATCATTGAATCCGACAATCTTGGAAATATCCAGTTTGGATGTGTCGTATTTTCTTTCTTCCTCCTCATTAATCATATCCAGATCAATGATTGGCTCAGGAACCGGCAATGGCTCCTCATTGTGGGAATATCTCTTTGCGGAAGCTTCCCTTGCCACTTTGACATCCTCCGCACTCATCCTGCCGACATTGGTCGGCTTGGCCTTCTGCAATCCTGTTGTATAATCGTTGACCGGTTGCGGTACAGGCTTCTCCGGTTGTACCGGATAGCTCGGCGTCTTGCGCTTTCTCTTATGCGGCAGCTTGATTTCCGCTGCAGAAGCTTCGGCATCAGCAGCTTTATACAGTTTTTCTCTCTCACCGGAATCTTCCAGCTTATCCTTTACGACAGGATCAGGCACTTCTGTCTTATCTGCAGGAATGACCTCCTCCGTTTCAATCTTATTTGTGAGAGGTGCCGTCTGTTTTTTCAGAGCCAGCTTGCTCAAAACACCGGTGCGTCCCATTTGTTCTTCCTCATCGACAACAACTGTATGCACATCGACAGGTGCCGGAGTCTTGCGTCCATGAACTTCCGTTACTTCGCCGCAAATGACCCTTAACAGATAGTCACGCAACTGCTGACGGTCAACGTGGAAAATCTTTCCGCCTTCCGTAATCGAGATTGCACCCGTCTCTTCGGAAACAATGACGGTTACACAGTCTGTGATCTCACTGATACCGATAGCAGCTCTGTGTCTTGCACCGTAACGGGAAGGAAGTTCCATATTTGTCGGTGGAAAATAAGCACTTGCACACGCAATCTTATCACCCTGAATAATTACTGCACCATCATGCAACGGTGTCGATGTAACGAAAATGGATGTCAGCAGTTCTGCCGTAACATCGGAATTCATCCTTGTTCCCGTAGCAATAAAATCCTCCAGGGAGTGTGACTGTTCGATCGAAATCAGCGCGCCTGTCTGATCCTTGCTCAACAGCATGACTGCCGTAACAATCTGGTCGACAAGATTTTCTTTTTCATTTCCGGTCAGTGTTGTAATACGGGAAAAGACATTTGTTTTGCCCATCCTCTCCAGCAAAGAGCGGATCTCCGGCTGGAAGATAATAATGACCGCCAAGAATCCCCAGTTGATGAAGATGCCTGTTAAAAGCTGCAATGTCTTTAAGCCGAAAACTTTGGCTAAGCCGTCAATGACAACGACAAATATAATTCCTTTAAATATCTGAATGGTTCTGGCATTATTACGTATAATACGCAAGGTATAATATAGGATCAGCCAAATAATGAATATATCCAGGAACATGACCGTTATTGTACGGATGTTCTCCAGTGTCCAGTTTAAACTATAGGTTGACAAGATGCATCCCCCTTTCTCATCGGATGAAATACCGCTCTATTATACCATAACGATTTCCTTTTATAACACAAAAGAAGCGGAAGACGGCAAATCAAATTCTGATACAGCTTCATCCAGCCCTCCGGTTTTAAAATCAATCGGAAAGATCTGCACTTTGTTCTGATCCAAAATACCGCAGATCAGATACCGGTCATCCATCATCCGAAAACCTCTCGGATCCTTTCCGCATACTTCGCGGTTCATGACATAGTCCGCCGTTCCATCCTCTGCAATTATAAAACAGGCGACATTTCCATGCCCGGAAAAATGACGGTTGGAAACATAGAGGAACCTTCCGTCAGAAGTGATATGAATATCTGCCGGCATATAGGATGTTCTGTCTCCCATTGCGGAGGTATTTTTTTCTTCCCTGTCTGCACATGGTTTGTCAAAGACAGGCAATGGATGTTCTGCATAGTATTTCTGATCCATCGTCCCCGTCATCTGTATCTCTTCCATGTTCCCCTTTTCGTCAAAGGAAAATGCACTGAGGGACGGATAGTTCTCATTGCATGCATACAGTATGTTTTTCTTTGGATGGAAAACGAAATGCCTTGGAGCATACCCGCTTCTTGTATGGAAGCGGTTCAGGATTACCAGCCTGTCATCTTCAATTTTCATGACTTCAATTTCATCGGTACCCCGATTGCACGCAAAGACCAGATTTCCTCTTGCTTTCACCGAGTGAAGATGGCTTGTGGACTGCCCGCCGCCATGGCACCAGTAACCATGTCCTTCAAATACCTTTAGATCCAAAAGTCTGCCGATCGCACCGTTTTCTTCCAGTGCAAACATGGCAATGGAAGAATCATCGAATCCCCTCTTTAGGACAAATCCGCCTTGTCCGTCAGGTACATAATGACATACGACCGATGAATGGGAACCATGGTTGGATACCAGGAGATAGCGGTTATCTTCCGTAACCGAAACATAGGATGGTCTTGATCCGTAGGAAAGAGACTGATTGATAAAGACCAGTTTTCCCTTTTCATCAATACGGTAAGCGCTGATACCTCCGCCATCACCATTCAGTCCGCCGAAATCCCTTGTCTCGTTTGCGGCATAGACATATTTCCTGTCATTGGACATGCATATGATTCCCGCATTTTCACTTGGTGCAACATCATATTTCACAAAGGAAAGATCATCTAAATAAATCGTATAGACACCCTCCCCGCACCCATTGACACTTGCCTTTTTCCCAAGCGTGCCGACAGAGCCGGCATAGATGACCCTATTCACGATTTCCTCCCACTGTATACAGCTTTTCCCTTCCTTCATTCAGGAAGCGGACATAATTGTTTTCAAACAGAACAGATTCTTCGGTAAAGATGTATGTATCCCTTTGATACATTTCCAGATATTCAATAACGCTCAGTTCCAATGCGTATGCGGTGCAATTGTGTATCTTGTTTTCTCCGGCCGGATATATCGCATTCTGGTTGGTCCACAAGCCGATTGTCGGTCCGCACGAATGGCCGAACAAACCTAACGGATGCGTATACAGTACAGGTCTTAACCCTTCTTTTTTGCCTTCCTGTACGGCAGCAAAGAAAACTTCATTACCGCTTTTACCTTCCTTCATGCAGCTGCGGACAATATCCTGGAATGCGTTGTTTCTCTTCAATGCCCTTTGCAGTTCATACGGCGCTTCCTTCTCGTTATCCTTCAGTATATAACAGAGCTTTTGCATATCCGTATGCAGTCCCATGCATACAATGCCGAAATCACAATGCACAAGATCTCCCTTTTGAATGACGGTTTCTCCCTCCGCCATGCCCTTTTCGTTCTGCAGATCGATCGTGGGATCAAACCAGGTAGTCAAGCCGGCTTTATTGACCTTTCGCTTCATGAAATTCACGACATCATTACAGGTGGTAATGCCCGGCTGGATCACTTTTTCGCTGAATGCCTCCGCAATGATATCCGCTGCAATATTGCAGATCTCAGGATAGTATTTGATTTCCGTCCCGGTTCTTGTCTCAATCAAACGAATGACCGCATCTTCGGCACTCACAAAACGCTTTGTGATATCTTCCGGCAGCTCTTTCATGAACTTCCTGTAAAGGCCTACGGAAAGTCCGTCACAGCAGGCATAGTTTTCTGAGATATCCACGGAGATCTTTGTAGGCTCATATTGGCGGATGACCCTTTCCAAAGCTTCCATCTGGCTTTCTTTTGTGCGGTCATATTCCATGCGGTAATACTTCTTCAGGCTCTCATCCGGCATGCAGAGGCTGATGCAGTCGGTGAAGCCGTTCTTTTGTGCAAACACAAATATCGAAATCCTCCTGGCGGTAGGATAGGCAGTTGGCGTGATGCAGGAAAAAACAGGATCCTCATTGTATTCCCTTGAGGCGATGATCCAGAATTCTGTTCCTGTTTCCTTCATGATTTTCGGGATGACGGTTTCCAGGCGTTCCTTTAACATTTTGTCCTGAAGCCGGTTGCGTTCGATAATATCTGCCATATGCGTACCTCTTTCATAAATATAATGATTGATGTTGTACAGGCGTATCGCCTGCATGTGACTGTTTATATTATTATACACGCTATTTTCCATGCAAAAAAGAAACAAACCATAAACATATTTTCATTTCCTAATTTCTTTTTCGGTGGTATCCTATAACTCATGAATCGAATGGATGCATTGAAAAAAGGCATGGAAGAATGCATGCCAGTATGTCTGGGTTATGCGGCTGTTTCTTTTTCTTTGGGTATCGCCATGAAAAATGCCGGAATAAATCCGATACAGGGTTTTTTCATGAGCATGCTGAATCTGGCTTCTGCCGGTGAATATGCGGGCTTGCGGGTGATTGCCTCTAACGGATCGTATCTGCAGATGGCCTTGATGACATTTGTCGCCAATGCAAGATATCTTCTGATGAGTTGTGCTTTCAGCCAGAAGTATACTGAAGATATTCCTGTCATACACCGCTATTTTAACGGTATGGCAATAACGGATGAATTATTTGCGCTGGGCATACGGCAGAATCCTTTTGATCCGTTTTATTATTACGGGGCAATGGCAGTATCCATTCCCGGATGGTCCATCGGCACAAGCGTCGGCATCATTGCCGGCAATATTCTGCCGCCGATTCTTGTCAATGCATTGAGCGTTGCCCTTTACGGCATGTTTCTTGCCATTATCATTCCGCCATGCAGAAAGGATCTTTCCATCCGTTCTGTCGTCATTGCAGGATTCGTCTCAAGCTGGCTCGCATTCCGTTTTCTTCCATACATTCCGGAAGGCACGCGCATTATCATTCTTACGGTTGTCCTTTCAGCTGTTGCTTCTGTTTTACATCCGGTACAGGAGGATGCATCATGACGCACAATATCTGGATCTATATACTTGTATCCGCTCTTGTTTCCTACAGTATCCGTGTTATACCGCTGACACTGATCCGCAAGCCGATCACAAACCGGTTCCTGCGTTCCTTTTTGCACTATGTCCCCTATGCCACGCTTGCGGTTATGACATTTCCTGCAATGATCTATGCCACTAACAGCCTTTATACCGGTATTGCTGCACTTCTTGTCGGTATTATCCTTGCCTGGTATAACAAGCCCCTGTTATCGATTGCGGTAGCATGCTGTCTGGTGGTTCTTGTTTTACAACTCGTTTTATAAACAGGTAGGAAATACCTGTTTTTTAATGCTAACTATATTGCATTACAATATAGTATGTGATACAATACAGTTGGAGGTTGAAATGGATGCACAGTATAAAAAAGGCGTTCTGGATCTGTGCGTGCTTTCCCAGCTGCTTGATAAAGACCGGTACGGCTATGAATTAACCGAAAAAATATCACAGGAAATAGCGGTTACTGCCGGCACTTTATATCTGGTATTGAAGCGGCTGAAAGACTACGGATATCTGGAAACCTATCTGCAGGAATCCGACAGCGGACCTGCACGGAAGTATTATCACATTACCGAAAAAGGAAAAGAATATCAGGATAGCCAGAAACAGGAATGGCTTTCCTTCATCAAGAAAGTGGAGAAATTATTATGACAAAAGAAGAATACTTGACACAATTGCGCATGTCGCTGGGCGATTACCCTGCCGAATTCCAGAATGAAATTCTGTCAGATTTCGAAGATCATTTCATGGACGGCATGGAACAGGGAAAAAGTGAAGAAGAAATTATGAATGAACTCGGCACTGTTGAAGATGTCCTCGAGAACATTCGCATGATGCATGACCTTCCGGGTAAAGATCCTTTACGGCAAAATCTGGAAGAATTATCCGGTACATTTATAGATGCTTTACAGTCGGTTTCAAATGTTGTCATTGACGGGATCAATTCTGCCGTAACAAACATTTCAGAGAACAAGGAAGATCGCCTGTCTTCGGATTCCGGCACCCTCGCCAAACCGGCTAGGATCGCCATCTATGCCGGCACATCCAATTGCGATATTCTAATGCGTTACGGCACACAGCTCACTTATCAATTCCAGCCTGTTTTCAGCCTTTTTTCCTCAAAGCAGGCAGAGCTTGAAATCCAGGAAGGAAATACCACGGAATTTCTCATCCATAACGGCAGTGCAAAGTTGCTTCTGACTGTTCCGGATTCCGTGCAATCCATCGAAATACAATCGGCCTCAGGTGATTGTACTTTCAAGGATCTTGCCTGTACGGAATTTGATATCCGCACTTTCTCCGGAGACATCAAAGCTGAAGAAATTCAATGTGACACGATGACGCTGAAAGCTTCTTCGGGAGATATCACGGTCAAGCATGTCAACGCCTCAAATATTGCCCTTTCTACAAAATCCGGAGATATTGAAGCTGAGCGTTGTCATGGCGACATACAGGCAGACTCCTTATCCGGTGATATTGACATCAGCCGCCATGAAGGAAACCACATCACCGCAAAAATCACTTCCGGAGATCTTGATATTGATACAACCGCATCTGAAATCATCGCCAAAAGCATCTCGGGAGATATCGACATCAAATGCGCCTCTGCTTTGATCTATCTGAAGGCAGAAACCAAATCCGGAGACATCGATATCAAATCCAAAGACAAGAATTATACAGCTACCCTGTCTACAGTATCCGGCAGCCTTGCAAACAAAGCTCATCTTCCTGCCGACAAGCTGAACAAAAGAAATATCACGGTCGGTGAGGGAAGCGGCGAAATAACGCTCCTGTCTGTCTCGGGAGATATTACCATACGATAAAAAAAGAGCCAAAGCTCTTTTTTTACTGAATCTGTATGAATTTCTTTTCTTCAATCTGTTTCGGTGCTTCTGCAGGAACAGAAATGGTTAATACACCGTTTTCAAATCCTGCACGGATGTCTGTTTCCCTGACACCTTCCCCTACGTAAAAGCTTCTGGAGCAGTTGCCGTTGAAACGCTCTTTGCGGATGACTCTTCCATGAGCATCTTTTTCTTCCTTTTCGCGATGGCTTTGAGCCTGGATGGAGAGGTTGCCGTTATACAGGCTGATCTTAATATCTTCCTTATCGTAACCGGGCAGATCCATCTTGAGAATGTAATTTCCGTCTTTTTCCTCAACATCCGTTTTCATCAATGGTTCCTGTTTGTAGAACGGTCTGTTGAAGACATCATCAAACAGATCAAAATCATCGTTTCTCATCATTGGCATAAATCTCATGATCAATACCTCCTCTTCTTTTCATCAAAGAATATCAATGAATTTCTTTTCTTCTTCCTCTTTCTTCTGTTCCGTCGGCAATTCAATCTTCAGAATGCCGTTTTCAAACGATGCGTGAATATCCGTATCACGGATTGCATCACCGACATAGAAGCTTCTTGTGCAGTTGCCGGAATAACGTTCCTGTCTCAAAACTCTTCCCTTGGCATCTTTTTCTTCATTTGTTTCATTATGCGTAGCATTGATTGTCAAAGTTCCGTTGTACAGGCTGATCTGCACATCTTCCTTTTTGTAACCCGGGATTTCAACATCCAGGATGTACTTGCCGTCTTTTTCATGGATATCTGTTTTCATTAAGGACTCTCCACCGAAAACAGGCGCTGTGAACATGTTATCAAAAATGTCATCAAAGTAATTGTTTTTTCTGTTAGTCATATATCTCATATTTATACCTCCTGAGGTCTTCCTTTTACCTCACACCTATTAGTATAATCAGATTTTTAGCACTGTCAATACTTGAGTGCTAAAAATTTTTTAATTATTTCCCTGTATTTTCGCATCTAAATAGGAGTGTATAAAAAGGATCATTTAGCACTTGATCCTTTTATGTGATAAAACTTATTCATCATATTCGCCGTATTCACAGCCGATATGATTCGCTTCTATCTCATCCACCAGCTCATAGCCGTTCTTCCCTTTGTCGTACAGGCGGATGACACCCGTCCCATTGCCTCCGTTCCATAAACGGTTATGCCTCTTCTTTCCATCCGGAGATTCATAATTCACCAGCAGCATGTCTTTTTTCTTACAGGTAATATCCGTTTCCATCCTGGCATGATGATTGGTCTGTACAACTTTCCAATAACAGGTTTCCTCATCTTCCGTAAACGAAAACATTGTCTTCACGCCAAGATGCAGTTTGGAAAAATTGAAATCGTATTCCTTCCCTTCATAATAGAAAGCACCTAACAGCCTTCTGTCCAAAGGAACCATGTAGATTTTCGGTCTTCCTCCACCGATGTCAAATACACTGTTAGACAGTCTTTCTCCTGTCTTTCGGCTGACAAGGTCATTGGAAGACAGCCACAACCACGGGCTGGTAAAATCCCTTCCCCAGTTCTTGTCTGCGTACCCATAGCATTTTTCCGGTGTGACTAGATATCTTTTCCCGTTATAGATGACATCACCGAGATATGCGGTCTTCATGCCTTCTGCATGCCAGTACATCGCAAATGCTTCTGCATCCTGCAAAGGTTTGGATGCACCGTAACCGACATTGAATGCAATCTGCTTGTCCAGTGAAAGACGCCATGACATCTCACCGGCATCACACATCCATTCGGGATGATTCCGCGCTTCCACTTCGCTGATTGAAATATTGCCCCTGAGCTCCGTTTCCGATGCATAGCAATCTTGCCCAAGAATGACATATGGAAAACTTTCACTGACTTCAATTTCCTTCCAGGAATAAAATCGGTGAAGCTGTGCATGATCTTTTCCCCAGCTGCCTGCCTTAACCATCAGGTAGGATGGTTTTTTCCCTTTTTCTCTGTTTTCTTCCAGCTGTCCCAATACCGGTTTCTCTTCCGCAAGATCCGGATTGCATAAGAAGTATTCAACAAAGAAGCTTCTTTCTTCGTGTGTATTTTCCTCATAACCTGTAAAGGAATGCCACCACCAGTCATAGCCCTGCTTGCGAAGCAGCCCTTTCAGCATGCAGGAATCTCTTTGTATATCATGTGTATTGAACATCATCTCATCCCCCGGTTTTCTATTTTACGCTTTTGTTTCTTGCAAATCCACTCACAAGAGGTTAAGCTGAATCAAAGGAGCTTTTTATGGCAAAGTTATGGAATTATCACCATTCCCTTCTGCAGGTCAGCGGATCATTGTTTCACTATTTCGGCATAGACCGGGGACATGGCACGGATCAGGACGTTGATGCATGGTTAAAGAACAAACCTTCCTGCATTGTTGCCCTGTTAATTGACGCAATGGGAACAAGCATACTGGAGAAACATCTTCCTAAAGACGCCTTCCTCAGAAAACATATGAGAAAATCTGTTTCAACTGTCTTTCCTCCGACCACAACAGCCGCTACCACCTCTTTTTTAAGCGGAAAAAGCCCTTTAGAAAATGGCTGGATCGGATGGAACCAGTATTTTGACGAAGTGGATGATCAGGTGATTCTTTTCTTAAACAAATCCCAGTACAAGGATATTTTCTATGTACCCGGATGGTCAGAAACAAAATTGCCTGCAGAGAAAATCTATGATGCATTAAATGAGAAAGGCATACCGGCTGATTCCATATGGCCTTTTTGGAGTCAACATAATCCTTCCGATACATTTGATGATCTTCTTGAAAATATCCGGCAATTATCCCAAACCAACCGTTTCCTATATGCCTATTGGGACGCTTTTGATGATCTTCTGCATGAGAACGGAACAGAATCCATAATTATCAAAAAGCAGCTGCAGGAGTACAATGACAAACTGGAAGCTTTTGTGCAGACGCTTGCGGAAGATGTTTCCTTGATGGTGATTGCAGATCACAGCCAGATCAACATTCAGCACTATGATCTTGCATCTGATGAAGAGCTGTGTTCATGCTTAAGGAAAGCTCCTTCCCTTGAGCCGAGGACTACCGCCTTCTTCATTAAAGAAGGCAGGAAAAAAGAATTCAAAGAGGCTTTTATCAAAAAATTTGCAGATCAATTTCTTCTGCTGACAAAAGAAGAAATGCTTTCTTCCGGGATTCTCGGTGAGGGTATTCCGCATAAGCGAATCGAAGATTTTTTAGGAGATTTTGTTGCAATCGCCAAAACCCCTTTACAGCTGGATTACAAAAAAGGATATCAGATAAAGGGCAATCATGCAGGCCTTGTGGAAGAAGAAAGATATGTTCCCCTGATTCTGTATCCTTAAAGAAAATCCCCAGTTTGTACTGAGGATTTGTTTTTTATCTCTTTGTGATATCTCTTTCGTTGTTGATTTGTAACAGTTTGTCTGTCAGCTGGTTCTCAATTCTTCTGAGTTCCATCTCGGCAGCTTCACGCTTTTCGTGACCGTCTTTCTGAATTGTGAGAACTTCATCCAGTGTGGAGATCAGCTGTTCGTTTGTATGCTGGAGCGTTTCGATATCAACGATGCCTCTCTCGCTTTCTCTTGCCGTCTCAACTGTAGCCTGATGCAATGTCTCTGCATTCTTCTTGAGAAGCTCATTGGTCATATTCGTAACAGCACGCTGTGCTTCCATAGCCTCTTTGGAATGGCTGATACCGAGAGACAAGACAATCTGGTTTTTCCAGAGCGGAATTGTATTAACCAATGTGCTCTGAATCTTTTCTGTCATCAATGTATCATTGTTCTGTACAAGACGGATCTGCGGAGCCATCTGGATGGCAACCTGTCTTGTGAGTTCCAGATCATACAGCTTCTTTTCAAATCTGACACATGCCTGCTCAAGGTCATTTGCAGCCTGAGCATCTTCCGGCAGACCGGACTTCTTTGCCTTTTCAATCAATGCAGGCAATTCATTTGCACGAACATCCTGCAATTTTTTTCTTCCTGCAAGAATATACATTGCCAGTTCTTTTGTGTTTGTGGCATTTCTTTCATACAGTTCATCCAATAATGCGATGTCCTTCAATAATGTGATCTGATGATCTTCCAGGACGTTGGCAATCTTGTTGACATTTGCCTCTGCCTTGTCATAACGGACCTTGAAGTTGGAAACTTTGTCTTTGCCCTTGTCAAACAGACCGGAGAAGAAACCTTTCTTCTCATCTGTATCACTGTTGAAATCCTTCAGTTCAACAACAAGGTTTCCGAGCAGGTCACCGATCTCGCCGAGATCTTTTGTTCTGACATTCTGTAATGCCGTGTTGGAAAAATCCGTGACTTTCTTTTGTGCGGAAGCACCATACTGTAAAACCGTATTGGATTCGGTAATATCGATTTTCTTGGAGAATTCATCAACTGTTTTTCTTTCAGCATCGCTGAGAGGAATTTCATTCAAAGGATCTCTTGTATCCTTCTCATTCTGCTTAGCCTCCAGTTCTGCAAGCTGCTTTGCATTTTCTTCTTCAACTTCATCCGGTGTCAAAGTCAGTTTGATTTCTGTCTCTGCCTGTGCCTGTACATTATTATTCACTTCGCTCATTTTTCTACTCCTTCTTAATCATAAATAGTATATCATGCAAGGAACAAATCATAGTCATTATTTTTTATAAATTGAAGTAAGTTTTTGCCAATGATGCTCTGTCGCCGGCACTGGCTGCTCCTTCATATCTTCTGACGAAGATCAAAGCTGCTTCATATGCACCGTCTTCCGTGTCTTCGACTTCTTTCAGAAGATTCAGGCAGGTTGTATAGGAGGTATTCAGCTCATGATCCATAAAGGCAAGCTGGCCTTTGATTGTTGTATAATCATATCCGTTTGCCCCGCACCAGCTTTGCAGGTTGGCTCTTCTTCCCCCGCCCCATTGGCACAGGCCGTAATAGGATGTACCGGCGGTCGGGCTGAAGGAAGATTCCCTGCGTATATTTGCGAGAATCCCGCAAGCTGCCGCACTGTTAAGACCCATCTCTTGTGTGATGTAATCATAAATCTGATCAAATGCCGCATTCAGGGAAGGCTTGGCTTTGACATTTACCATAAAGGTTTTTTCGGATGAATTGCCGTTTTTGTCTGTAGCAACGACCTTTGCTTCGTATTCACCGGGTGTATCTATATCCAGCTCGCTTTCAATCGCAAATTCCACATCGCCATCAACCGGATCGGTTGCCGAAAGAACATTTTCCTTTAGATCTGTTTCCGTTCCCTGACGGATCAGAATCTCTTCCTGATCAATTTCGATCTCGGGGTATTGCGTATCTTCTACTGTAAATATTCTTTTTGTCTTCTTTTCGACTTCCTGATCAAACTGCTCTTCCGTATCGGAAAGAATAAATGTAACAATGTAATCTCCCGGCTTGTCGGGATCGATATCCTCTTCTATTGTCAAATCTCCCACAGAGGATTTGACAAAATCCTGCACATTGATATCTTCACCATACTCTCCTACCAATTCTTCGACATCGATCTGCAATGCATCATACACTTCCTTGTATGCTTCTCTTTTTTCTTCTTTTACCCTTGCATCCTTTTCACACAGTATATAGCCTGTTCCAAGGCCAAAAAGGATAAGCAGTGCCACAATCAAATATATTTTCCTGTTTAACGTTTCTACCATGCCCTATATCCTACAACATTCTTCCAAAACTGGCAAATCTCAGCACTTTTTTGAAAAAAGCAGAGTACATGCATGAAAACAAAAGGGACAATCCATGCCCCTTTTGTTATTTTATTCTTCAGGATTTCCTTCTTCATTCCACGAGCCATCCGGATTCAGATAATAGGATTTACCGTCAACCTCAATCCAGCCTGCCTGCATTTCGCCTTTTTCATTCATGTAATACCACTTGGTATCGCCATTATGGTTTCTGATCTTCTGCCAGCCGGTTGTCATCTCACCGGAACTGTTGAAGTAATAATAGTGCTCACCGATTTGCCATACGCCTGTCACCATCGCTCCGGAATCATTGAAATAATATGTATGGTTTCCTACCTGTTGCCAACCGGTAGCCATCGCGCCGGAACCTTTCAGGTAATACCATGTATCACCCTTTTTCAGCCAGCCGGTTTTCATGGAACCGGATGGATTTAAATAGTACCACGTACCATTGATCTTCTTCCACCCTGTCGCCATGGATCCGGATGGATTCATATAGTACCATTGTTTGCCGACTTTCTGCCAGCCTGTCAGCATTCTTCCGTCTGTATCGAAGTAATACCATGTATTTCCGACCGCCTGCCAGCCGGTTGCCATTGCACCGGATGATTTTAAGAAGTACCATGTATTTCCCTGTTTGATCCATCCTGTCGCCATAGCTCCAGAGCCATTCAGGTAATACCAAACGTTACTGACTTTTTTCCAGCCGACAGCCATCGTTCCGTCTGTATCAAAGTAATACCATGTATTTCCGACCGCCTGCCAGCCGGTTGCCATCGCACCGGAAGAATTATAGTAATACCATGTGCCATCTGTCTGCAGCCATCCGGTATGCATTGCACCGGAATCATTAAACAGATACGTTTTATTCTGAATGGTTTGTGTGCCTGTGACCATTGCACCGCTGCTGTCTAGGTAATACCACGTGCTGCCTCGTAACAGCCATCCGGTTGCCATTGCACCGGATGATTTTAAGAAGTACCATGTATTTCCCTGTTTGATCCATCCTGTCTCCATAGCTCCAGAGCCATTCAGGTAATACCAAACGTTACTGACTTTTTTCCAGCCGACAGCCATCGTTCCGTCTGTATTCAAGTAATACCACTTTCCGTTATTTTTGAGCCATCCTTTTTGCATGATGCCTTCTTTGTCAAAGTAGTACCATTTGTTGCTGTCTTTGAACCAGCCGGTTATTCTTTTCTGATTGAGATAGTAGTAAGTGCGGTTTCCTTCCGTGACCCAACCGTCATATTTGGAAGTCACACTGTAGCCGGGCACTTTTTCGATAGCTTTGATGTTTCCTCTGAAATACTTGTAGTTGTTGAAATTGCCGTTAGAAGCATAGCCATTGGATGAGCCGAAGAACTTTTTTGCCTTTTCGGTATCAATCACAAATTCGATGACATCTTGTAAATCTTCATTATTTCCCTTACATCCGTCAGAAGCATCCTTACTGGCCTTGGCATCAATTTTTATCACCGGAATAATATTTCCGGTATCTAGTATCATGTAATATCTTGAACCGATATTACCGAAATTATACCCAAGTGCAACACCGATAAAACCGTCTTCATCATACAAAAGACCGGTCTTTGGATCAACCGTCATATGTGCTTTAATATATTGGTATTGTGCCGATCCCTCATAATCGATCAGTGTATAGTCCTCATATGTCTTATTTATTCCGTAATTCTCCCCGGATATTTTACATGCGGTAAATGACTGTCCGCCATATGGTTTTTCATAGGCAGCCAGCTGGCTTAAATCAAAATCTGACAAGCTGAATCCGCAACAGACTATCGCAAATACAGCTATTAATATGAATCTAACTGTCTTTTTCATCCCATCCATTATAGCATCTCTTTCTTTTTAGCCAAACATTTCTGAAAAGATGTATAATGATAGCACAGTAATTCAGGAGGAAAAGAATTATCATGAAGAAACCAACATTGGTCATTCTTGCCGCCGGCATGGGAAGCCGCTACGGAGGAATGAAACAGATTGACGGCGTTGGAAATCACGGAGAGCCGATCATTGAATTCTCCATCTATGATGCAAAAGAAGCAGGTTTCGAAAAAGTCGTTTTAATTATCCGCAAAGAACATGAAGAAGCATTCAGAAAAGCGCTGACAGACAAAATATCCCAGCATATGGAAGTTGCTTTTGCTTATCAGGATATGCAGAATATTCCGGAAGGAATTGAAGTTCCTGAAGGAAGAGAAAAACCTTGGGGAACAACGCATGCCCTGTTAGCTTGCAAAGGTGTCGTCAATGAACCGTTTGCGATCATCAATGCCGATGACTTCTATGGCAAAGATGCTTACAAAGTCATCTACAATTATCTGACGACAGAAGTATCCGACGGCAATTATGCAATGGTTGGCTATCCATGCATCAATACCCTGACAGAAAACGGAACCGTTACAAGAGGCATCTGTGAAAAGAATGAAAACGGCTATCTGACAGCCATCACAGAAATTCAGAAAATTGCTTTACAGGAAGGCAAGCCGGTATATCTCGATGGCGAAGAATGGAAACCGCTTGAAGATGATACACTCGTTTCCATGAACTTCTGGGGCTTCACACCGAAGATCTTCGATGATTGCGAGCCAATCTTTGCTTCGTATCTTGAAAAGGCAATCAAAGAAAATCCGATGAAGTGCGAGCACGTTATCCCAACCGCAATCGGTGATCTTGTCAGAGATAAGAAATGCTCTGTCAAGGTACTTGCATCCAAGGATAAATGGTTCGGCGTTACGTATCGTGAAGATAAGCCGAGTGTTGTCGCAAGAATCCAGAAGATGAAAGACGACGGCATCTATCCTGATCAGCTGTGGTAAAAAATCATTGTTAATAAAAGCCTATGGTTCAACCCCATAGGCTTTTATTGATCTTCTTTTGGACTTCTTTGAAAACCTCTTCCGCAGTCTCATCCACTGCTATATCTTAGATGGATTTATTTGCATGGCTTTTGACACTTCAGCAGTCATATGCGAAAGTACTTCTTCTTTGGTTGTCATAACCGCATTACATATAGGACATGTATACGGAAGCTTTGAAGGATCGCCCCAGTCAATACCTGTACCGCCGGCAATCAGATCCAGCTCATCAACTTCAATGCGCATTGTCTCTTTAGAATTTCCTGTTCCTCCGGCAACTTTCATCAGATCATCCAGGTTTAATTCAATACCTTCTTTTACAGTTTTCATAGATTTTCTCCTTTCCTTATTCATTATCCACTCGCTGTCGTGATACAAGATCAGCGAAGTATCCGCCTTTTTCCAATAGTTCATCATAACTACCATCCTCAATAATCCGTCCTCCTTCAAGGACAAGGATACGATCGCAATGGCGGATCGTAGAAAGCCTGTGGGCAATCACCACACGAGTACAGCCCATCGCATCCAATGCTTCGGAAACCTGCTTCTGTGTCTTATTATCAAGAGCGCTTGTTGCTTCATCAAAGAACAGAATCTTAGGTTTCGGTGCAATTGCTCTGGCGATCATCAGACGCTGTTTCTGGCCGCCGGAGATTCCTCCTCCGCCCTCTGATACCATTGTATACATGCCCATCGGCATGGCACGGATATCATCGGCAATGCCTGCTTTTTCGGCTGCATCCCATGCTTCTTCTACGGGAAGGCCTGGAGAGGTAAGAACAATATTGGAATAAATATCACCTTGGAATAAACCGCTCTGCTGCATGACTGTGCCGATCCTTCTGCGCAAAGATCCTAAATCCAGTCTTTCAATATCCTTGCCGTCATAGTAGACAGCACCTTTTTCCGGTTTTTCAAAGCCGAGAAGCAGTCGCATAAGTGTTGATTTTCCACAGCCTGTTCTGCCGACAATCGCTACATATTCACCGGGTTTAATCTTAAGAGATAGATCATTCAAGATATACGGTGAATCCTCATCATACCGGAAGCTGACATGGCTGAGTTCCACTGCTCCATTCAGGTTAGTGACAATTTCCTTCTTTTCCTGAATCTCCGGTTCCGCTTTCAAAAACGGTTCAGCCATTTCCAGAATCGGCCTGATCTGTGCAGCCGTCATCGCTGTTCCTGCCAATGTAGAGAAAGCCCCCATCAAGGATCCGTAAGCTGCCGTAAAAGCAAAATACGAAGACGGATTCAGACCGCCTTTTATGGCAAGATAATACAGAATAACGGAAGAAAATACAGAGATACCGGAACTGATAGCATAGTTTGCCCTGAGAAACATTGGCGTATTATACGTAAGTTCTGCACCTTCAGCGTACAGACCCAGCCATCTTGCAAAGATTCGTTTTTCTGCACCGGCAAGTTTGATCTTTTGTATACCGGAAATCATCGAATAACTCATGCCGGATTCTTTTGCGGAATGTTCCATTTTTCTACGGTTGATATCCGCCTGCACAAAAGTTGTCACAATGGAAAAACCAACTGTCACCAAAACGATAATCAGCGAAGGAATAACAAGCATCGGGGCAAACCGGAAGATCTGGGTAACATACAAGAGCGATGTAAGACTTGTTAATCCCGTTGTCATTACCATGCCCAGCAGCATTGAACAAAGCATATTCACCGACATGGATCTGCTTTTCAATTCTCCCGGACTGTATTGTCTGAAAAAACTTGCCGGCAAGGACATCAGACGCATCATCATCGATGCCTGAACACCGAGAGATGTCTTAGATTCCAAACGGCTGCTTACCATGGCATTCACCGAAGAAAACAATTGTGTGGATAAAGAGATACAAACCAGGGAAATCGCAATACCGATTAATGCCCTGCTTTGTCCGCTTGCAAGGACAGGTCCGCTTAAAGCTTTCGTCAGACGAGGTATCAGCAGTCCTACCCCTGATACAGAGATTGCCGCAAATACGATCATGATCATATCACTGGTAGATACACACCTCTTCATATACAGCAGTAAATCCGGTATGCCGATCTTTCTTAAAGGAAGAGGACGATAGAAGCATATTGCATCGGTATCGAACAGTTTCTCTGTCTCCCCATTCAGATGTATACTCTTACCTGCATTATCTTTGAAATAATATCCATAAACTGCTCCCGGCAGCAGAGCAACAGGGTTTCCACCCTCTTTATAGAAGGCAAGAACAGGTCCGTAGGCATCTTTATACCACCCTTTTTTCAATTCTATGGAGCGATACATCATGCCATGGGGACGCAGGCAGTAATCCAGCTGTTCATTTGGATCCTGTATATTCTCCGGCAGATCTGAAGATTTATAATGATAATACTTCAGTATTTCATCGATCGCATTTTTGGTGATGATTCTGTCGTCTGCAATGCGTTCAGCGCTTTCCTCACCCATGATCACACTTGCAATGCGGAGAAAAGAATCCTCAAGGAGCTGTTGGTCGGCATCACGCCTGTCCTGGATTTGATTTTCAAACCATCCCATTTTCTTTCCTCCTATTCATTTGTGACCAGATCTGCATAGGCTCCGCCTTTACGGATCAGATCTTCGTGTTTACCGCGTTCAACAACATTGCCGTGATCAAGCACAATGATTTCATCACAATCACGCACGGTAGAAAGCCTGTGTGCAATCACGATACATGTAATTCCGCGATCTTTAATCGCATTGACAACTTCATATTCCGTTTTCGCATCTAATGCACTGGTAGCCTCATCCAGAATAATAATGGTAGGATCCTGCGCCAGTACACGAGCAATCTCCAAACGCTGTCTTTGTCCGCCGGAGAGATTTCTTCCGCCGGAATTCAGCTTATGCCGATACCCGCCCGGCATCTGCATGATATCCTCGTGGATCTGTGCATCCCTGGCAGCTAATATAACTTCAAAATCCATGATGGTGTCATCCCACATCTTGATGTTGTTTTCGATCGTATCTTCAAAAAGAATGATATCCTGATCAACCACGGCAAGAGATCCGGTCATGACATCACGCGGATAAGCACTGCGTGGCTTGCCATCAAAAAGGATCTCGCCGCTCCATGGCTGATACATGCCTGAGATAAGTTTGGAAATTGTAGACTTTCCGCAACCGGATGCACCGACTAATGCAATACGGTCTCCGGTTTTCATGGAAAGTGAAAAATCTTTAATCAGAGGTTCTGCCAGACGGGAGTAACCAAATGTAATATTTTTTAACTCAATGGTACCACTCAGCTTTTTAAGTGTTTCTGTATCAGTCTGGTTTGTGAAATTCACATCATCGGGATACTCCATGACATCTTCCACCCTTTCCATCTGGGTACGCATCTCCTGGATTGTCTGTCCTGCATTAACAAGTGTCATCGCCGGAGACATGAAGGAGCTGAGGAATCCCTGGAACATCATGACTGCACCGAGAGTGAATTTTCCCTGCATGGTCAGCCATACACCGAGAACCAATACGGCATAGTTCGCAACTGTTGCGACAAAAGCCGGAAGAATACCGATCGTCTGCTGGGTTTTGGCAGCTTCCACGGATTGGGAATTGACTGCTGCCTGATGTCCTGCCCATTTCTGGAAGAAGCCGTTTTCGGCACCGCTTGCCTTGATGGTTTCAATCATTTCAATGCCGGAAACTGCAGTTGCTTCCATCATTCCTGCATCACGCATCTGCACCCTTGCCACATTCATCCGCTTGTCGGAAATAATCTTTGAAAGGATTGCATTCAGAACCAATGTAGAAATGCCGACCAGTGTCAGTAGCGGGCTTTGTCTTAACATCAGTACCAGATAAAATATCATCATGACGGAATTTAACAGCACCGGTGCAAATGTATTGACTAACGTTGTGGCAATAGAACTGTTTAGTGAAAGTCTGGATTGGATATCTCCTGCCATGCGCTGGGAAAAGAACTCCATCGGTAAATGCAATACTTTCCACATATAACTTGTACTGCCGATAACAGCCATCTTCCCGTTGATTTTCAAAGAGTAGACTGCCTGTACCCAGGCAACCGTAATCTGTATTACCGCAAGAACAATCAATACCGTCAGAAACGGATACAGCCATTCCGGATTCTTTCCGGTTAAAAGACGGTCCATGAAAATGCGCGAAGTCACAGAATTGATAATGCCGAAAAGATAGGAAATTACCGTTGCCAGCATGACAAAAGCAACTGCGGCACCTGCGCCGGTCAAACGCTTGCGGGCAAAATCAATGGTACTTCTTCTTTTTCCATCCGGATGGAAATCTTCAGATGGTTCAGGAATCAGGACAATACCGGTAAAAGAATGATCAAACTCCTCCATGGTGACTTTGACCGTACCTCTTGCGGGATCGTTCAGATATGCATATTTCCCTCGGAATCCGTCTAATACTACAAAGTGATTCATGTTCCAATGAAGGATGCATGGAAATTCCCCATTTGTCTGTAATGATTCCGGTGACATGCGCATCGCTTTGACCTTAAAGCCGTAGTGCTGTGCAGCAAGATAAATATTTTTGGCATTGGAGCCATCACGGGATACGCCGCAGGTAAGACGCACTTCTTCCAAGGGAACCCATTTGCCATAATAAGCCATGATCATTGTAAGAGAAGCGGCACCGCATTCCAATGCTTCAAGCTGCATGACAACCGGAACTTTAGCGACGCCTTTTGTCAATGTAGGTGCAATTTTTTTCTCAGCCATTTCTATGACCTGCTTTCCAGCAGAAATTCAATAGGTCTTGTTTGATCTATAACAATTTCTGCATCATATGTACCATCCGGCAATGATACTTCGGCATGCGCTGTTGCCCTGCCATATTCATCATAATCTACCGATGCAATAACAAAATCCTGTGATGCAATACGTAAAGGCATGCCTGACTGAATGGTATCAGTGCCATCGCCTGCAGCAACAATGATTGCCGTATGGTCATCTACAACAACAGTAGCATCCACAGTTGTTTCCAAAACACCCACTGCCGACCAAGCCAGGACCCCTGCCAGCAAACAGATTACTGCTGCCAGGATCAGCCACATACCGGGACTTGTTACACGGAGATAGCTTGTCAGATCCTCCGGTGATGATATACGTGCCATCGCTTTTTTACGGAACAGTGTTGATTCTTGTGTTTGTGCCATATTATCTTCTCCCTCTATTGTCAGTGATCTTCAATGTCATCTCAAGCATATGGAGAAATCCCCTTCTGCTTCATTCAATAATTTCGTCAATATTCTAGCATAAAAGGCTGAGTATGAGTTATATTGCCTATCCGGTCAAACAAATTATCTGCCTGTTTTTGACATTGAAACATTATTCATGAAGGATAGTTATTTGAGATCGTTATGATAATAATCAGAAAATGCGAACCCATTCAAGCAAAGAGAAGGAATCAATAAACGGTCTGCTTTCATATGTACGAAAGAAAGGAATGGACAAAAATGTATGAACAGATCAAAAAACAGAAATGTTGCTTTATGTATGAAGCTGCTGCTAAATACGGATGAATCCATAAAAACCGTTCAGAATATACTGTCCGATTTTCAGAAACAACCCATCCACACGGATGGGCTGTATTGACTAAAAGGATTTTTTTGTGTAATATGTTCCTGTAAGTTGCGTATTTTATGCAACTTAAGAGGGAGATAAATGAACTTTGGCGAAAAGATTAAAAATGCGCGCATAGCCAAAAACTGGTCTCAGAGCGATCTGGCAAAAAGATCCGGCATTTCTTTACGCACCATTCAAAACTATGAGGCAAGCCAAAGACTGCCTAAAAAGAAAGAGACTTATACGAAGCTGGCAGATGTATTGGATATAGATGAAAATATCCTGCTGGATGAGAATGCTTCTTTCGTCTTAAAAGCTTATGAAGAATATGGCAGTTCTGCCATGGATCAGGCATGGAAGCTTGTATCCGATGTCAAAGCATTGTGGGCCGGCGGACAGCTTGCGCCGGAAGACATGGATGCAATCATGCAGGCAATGCAGAAAGCCTATTGGGATGCAAAAAAGAAAAACCGGAAGTATGCCGGAAAGCAATAGACTGTGTTAACAATGTATCTTTGTAAAAGATTTTTTTATCATGCCTTTAAGAATATGGAACGTATATACATTTGTATAGATTTAAAATCCTACTATGCATCGGTTGAGTGTGTTTACAGACACCTGGATCCCCTGCAGACAAATCTGCTTGTCGCCGATGAAAGCAGATCAGATCAGACGATCTGCCTTGCGGTATCGCCCAGTTTAAAAGCAATCGGCGTACCGGGAAGACCGCGGCTTTTTGAAGCCAAACAGAAAATACGGCAATATGAATGGGAACATCACTGCAAAATAGATTATATTATTGCTGTTCCGCGAATGGCAGAATACGAAAGAATCTCTGCTGAGATTTATTCCATCTATCTGCGATATGTTGCAGAAGAAGACATTCATGTCTACAGTATTGATGAGTGTTTTATCGATGTAACCCCCTATCTGCATTTATATCGTGATCAGGCGCAGAAGATGCATATGAATGCTGCCCATTACATGGCTTTAACAATGATCCGCAATGTATTAGCGGAAACCGGCATTACTGCTACTGCCGGTATCGGCACCAATCTGTATCTTGCCAAAGTGGCAATGGATATTGTTGCTAAAAAAAGCAAGGCGGACAAGGATGGCGTGCGTATTGCCGAGTTAAACGAAGACAGCTATAAGTTCCTGTTGTGGGATCATCAGCCTTTAACAGATTTCTGGCAGATCGGCCTTGGCATATCCACAAGACTCAATCACCACGGCTTATATACAATGGGCGATATAGCTGCCCTTTCCCAATTTGATGAGGAATGGTTTTACAAGGAATTCGGCGTGAATGCAGAGATCATTATTGATCATGCATGGGGCATTGAGCCGGTGACAATGAAAGACATCAAGGGCTTCAAACCTGTTGCCAACAGCTTAAGCCTCGGTCAGGTTCTGCCAAGAGCATACAACTATACCGATGCCCGTCTTGTCTTCCGCGAGATGACAGACGATCTCGCCATAAACATGGCTTCAAAAGATATCTCTTCCCGTTGTTTTTCCTTCTGGGTCAGCTATGATCATATATCCTTAGACAAGGTGCCTTCTTACAAAGGACCTGTGGTTATGGATTATTATGGAAGATTGCATCCTAAACATACAGTCGCAACGGTTCGTTTCCGCAACAGGACAAGCCACAGCGGTTATATTGCCACCGCCCTTTTGAATCTGTTTGATCAAAAGGTGGATCATCGTTTATATATCCGCAAAATGGGCATTTGTGCAGCTGACATCGTTAAAGGAACAGGAATCTTTCAATTGGATTTTTTTACGGATTACGAAGAACTTGAGAAAAACAAAAACATGCAGAAAGCAATTTTAACCATCCGGAAGAAATACGGTACCAATGCCGTATTGAAAGGCATGAACCTGATGGAAAACGCTACCGCCAAAGAAAGAAATGAACAGATCGGAGGTCATAAAGCTTGAGTGAAAATATCGGTTATCTTCCCATGCCGGAAGATTTTGCCTATCGGGAAATCTACCAGCGTGGCAAAAGCACGCATACAGGTGATTATTTCTCATTGCGCCATCCTCACATGCCTTCTTCCAAGCGTGCAAAGCTGTTCGCACCGTTTGCAGCCCTAAGGGGATTTGACGAAGAAATCAGTGCCAAGGAAATCCGCTATACAGTGAAAAAAGACAAAGACGAGGAAAGCCTGAGGCATCTGAACGAACAGCTGAATGAATTAAAAGAGAAGACAATCACAAGAAAAAAAGCATATCACAATCATGTCATTGCATCCGTCAGTTTCTTTGTGATCTGCGATGATCCACATAATGATTCCTATCACAAAGAAGGAACATATCAGACTGCTACCGGCATGGTTCTTACGGTCGATGAGCATGAACAGTTTTTACAAATTGATGATCAGAGAATCCCCTTTGCGGATATCGATACAATCCATATCATCAAAAAAGATACAGAAAGCTCTGTATCTTTTTATAATCCCCTTTCTTTTAAAGATGGCAATGTATCCAGATCATATGGTGTTGCCTGATAGACAAAATAATTCAGCCAGTTGGAATACAACAGATTGGCGGCTGAGCGCCATGTATTCATCGGCATTTTTGTATCATCGTCATCCGGGTAATAGTTTTCGGGAACATGAATCGGTAATCCGGCATTCTTGTCCCTGCGGTATTCGGCATCCAGCGTCAAGGTATCATACTCAGAGTGCCCTGTGATAAAAATCTGTGAACCTCCATCGGTTGAGATGGCATACACGCCTGCCTTATCGCTTTCAGAAAGAATCTTCAGTTCCTTTACCTTCAGGATATCCTCCTTGCGGATTGTCGTATGACGGGAATGCGGTGTCAGGAATGTGTCATCAAAACCACGAAACAGGATGGAATTCTGATGGGTAACCTTGTGTTCGAAAATGCCAAACAGCTTTTCATCCAGAGGGATCTTCGGAACACCATAGTGATAGTACAGTGCAGCCTGTGCCCCCCAACAGATGTGGAATGTGCTGTAGACATGGGTCTTTGACCATTCCATGATTTCACAGAGTTCTTGCCAATAGGACACTTCTTCGAATTCCAAATGTTCTACAGGTGCACCGGTAATGATCATGCCGTCAAACATCTGGTCTTTGATTTCCGCAAATGTTTTATAGAAGGTCATCAGATGGTCATAGCTGACATGTGTACCGATATGCGTATCGGTACGCATGAGTTCCAGTTCCACCTGCAGAGGTGTATTCCCCAATAACCTTGCAAGTTGTGTTTCGGTTGTTATCTTTGTCGGCATCAGATTTAAAATGATGATGCGTAACGGACGAATATCCTGTGTTTCGGCACGATCCGTATCCATGACAAAGATGTTTTCTTTTTCCAGGGTTTCTCTTGCCGGAAGCCCTTTCTGGATCTTGATCGGCATCACCCACCTCAGTCAATGGAACGCAAAGCCTGTGCGAGATCCTCGAGGATATCATCAATGCTTTCAATACCGACAGACAATCTGATCAGATCCGGTCCTACTCCTGCAGCAATCAGCTCCTCATCTGTCATCTGGCGATGCGTCGAGGATGCAGGGTGCAGAACGCATGTATGTGCATCTGCCACGTGTGTTGCGATCATGGCAATCTTTAGATGCTTCATGAATTCTTCAGCAGCTTTTCTTCCGCCCTTTACGCCAAAAGAGACAACGCCGCATGTTCCATCCGGCATATATTTTTGTGCTCTTTCATAATACTTGTTGGATTTGAGACCCGGATAATTCACCCATGTAACATTCTTGTGATTTTCCAAGAATTCTGCGACCTTCTGTCCGTTTTCACAATGTCTCTGCATTCTGACTGCCAGGGATTCGATACCAAGATTCAAAAAGTATGCGTTCATTGGTGCCTGGATGGAACCAAGGTCTCTCATCAGCTGTGCTGTTGCCTTTGTGATGAATGCACCTTCAAGGCCGAATTTTTCCGCATAGGTGATTCCATGATAAGACTCATCCGGTGTTGTCAATCCCGGAAACTTGTCCGCATGCGCCATCCAGTCAAACTTCCCGGAATCAACAATACATCCGCCGACAGTTGCATCATGTCCATCCAGATATTTTGTGGTGGAATGGGTAACAATATCTGCACCCCATTCGATCGGACGGCAGTTGATCGGTGTTGCAAATGTATTATCAATGATTAACGGCACGCCATGAGCATGTGCAGCTTTTGCGAATCTCTCAATGTCGAATACGATGAGTGCAGGATTTGCAAGGGTCTCACCGAATACACATTTCGTGTTTGGCTTGAATGCAGCTTCGAGTTCTTCATCAGAGCAGTCCGGATCAACAAAGGTAAAGTCAATGCCCATTCGGCGCATTGTGACGTTGAATAAATTATAGCTTCCGCCATAGATTGTAGAAGATGAAATAACGTGATCTCCTGCTCCCGCCAGATTAAATACGGAGAAGAATGTAGCAGCCTGGCCGCTGCTTGTCAGCATGCCTGCTGTTCCGCCTTCTAATGCGGCAATCTTTGCGGCAACCTAGTCATTGGTAGGATTCTGTAATCTTGTGTAGAAATATCCGCTTGCCTCAAGGTCAAACAGTTTTCCCATGTCTTCACTTGTATCATATTTAAATGTTGTACTTTGTACGATTGGCATCATTCTGGATTCGCCGTTTTTCGGCTCGTATCCCGCCTGGATACACAATGTTTCTCTCTTCATTTTCTATCCTCCATGCATCAATGTGATTAATATATCACATTCTAAATTAAAAGTCAGAAAAAACGAAAAAAGTTTAAAAAAAAGTGTTGTAATTCCAAAATGTTCGTGATAATATACTTAGGCTGATATGGCGTGTTGGTGAAGCGGCTTAACACACCGCCCTTTCACGGCGGCATTCACGGGTTCGAATCCCGTACACGTCATTTTTAGTGTTTATAGGGGTGTCGTACAATGGTAGTACATCGGTCTCCAAAACCGCTGATGGGAGTTCGATTCTCTCCACCCCTGTACTTGCGGTCAATAAAACCTCTGATGATACAGAGGTTTTTTGTTTATCTGATGGATATACGATCATATATTCATTTCTGCAAATCCTTCCTGACTGGCATGTTTTATTCTGTTCCAAGCTTTACAAGCACCGGTTGTACATGTAATGCAGGCAATATCTTTTCAAATAAGTCTCTTGTCTGAAAACGGATAGAGCTTGTATTCATGCATGGATGACACCCGAACATCTCTTCTTTTTGAATATCCTCATCCAGCAATAGTGTCACCCTGTGATCCTTGTCATTTATCAGCCCTAACACAGACACACTTCCCGGATGCAGATCAAGGTATTGTTCCATGTAGCATTCTTTCGCAAAGGATAATCTGCTGATGCCCAATTGATGAGATATCTCCTTTGTCTTAAACGGCTTATCACCGGGCATAACCAAGAGATAGAAATCGGTTTCCTGCCTGTTGCAAAGAAACAGGTTTTTACAGATATGTACATCTAATATAGCATCCACTTCGGCACACACTTCCATGCTTGTAGCGGGTTCATCAGGATGATCTGTACGATCAAAGGATATGCCTAAAGAATCCAAAAAAGCATATGTACGTATTTCCCTATCTTCTCTTCCTGTCATATCAGTTGGTGATCCATGTAAAAGCTCCATAACAATATCCCTTTCAATATCAAAAATTATAAACAAAAAAAGTTTTCTGCATCAACAGAAAACCTCTGATTATAATAAAGATTTAACAAATATTACAGATAATGTTCAAACAGCCATCTTCCGAATCCGTCTTCACCTGCAGGATATTCTGTTACTGCATCAGCAATAGCCTTGTTTTCAGCCATGCCATTGCATAAGCATACGCTGTAACCGGCCATTTCCATCATTTCCATGTCATTTTCGGCATCACCGAATGCCATGACATCTTTCATGTCGATGTTGTGCTGTTTACAATATTCCTTTACCGCATTTCCTTTGTTGTTGCGGCGGTCCTGGAATTCCAAGAGATCCACCCTTGTCTTAAAAGAGAAGAAGATATCATCTTCAATGGATTTAGCTAACGGTACAACATCCCTGTCCATTTCCTCCACCGTCCATGTACGATACATGATTTTTCCTACCGGTTCTTCCCAGAATTCCTCGATATTTTTTACCGTGCGGGATTCATTCTGGTTTCTTTTGGCACTTGCTTGTAAGAGTTCATCATCCCATCTTGCAAGCATATAGCCTTCCCTGTAGATAAACGGATTACATTTGGATGGTTCCATGCCAAGGATAATTTTTTTGATTGTTTCAGGCTGCAAAAGATTTAGCTTTTGTACGGAATCTGTTTCCAGGTCATAGATCTCGCCACCGTTTAATCCGATGATAAAGTCAAACTGAAACCCTAAATTCCACTCTTCATAATGTTCCATCAGCCTTTGCCATAAAGGTCTTCCTGATGCTAATCCAAGCTTTACGCCTCTGTTATGCAGTTCAATCAAAGCCTTGCGGTTGATTTCGCCAAACTCTGTATTCCTGTCTCTCAATGTGCGGTCGATGTCCGCAACAACCACTTTAAATTCTCTTTCCATGTTTTTTCCTTTCACAGCTATTCTATTGATTCTTGCTATATCATGCAAGTATTATTAGACGCTTCCCTTTCCAAGATCCGCTTTGCGGTAATAAATCATCATCAGTATGGAACATACCATCCATCCTGCCGGGTAGCCCATTGCGATAGGAATGATATGATTGGAGATAAAATGTGACATGACAAACAGATAAATCTGACGGAAGATCACGAAGGAAAACACCATGATAACCATTGGAATTCTTGGATTTCCGGATCCTCTCAGTGCACTTGCATGAATGTTGTTGGAACAGGAAAGAACATAGAACGGGGATAACCATCTGAGAATCAATGTGCCATAATAGACAACTTCTTCTTTACTGTTAAAGAAAGCAACAAGCTGAGGTGCAAAAATCATGACAGGAATCATCGGAATGATTGTCGCAAAGAAAGATAATACAAGAGCGGTTCTGACGCCTTCTTTTACACGATCGATCTTTCCCACGCCGCAGTTTTGTCCGACAAAGGTTGTCGTAGCTAAACCGATGGATTGCATCGGCAGTAACATCAACTGGTCTATTTTGGAATAAGCTGTCCAGCCGGACATGCAGTCGGCACCGAACTGGTTGATATAAGACTGTACAAAGACATTGGAGAAGGAAATAATTGCCATCTGTAAAGCGGCAGGAATACCCATACGGAAGATTCTTGTAATCTTGTCAAAATGGATCTTCATCTTGTTCATATGCAATTTCACACAGGATTTCGTGGTAAATAACGTAGCTACAGTTAGGATGGCTGAGCATACCTGAGAGATAATTGTCGCATAGGCAACACCTTCAACCCCCATATGGAACACCAATACAAATACAAGGTCCAATACAATATTCATGACTGCTGCCGTTGCAAGGTAATAAAAAGGATGTCTGGAATCACCGATTCCCTGCAGAATAGAAGCGCCGATATTATAGAAAAGAAGACCGCATACGCCTGAAAAATAAATCGTTAAATACTTTGTCGCATCAGCCATGACTTCTGCAGGCACATTCATCAGCTTCAGCATGAATGGCATTAATACCAGTCCTGCAACCGTCATCACAACGGAAAGAATAAAGGTCATGACAATTGCGGTATGTACGGTATTTTGTACTTCATCTTCCTTCTGTGCACCGAAGTACTGGGCTACAATAACACCGGTACCGCTGGATAAGCCCATAAAAAATCCGATTAACATGTTGATGATCGGTCCTACCGTTCCTACGGCAGAGAATGCCTCATTGCTGACATAGTTGCCTACTACCCAGGTATCCACCATATTATAGAATTGCTGGAAGATATTGCCTAATAATAACGGAATGGCAAAACGGATAATCAAAGTGGATATCTTGCCTTCAGTCATGTTGATGTTTTTATTTTTCATGATCCGCCTCCCCTTGTGACAATCAGTTTACTTCCATAGGAAAAAACACGCAATTCGAATACTTCTGTTTTTTCATCATTTTTACTTATGATTCTGAATCATCTTTTTAATCTCTTCAATCACATCCTGTACATTCAGATTTCCTTTATCGGCAATATCCTGTATAGTAGCATTTTGTACAAGTGTTTTCATCAAAGGGTTATTTAGCATCTTGAATCTTTCATCCAATTTTACAGCTTCATCCAATAACCAGGGATAATCCTTCAATAACTCTGCCAATTTTGTATTTTCTTTAATCTCCATATTCTTCTCCTTCAAAAAAGCTGTATCGCTCCGGATCTTCTTCGAATTGAATGACTTCATCAGAAACAACCAGTTCCCTGCCGGTCAGTTTTCTTTGCAGATACAGATTCTGTGCATTTGTACATCGGGATAATGCCACATACAGTTGTCCCGGTGCCCAGGCATACGGCAAAACATTCAATGCATCCAGTGTCTGGGACTGTGACTTATGAATCGTAATGGCATAAGCAAGCTTAATCGGAAACTGAATCAATGCCCCTGTTTCTTCCGGAACAAGTACCTTTCTTTCCTTCATGGTCATCTCATCCACTTCCGTATCGACAAGATATTCATATGATTTCCATTCATAGGTACCGATGGTGACTTCTTTTTCAGTATGATCCAATTTAACGGTAATCTGTGTATCTGCAATCTTTGTGATTACGCCCATGGAACCATTGTAGTAATCATCCCCTTCAGGATCATTCACCAAAAACATGACTCTTGCCCCTTCTTTCAATTCCAGGTTTTCTTCTGCCGTGGATTGTGAAGGTTTAAACTCTCCCAGTACCGATGCCTGAAATGTATATACCGGTGTATCCAGTTTCTTTAATTCATCCTCATTTCTCTTTTTGGCTGCACGGTTTGTCCCGTACAGCGTAGGTGCATTTATCATAGGGGTTTTGGATGTATTTTCATTGAGCCATTCCACACAAGAAAGATCCCCGATTCTTGCCTGATTCAGTGCATGAACAAAAGCATCATTCTTTTGCCGCATGGGAATTGTCAGGGTATATGTTTTCAACCCATAATCATTCCACAAAGGAGACATAAAGGCATACGCCCCTTTTAAATCATCCACGCCGTAATACGCATTTAAAATCTCTTTCTCCTGTTCTGTGATAACCGGAGGCAGCTGATAGAAATCACCGGAAAGAATCAGTTGGATTTTTCTTTTCCCTCTTCTTCTTTTATTTGCCAGCTGAATCGTTTTGATGATGTATTCAAACATATCAATACGGCACATGCTGATCTCATCAATCAGGATGATATCTGCATTTCTGACAATTTCATTGACATACCTTGGCTCTTCAATTAACGGATGAGGCGGTAAGCGGAACAGTTTATGCAATGTTAATCCGCCGATATTGACAGCAGCCACCCCGGTAGGAGCAGCTTTGACAAGATTGATTCTGTTACTTTGACAATAGAATGTAAAAGCATCCACAAGAAAGCTTTTACCTGTACCGCCTTCACCGGTCAGAAAGATATTCTCTCCGTTTTTCATTGCCTCAAAGACAGCTTTTTGTTCCTCATTCAGAAATTCTTCCAAACTTTTTCCTTCAGGCAATTGTTTCTCATGTACAGGAATGATCTGCTCTTCTGAAAGATATGCCTGTGCCTCTTCCTTCGTTTTAAAGCTTTTGAATATTGCACCGCTGTATCCATCTGTCTGTTGTTTACATAGATCCCAGTTTTCATAGATGCCTGGTATTCTTCCTTCTTTTACCGCATAGTACTTCGCCATAAAACCTCACTCATACAGATAATGATATAAAGCACCGATCAGATTGGCATCATTGCGGAAAGCACATACATCGACAATCGGAAGAGGAATATTCAGGCCGCTTGTCATATCCGGATGAATATTCTTTAAATCCTCTATGGATTGTTTTAATGATTCCATCAGTGCCGGCTGAGCAGATATGCCTCCGCCGATACAGATTTTATCCAGGTTCAATAAGATATTCAGATTAAATAACTGTATTGCCAACAGATCCGTATATTCCTTTAGTCCCTTAACCGCTTCAGAATCCTGTCCGTTGATCTTTTCGAACGCTTCCTCTCCAGACATTGTATTTGGATTATCTCCTGTGTATTTGCATACCAAGCGGATCAATCCCTTTGCCCCTAAAGAAGACCAGTATACGGCATTATCCTTTGGACGATAAATGTCCATGCATACACAGGAAAACTCACCCGCAAAATAATCTTTACCTCTTCTCAGTTTGCCATCTAAAATGATTCCACCGCCTACACCTGTGCCAAGGATCATGACTGCCCCATCCTTACAATCTTTCAGATTTCCCTTCCAGAGTTCTGCAAGAGCTGCACTTTTGGCGTCATTTTCAATTGTCACTTTGGTATGATATCTTTCGGATAATATCTCTTTCAGGTTTAATCCGTTCCAATACGGAAAAACACCGATGGCAGTAACCTCACCGGTATCGCTGTTTAAGATACCGGGAGAAGATATTGCAATACCTTCAAAAAAATATAATTTTACAATCTCATCTAAAACACGTAAAAAATCTTCTTTGGTACCATATCTGGAAGGAGCAGGTACTTTTCCCTTCTCCAGTATTTCTGTTTCTTCATTCATCAAGGCATATTTCAAAAAGGTTCCGCCCCAGTCAAATACAAGATATTGTTTCATTTCTCCTCCTTAAAAGCCAAGAGAATCCTTTGGCTGTTCTTCCTTCCGGATCCGTGAAATGATTGCCTTCATTCCACTCTAAAACACAGTCAGTACTGTTTTGATAATAGTCATATAAGAAACGAATGTTATCACCGACAGTCTTCATTACCGGATGTCTTGTTTTTTCTTCCTTTCTTCCCAAGCTGAGATAGATCTTCTTTGTTTTTATGGAATTGGATTGTACATAAGCTAACCAGTTTTCAAACCATACGGATGGCGAACAGGCAGCAACCCCATCAAATACATCCGTCTGATAACAAGACCATAAACAGAATAATCCGGCTAAAGAGTATCCCCCAAGATAAATCTTTTTATATCCATTAAACAACGGCAACAGATCATTTAAAATAAAAGATAATGTTTCTTTAGCACCATCTCCGAATGCATTATCTTTATATACCGCTTTCGCCTTCCATGGAGATAATGCAGTATTCCAGTCATCCACACAGAAACATACCAATGTATACGGTTTGTCCGAAAGGATATTCTTCACTGCAATATCCGGTGTTTCTTTGTCCATCCGATCAATCGGCTGAATCAGAAGACACTCTGCATTCTCCTGTTCGAACACAAACACTTTCTTATGATTTATTGTTAATTCTTTTTTCATACCAAAATCATACCACAAAAGAAAAAAACAAGCTGTTTATTATGCGCTTGCGATCAATATAAAATCAAACACAAAGGAAATACAGTTTAGCGGCAAAAGCATTCTGAAAGTCTTCCCTAAATGCACAAGATGATAAAAGAGTCGATGAAAATGGGATGAGCAAAATAAAGAAGCTCATATACAGGGCTTCTTTTCTGATTTATCTGACTGCTTCAAATGCAGCATCCAGTGCAGCGATCAGATCATTTTTATTTTCTATACCGATGGATAAACGAATTGTATTCGGTTTGATTCCCTGATCCAATAACTCTTCTTCAGTCAATTGAGAATGTGTTGTACTGGCCGGATGAATGACCAGGGATTTGACATCAGCCACGTTAGCTAATAAAGAGAAGATCGGTAAATGATCGATAAATGCCTTGGCTTTTTCCGCATCTCCTTTGATTTCAAAAGTAAAGATGGAACCGCCTCCGTTTGGAAAATACTTATCATAATATTTATGGCTAGGTTCTGATTCCAGAGATGGATGATGGACTGCCTCCACTTGCGGATGATCCTTCAGATAATTGACAACGGCAAGCGCATTTTCTACATGTCTTTCTACTCTTAAGGATAAAGTTTCCAAACCTTGCAAGAACAAGAATGCTGCAAACGGAGATAATGTAGAACCGGTATCCCTTAAAAGAATTGCTCTGATATATGTCACAAAAGCTGCCGGCCCTGTCGCCTCATAAAAGGAGATTCCGTGATAACTTGGATTTGGTTCAGAGATCCATGGATATCTTCCGGATTTCTTCCAATCGAATTTACCCGATTCTATAATCACGCCGCCTATAGCTGTACCATGGCCGTTAATAAATTTTGTAGCGGAATGCACAACAATATCTGCACCCCATTCAATCGGTCTCAGCAATACCGGTGTAGCAAACGTGGAATCAATCACAAGAGGTAATCCATGTTTATGCGCAATTTCTGCCACGCTTTCAATATCGATGATATTGGAATTGGGGTTGCCCAAAGCTTCAATAAAGATTGCTTTGGTATTCTCCTGAATGGCTTTTTCAAAAGAGCCTTCTTCTTCCGGATCCACAAAAGTTGTGATAATACCGGAGGTTAACGGAAGTGTATGTGCAAGAAGATTATACGTTCCTCCGTAAATGGTCTTTGCGGCAACAATATGTTCTCCTGCCTTGGCTAAGGCCTGAAATGTATAGGTGATTGCGGCAGCACCGGAAGCGACTGCTAAAGCAGCTGACCCATTTTCCAGAGCAGCGATTCTTTCTTCAAAAACACCTTCTGTCGGATTTGTCAGACGGCTGTAGATATTGCCCGGATCTTTTAATCCAAAGCGATCTGCAGCGTGCTGGGAATTATGGAATACATAAGAAGCGGTTGCGTAAATCGGAACAGCTCTTGCATCTGTAGCAGGATCTGCCTGCTCTTGTCCGATGTGTACCTGTTTTGTCTCGATGCTCCAATTCTTTGAATTTCTGATATCTGTCATTTTTCTTTACCTTCCTTTTTCTTGAGAATATTATGCTTTAGATTATTCCTTTTTCCCAATATTCAAAACAAATACAAAGGTATAAGAAAAAGCTATAAGTTTCTTATAGCTTAAAGATGCAGATATTTTTTTAATTCTTCAATATATAATTCAGCAGGATTGCTGAGAATACTGTTAGACTGAACAATATACCCGATTTCCATTGTATCACCCGGATTCATTTCATCCGGTTCATAAGGGACAGCCACAAAATCATCACCATTGAGTTCTTCACAGATGATGCCGGAACACAGCGTATAACCGTTTAATCCTACCATCAGATTCAGATTGGTTGCCCTGTCATTGGTACGGATCAATCTTTCATATTCATTGGTGCTCAATATTTCTTCCGTGAAATAGAACGAGCCATTATCTCCCTGATCAAAGGCAAGACACGGATAATCCTTTAGTTCTTCAAATCTGATGGATTTTTTATCTGCCAGAGGATGTCCTTTCCAAAGATAGACAAACGGCTGACAATCAACCAGTTTATGAAAATCCAAACGGTTGGTACGCAATTGTTTCAAGATGACATTGCGATTAAAATCCGAAAGATACAAGATGCCGATTTCACTTTTTCCATTCGCTACATCGTTGATCACATCTCTTGTTTTCGTCTCCATCATCGCAAATTCATATTTGGATGTATCAAACTGTTTTACCATTTCCACAAATGCTTTTACCGCAAAAGAATAGTGCTGTGCAGAAATACTGAATTTGATTTTAATGTCTTCACTGCCATTATATCTTTTCTGCAGATTTTCAAATTCAGAATATACTTGTCTCGCATAAAGAAGAAATTCTTTGCCGTCATTGGTAATGGTTATACCTCTTCCGCTTCTGTTAAAGATGGTTATGCCGATGGATTTTTCCAAATCCTGAATTGCGCTTGTTAATGAAGGCTGGGAAACATACAATATCTCCGCCGCTTTGTTCATGGATCCTGTATCTGCAATAACAATTGCATAGTAAAGCTGTTGTATAGTCATAAAATCCCCCTTTGCATGCATGTAAATTATTTTACGCTTTTTTCCGCAAAAAAATACCCTTTTTAGATAGAAGTCATCTACCGGCATGTCCCTTCGGGAAAGATAAAAGCAGCAGCTTCAGGCATTTTTTCTTTCCGCATGCTGCTTTGTAAATGTTTTCTAAAACACCATTTTCTTCAGTACTTCTTCATCCACGAAGAAACGGCATCCTTTTAATCTTGCTTTGTTTTGAGAAACAACTTCATATGCCCTTTGCAGAGTTTCTTCTTTGACATGCATATCCAAAAAGATTTGATCCATATAAGCAGAGAATTCTTCCATGGACTGAAATCCTGCCGCATCCAATATCTGTTTCCGATCGGATGGATCTGCATTCTGCAGATATCCTTTTAAGAAGTATCCGCAAGCCATACCATGAGGAATTTTATCCTCATATGTCAGAATATAACTCAATGCATGAGGAATGGAAGTGCCTGTCTGGGCAATCGCTATTCCGGCAAATGTGGATGCACGCATCATATCTCCAAAGCATTCCTCATTCAGGCCATTCAACAAAGTATCTTTGGATCTCCCCCAGATCTTTAATCCTTCCAATACAGCAGCTTTACTGTAATCATCTGCTTTGTTGCTTTCAAAGCTTTCAATCATATGTGCCAAAGCATCAATTGCCGTACTGACAATCATTGATTTTGGTGCTGATTTTAAGTACTTTCCATCCACCAATGCGATCTTCGGAAAGATCTTATGCGGTATGGAAACTTTAGTTTTCTTTTCATGCACGGTTAATACCGATACACCCGTCACTTCCGAACCGGTACCGCATGTCGTAGGTATTGCGATGACCGGCAATGCATCTGCAGGCAAATCTGCATTGTATAAGTCTTCCTTTGAAGCATCTTTCCGATCAAGAAGAAAAGCAATGGCTTTAGAAGCATCCAGCGGTGATCCTCCGCCGATGCCGATCACAAAATCTACATCTTCTTTTTTGGCATATTCATATGCTTTCCAAATCGTTTCTACAGATGGATTTTCTTCAATCTCATCAAATAAACAATATGATGTCTCAAATCGTGATAATGCATTTTGTACATCATCCAGCGCACCGCTTTTTTTGGCAGAACTTCTTCCGGTCACCAATAAAGCTTTTGTACCGAATGAAGCAATTTCTCCGGCATGGTTTAATACGCAATTCTTTTCATCATATACTTTCACAGGCATGTAAAATGTCATGTTTACCTCTTATTCATAAATCACAACAGCAATCACTTCAACTGTCTCATTCGAATGATTGGCAATGGAATGTCCCTGTCCTACCGGGCAGATAGTTACATCACCGGCTTTGACAGTTTTTATCTCACCATTGTCGCTGTATTCTGCGGTTCCTTTTAAAATATGAAATAATTCTGCATCATGCTCATGCACATGATACCCGATGCTGCAGCCGGGCTCCAGCGTGATTTTGGCAAACAGCCTTCCTTTATTATTCAGATCTTCCGGATCATTAATAAAGTGTGTCAGTTTAACCGTTCCTTCCCCGTCTCTCATGTGCTCACGGTATTCTATTTTACACTCATTACTGTAGCGAATCATAATTCCTCCTTCTTTAATTCGTTTTTATGCTGGTACATCACAGCATCTGCCCTGCCGAATACAGATGCAACATTTACATCTTTTTCGGGATCATACTCGGCTATGCCGCAGGCTATTACCGGTGTCCCTTCGGTATCATTGCTTTCCATCAACGCATTCAGTAACTGGCATCTGTTTTCAAAATCGGTTCCTCTTAAGATTACCAGGAACTCATCCCCGCCGATGCGATAAACCGGACTGTGCGTGAAGATATTACAGATGATCATACATGCGTTTTTCAAATGCTGATCCCCTGCCTGATGTCCGAATCGGTCGTTGATCTCTTTCAATCCGTTGACATCGCAAAAAGCCAAAGCGAATGATTCAATTTCCTTATTCGCAATCTTTTCATCAATTTCCAGCTCTTCTTCTTCATAAGCATGCTTGCTTTTGACACCTGTAAGAGCATCTCGATTTGCTTTTTCTTTAATAATGCCAAGTTCCAGTTCTCTTTTCATCTGTGCATCAACATTATTAATGCCAACCACGATGTGCGGATCATCAGGATCTTCCATACCGATGACTTTCATACTGACATATGTCGGAATGCCTTCGAGAACCAAGCGGTAGGTAATCGTAAATGTCTTATCTCTCTTAACATACTTTAAGACATTCTCTTTGGTAAAAGCATTCAGGAATTTTTCACAGTCCTCTTTATAAATGACATTTTTGATATTCTTCCGGCTGAGGTCGAAGAAATCATCCCCTTCCTTTTCAATTCCGAGTGTTTCATAGCTTCCTTTAGAACTGTACTCCACAAAAGCATCTGTTTCTGTATTGACATAATAGATGCTGAATTAATCCGCTGCCAGAGCCTGGGCAATCGAAGAATAAGTAATTCTTTCTTTTCTGACTGTATCAAATTCCTTTTCCTGCTCCATCTGTACAGTGATATTCGTTACACCGATGATCATATGATTGCCATCATCACTCTTGACAATTTTCATACGGAAAGGAACAGGCTTATCATCAACCATCAAATGATATTCAATGAACAGAACAGGGCTTATTTCCAATCCCTCCAGCAGAGCATTTTTCTGCATATATGCAGAAACTCTGTCCCTGTCACCTTCATAGACAACTTTGCACATGTTTTCCTGACACTCTTTAAAGAAATCATTCCCGCTCATTTCCATCGGAACGGTTTCGTAAGCACCTTGGGTAGTAAACTCACGGTATTCATCGGTTAAAAGATTAATGTAGTAAATGCTTTCAAAATCATGTGACAGGGCTTGGGCGATATTAAAGAATTCAACACTTCTGAGCTTGCTTTCTTCATCATCAATCGCCTGCTTCATGGAATCATTAACATTGCTGATTCCTATGACAATATGATGACCGTCTTCGTAATTTGCCCTGACCACCTTCAAATTGTAATATACCGGTTCCCCTTCGATCATCAGACGATATGTCATGGAGAAAGAATCCTCTTGTTTCAGGTGTGTCAGCAAGACTTCCTTCTGCATCGAAAGAATAACCCTTTCGACATCATCTTTGTGAATGAGTTTTGACATATTCTTCTGTGTATCACCGAAGAAATCGTTACCGCTTCTTTCAATCTGAAGATCTTCATACCTTCCATGTGAATTGAATTCCACATAGTGATTATTATCCGTATCTACATAATAAATGCTTTCAAACCCGCTGGTTAAGGCATGCACAATTCTGCCCAGTCTTTCTTCGTTTCCGGAATGACTGCTTCCGGCATCAAATGCAGAAGTATTCAGACCGCTTTCCTTTTTACCGATAATGAATTTCTCATATTCATCGGAAGGAACGGGTTTTGAAAAGTAATATCCCTGTACAATGTCACACCCCATAGCTTTTAAAGCATTCAGCTGTTCTTCTGTTTCTACACCTTCGGCAATAACCGGAACAGACAGATAATCTGCAATATCAATAATGACTTCGATCATTCTTGTATCCCTGACATTGCTGAAAGCAGAACGAATAAACATCATATCGAGTTTCAAGGCATCGATCGGCAATTTGGAAATCATGTTTAAAGAGGAATAGCCGGTACCGAAATCATCCATTTCAATGCGGAAGCCAAGTTCACGCAGGTGTTCCACCACCTGTATAATCTGAGCAGAATCCTGGGTATAAGCCGATTCGGTAATCTCCAGTAAAAGTTCGTTTGGCGTCAGATCATATTCTTTTAAAATACCGGTCAGATTATCAATCAGGTTTGGATCATACATATCGATACGTGATACGTTAACCGATACCGGAACCGTGAAATCAAATTTCTCCTTCCACGCTTTAATCTGTTCAGCCGTCTGCCTCCAGACATAATTATCCAGCTCACGGATCAATCCGTTTTCTTCGAAGAGCGGAATAAAGATTCCCGGAGAGATCATGCCTAAAGACGGATGAAACCAGCGGACAAGCGCTTCAGCACTGTTTAATACAGGGATCTTCGTACGAATATCAAATTTGGGCTGATAGAATACTTTAAACTGTTTTGTGCGGATGGCTTCATGAAAATCTTCCAGAAGCGTCTCTGCGTACAATTCCTTTTCATGGAGGTTGTTATCGTATAAAGCAATCTGGTTTGTATAACTGTTACGAATGGTATCCGCAGCTACTTTGGCTCTGTCAAATCTTCTCTCCATATCAATTGTCTTATCAACATGGGAATAGATTCCTATGCGCAAGCGCACACGGTTAGAGGCTTTATCATCTCCGGCAAGGCCGATAGAAGATTTTTCAAGAATGCTTTCATAGTCCTCCCGATGCGGGCAATAGACCAGAAACGTGTCATTCTCCCTTCGGCATACAATACCGCCAGAATTTCTGACAATTTCCCTGACCTTTTCTGCAATCCTCTTTAAAACATCGTCACCATATGCTTTGCCAAAGCGTTCATTGATCATATGGAAGTGATTGACATCGATGACAATGGCATCCATCTCTTCCTCTTTATGATGATGATCATACTGTATCGCATAACGGTAAAAATACTCTTTATTGTATAAGCCGGTTAATGCATCTCTTTCGGTATATTGAATAATATCCCTGTCTTCCGACAATTCAATGGTACGCAAAACTCGTGCCAGAATAACTCCCGGCTGCGGATATGGTTTAGGAATAAAATCAATCGCTCCAAGCTGGAGACACTCTATTTCTGCACTTTGATCCGAAGTGATGACAATTACCGGTATTTTTCTTAAAACCGGATCCGGACGCATCTTTTCCAAAACTTCTATACCGGTCATCTTCGGCATCAATAAATCCAGAAGAACAAGAGAAATGGTATCTCTGTAAGTCTGTATGCATTCAAAAGCTTCCTCACCATCTTTGGCAAAAAGAATATCATATTCGCTTTCCAAAACTGCACCCAAAAGTTCTCTATTGATCATTTCATCATCTGCCACTAAGATTTTTCTTTTTCCGGTGGACGAATGAAATTTCACATGATTTTTCGGCATGTCACCCTCCTCTGCATCATATTATCAGACATTATTACTTACAGTTTTACTATCATTATTGTGCCACAACTCTACGCCATAGACAAGGAAAGTATTCCGATGTTTCCTGTGTATATCACAATATCCTTTTATTATTTATACCAGCCTGCCTTAGAAAAGAAATCATACTGAAATTTATTATCTGTATTCATAAAAATACCGTGTGATTGAATTAAGGCATGTTATAATTAAAACATGAACGAAAACAGCAGAAAAGGAATTGTGGTAAGAAACCTGAATATTGTAATGATGATCATTGCAAGCCTTTTATCTGTCTATCTTCTGTTTTCCAATTACCAGACAACAAGAATTTACCGTTTATCGGAACAGATCACGACAAAATATATCGATTGTCAGAAAGATGCGGCCGATATGCAGGCTGCTTCCGATTATCTGACAAACAAAGTCAGAGAATTTTCGATCAACGGCAATATTTCCTGCATAGATGATTTCTTTAACGAAATTGAATCAACCAGAAGAAGGGATAATGCCATTGCTGATCTTGAAAGATATTTCAGCGGCACCAGAGCCAATGAATCTTTGCAGAATGCCCTGGCAGCTTCCAATAAGCTTCTGGAGCAGGAATATCATTCCATAGTTCTTTCCATCGAAGGAAGAGGTTATGACATCAAAGACTTCCCGGAAGTTTTACAGAATATATCTTTATCCGAAGAAGAAAAAGCATTAAGCAATGAAGAAAAAATCCTGTTATCACAAGATCTTGTATTCAATGAAAGCTATTTAAAGCAGAAACAAGACATCTACGCCAACATCAATAACAGTATTGATGAACTGATCTCTGTCACAAAGAATGAACAAATAGAGAATTCCTCAGAAATGCTGGGCCAGCTGCACAAGCAGAATATTACGATTGTTGTTTTGTTAATTATCGTCTTCTTCCTTGTAGTATTCACCAACCGGCTGATTCTTTCTCCATTGCATCAGGCTGTATTGAATATACGAAGCCAGAAAAAAATACCGATAAAAGGTTCTGAAGAAATGCGCTTCTTAGCTCTTACATATAATGAAATGTATGATGAAAAAGAAAAACAGGCATCAGAACTTACCTATGAAGCCACTCATGATTCCTTAACCGGATTGTACAATCGGAAAATCTTTGAATCCATGAAAGAAATCATTGATGATCAGCAGGCTGCATTGATACTTGTTGATGTAGACAAGTTCAAAACCATCAATGACACATATGGTCATGCGGTAGGTGATAAAGTATTGACCGAAGTCGCTAATCACTTGCGTGCATCCTTCCGTTCGATTGACTATGTATGCCGTATCGGAGGTGATGAATTTGCGATCATCATGATTCATGCAGGCCCTGAGCTGAAAGAACTGATCAGTGAAAAAATGGAGAATTTGAACCACTCTTTAAATCATCCGCGCAGATCGGATGATATCCCTCCTGTTTCTTTAAGTATCGGCATTGCCTTTACAGATCAGAATATCAGTTTTGATCAGATTTATAAAAATGCAGACCGTGCTTTATACAAAGTCAAAGAAAAAGGACGCTGCGGATACGGCTTCTATGAATAGAAGGATATCCCGTCCTTTTTTTATGGCAGTAGCGGCTGTCCGTATTCAAACAACAAGCTGTTGACATCGATCAGATCATAGATCTCACGATCCAGGCAATAAGAAACAATCAGATCCATTTTAGAAGAAGGAGATAAGGCATATCCTGCCCTTCTTAACAGATCCTCTGTCTCATCTTTGGTCAGTTCCAAACTGAAGGAAATAGCCAGGATTGTTTCTTTTTTCGGATGATAATTGCGGTTGGAACGTATTTTGGAAAACAATTTCCGGTCAATATTTGCCTTTTTATAAACTTCTGTATCCAGATATCCTTTTTCATCAATCATTCTAAGCAGCATTTCCTGAAATGTCTCTGTCTGACGAAACAGAATATCCTCCAGCTTTCTTCTTTTTTCGCTATGATATGCGTTACCAGCCTTCGGCCTGTCCGCATATGAAGACATTGCTTCTTCGAAAATGGCAGATGGCTTGCGATATTCATGTTCAAGGATCTGATTTACCTTCCGATCATTGATATAAGATTCTATATCCTGTTTTCTCTTCAGGGATATATGATAAGACTCAGGATCAAAAAGAACCAGTATCACATCTACATCATTGATTCCCGGATACTTTAAAATCTCATTTTTGGCAATTTCAAAAGCTTCTTCCTTGGGATATCCATATGTGCCGCTCGAAAGCAGCGGAAAAGCTATGCTTGTACATTTATATGCAGATGCTTTAGCCAATGCATTTCTGTAGCATTTTTTCAATTTTCTTTCTTCTGCATGCTTTCCGTCAATATATGCCGGTGTTGCAACATGAAAAACATATTCAGCCGGTAAGCCAAATGCAGGTGTAGCCTGTACTTCTGCAGTTTTCATCCATCCTATGCCCTGCCTGGCATGAAATAATGCTTCCCCTGCCGCCTCATAAACAGCTTTCTGCGCACCGCCGATACTATCGGGATTCTGGTTACAAGGACATACAATGATATCCGCTTTTACATTTGCGATATTGTTTCTGATCATTTGTAATGGCATATCATGATTATATCACGATATAATAGTTCTATGATGAAAACAATAAACATTACTAAACAGACAAAAGATATTGAAGAAGTTATCAAATTGTATAATAACAGCTTCCCTTTTGATGAAAGAATCCCATGGGAAAGGTTATATCATTCCCTTGCGGATGACAGAATCATGCAAGCGTACTATGAAGAAGACCGCCTGATCGGTTTAACCTGTGTATTCCTTCATGAAAATCTGATTTATCTTTCCTACCTGGCCATCATACCGGCATTGCGCAATCATGGATATGGTTCAAAAGTATTAAAACATCTGCAGGATGAATACCCTGATCATCCGTTTGTGATCGATATCGAAGAAGCGCTTCCTGAAGCAGACAACTATGAAGAAAGAGTCCGAAGAAGAAACTTCTATATACATAACGGCTATCAAAGCACCGGAATCTTTTATCATTTCTATCATGTAGATTACGAATTATTGTCGCATAACGGCCTTGTTACCAAAAAAATGTTTCACAATCTGATCCGCAAACACTGGGGACCGATTGCAGAAAGTGCAATATACCGGTAAATTTATCCCCTCATTTTCCGAAAACCGTATTACAATATAAGTAAATAAAATCGGAGGACAAAAATGAATTTACTTAGCATGTTAATGAGTTCCATGACTTCAAACTCATCTGTGGATTCCCTCTCTAAGAAAACAGGAATCTCCGGTGTTTCTGCATTAACGATTTTGTCTTATGCTTTACCGTTACTGACCAAAGCAATGACAAGCAATGCTTCCTCACAAGCAGGTGCACAATCCCTGCTGAGTGCATTGACACAGCATTCCACAAACAAATCCATCGCCGATCAGATCAGCACAGCTGACCAGAAAGACGGTGAAAAGATCATCGGTCACATTCTCGGTGATAACACCAATGCAACTGTCGAAAAGATAGCGAAAGAATCCGGTGCAAGCGTTGCAGATGTAAGCACAATTCTCAGTGCAATCGCTCCATCCCTTCTTTCCAGCTTATCTGCAGCTACAACACAGGCTCAGCCACAGACACAGGCAGCAGGATTTGACTTCACAAGCCTTGCTTCCTCACTGTTAGGCGGTGGCACAGCAGGCGGAATGAATGATATCATGAGTGCATTTATGAAAACAGATGCCAATGCCAATGCAAACACAAACGGCACAGATCTGTTAACTGCTCTACTCGGCCTCAAAAAATAAGATTCAGAAGCCATGCATCATAGTGCATGGTTTTTCTTTTTCCTTTTTGGATGTAGAATAATATACATGGAACAGACCAGTTTATTTGAATCAGCAGTATCCAGACCGCTTGCCGACCGCATGCGTCCTTTATCCCTGGATGAATATATAGGGCAAAAACACCTTGTCTCCGAAGGAAGACTCTTAAAACAGATGATTGATCACGATGAAGTACAGTCAATGATTTTCTGGGGTCCCCCGGGATCAGGAAAAACGACATTGGCAGGCATCATTGCAAGATCCACCAAATCCCGTTTTATCACCTTTTCCGCTGTCACCAGCGGTATTAAGGAAATACGACAGGTTATGAATGATGCCGAACTCAATCGCAAAGCAGGTGAAAAAACGATCCTCTTCGTGGATGAAATTCATCGCTTTAATAAAGCACAGCAGGATGCATTCCTTCCTTATGTGGAGAAAGGAACAATTATATTAATCGGTGCTACAACCGAAAATCCTTCATTTGAAATTAACAGCGCTTTATTATCCCGGTGCAAAGTATTTGTTTTACATGCTTTGGAAACGGAAGAAATTGAAACGCTGTTAAAAAAATCTCTGCATGATGAAAGAGGGTTTGCCCATCTGGAGGTTGATGCTTCCGATGATCTTCTCCATATGATTGCGGTATATGCCAATGGCGATGCAAGAACGGCTTATAACACTTTGGAACTCGCTGTCGCAAACGGCCAATATGACAGCGTCCATTCCAAAATCACGAAAGAAATCATTGAACAATGTGTGTCGGGAAAGATGCTTCTGTATGATAAAAACGGCGAAGAGCATTATAACCTGATCTCTGCTCTGCATAAATCCATGCGTAACAGCGATGCCGATGCGGCTGTGTACTGGCTTGCAAGAATGCTGGAAGCAGGTGAAGATCCGCTGTATATCGCAAGAAGAGTCACCCGCTTTGCCTCGGAAGATATCGGCATGGCTGATTCAAGGGCCCTTGAAGTATGCATCGCTGCCTTTCAGGCATGCCAGTTTATCGGAATGCCGGAGTGTTCTGTGCATTTAACCCATGCGGTTGTCTTTTGTTCTTTGGCACCTAAATCCAATGCATTGTATATGGCTTATGAGGAAGCCAAAAAGGATGCAAAACATATGCTGAATGAACCGGTTCCTTTGCAGATCAGAAATGCGGTGACTTCTCTTATGGAAGATCTCGGCTATGGAAAAGATTACCGTTATGCCCATGATTATGAAGAGAAGATTACCACCATGCAGTGTCTGCCTGATTCTTTAAAAGACAAAAAGTATTATCTGCCGACAAACCAGGGAGCAGAAAAAAGAGTCAGGGAAAGAAAAGAACAGATTGAAGCGTGGAAAGAAGAGATGAGAAAGAAAGAAAACTCCTGAGAGGAGTTTTTCTTTCTATACAAGACCTTCTTTTGTCGGATATACTAGAAGCATAAAAGAAAAGGAGAAAAATAATCCATGAGCTTTCCAAAAGGTTTTTTATGGGGCGGTGCAGTAGCTGCCAACCAGTGCGAAGGTGCTTATCTGGAAGATGGAAAAGGATTG
>CACXCB010000322.1 GCA_902766005.1 uncultured Erysipelotrichaceae bacterium | reverse complement strand
CGCTGAAGCTTAGAGGTGGGGGCTTCTCGGTCAAGAACACCAGTGTGTCCAGATTACCCGAGCTTATGGGATTCCCTTTGCCCAAGGATACCATGGTTTTTGTGGTTTTTATTACAGAAGCGCTGTTCGCAGTGCTTCTTTTTTCAGATTTATAGCTGCGTTGTGATCTCTGTCATGGTTTGCCCGATCGGGAACAATTCATCAAAATCATTGATCAACTTGTTTCTTTTGGGTAAATCATTTTACAAAAAAACAGGTATACATAAAAAAATCAGTAAACTGATTTTCTTCTGATCAATCATTATGACAAATCATACGATATTCTGTCATAATAAATGCAGGAGGAAATTTATGAAATTCACTTCAGTCATGCACACTTCGTTTTATACAGATCATTTTGAGGAAATGCTGGATTTTTATTGTCATAAACTGGGCTTGAAACAGAAAGTCATTGTCAGATGGAAGGAATACAAAGGAAGAACAGATCGTCCTGCCATGGCAGCATTGGCAGAAAGTGATCCGGAAGGAATTTTCTATACATATATTGAGATTGCTCCGGGACAGTTTATTGAATTATTTCCTGCTTCACCTGAACAAAAACCGCACACAGAGTGGAATGAACATGTCGGCTATTCCCATATTGCATTGATGGTTGATGATATTTTCGAGGCAAAGAAAGAATTATTGGAAGCGGGAATAACACCGGATACAGAACCAAGCAAGGGACCTTCGGGAACATGGCAGATGTGGGTGCATGATCCGGATGGAAATAGATTTGAAATCATGCAATATACAGAAGATTCATATCAGGTAAACGGACATATCAGCTAAAGGAGTGAATATGATTAAATGGGGAATTATCGGTGCAGGAAATATTGCACACCGCTTTTGTAAGGCACTGGCCTTTGAAGAAGATGCCAAGCTTTATGCAATAGCAGGAAGAAATGAAGAAAAACTATTGAAGTTTAAAGAAGAGTATCCATGCGAAAAAACATATACATCCTTTGAAGATCTTTTGCATGATGAAAATGTGGATGCGGTCTATATCGCTCTTCCTCATCACATGCATAAGGAATGGGCTGTCAAAGCCTTGCAGGCACATAAGGCGGTATTATCGGAAAAACCTGCCGTTATGAATGCTGAAGAAATGAAGGAAATTGCCGCAGTATCCAAAAAGGAAAATACCTTGTATATGGAGGCAATGAAATCGAGATTTGTACCTGCTTTTGCCAAAGTCAAAGAGATCATCGAAGAAGGGAAAATCGGTGAGATTGTTTCTGTAAAAGCAGAAAACTGTTTCCTTATCCCTAAAGAAATGTATGGCAAGTCCTATCATACACAACCCGGTGTCGGTGGTGCCTTGCTGGATAGCGGCTGTTATTGTGTCAACTGGCTGAATGCATTTTTGAAAGGTGATCCGGTCTTAAAGAAAACCTATGCGAATGCAAGAAATAGCGTGGATTACTACATTGATGCAAGATTGCAGTTTGAAAACGGGGAAGGACAGGTTATCGCTGCTTTTGACCGCAGAACAGAGGCATATGCAGAAATCATCGGAACAAAAGGAAAATTGTACATTGAACATCCACAGAGACCGGATGTCATTCATCTTTATGAAGAAGGAAATGAAACCATTATTACATTGCCTTATATCCATGATGATTTCTATGGACAGATTCATCACTTTGATACACTCCTCAAAGAAGATAAAAAGGAAAGTGATATTATGCCTCTTGCCGATTCCATGCGCAATGCATACATCATGGATGTGATCCGTACAGGTTTCACCGATTATACAAAACAGGATCTCAAAGTGCTGGAAGAGCAGGAAAAAGCATTAAGTTATGAGTCCTTTGATAATGAAGATGCATTGATTCTGGCAGAAAAGATCATAGAATTACAGAAGGAATATGATCGTGGCATAGCCTTGCGCATTGTCAGGGAATCCGATGGACTGGTTATGTTCCAGTATGTCATGAAGGATAAGAATGCCAACAACATCATGTATGCGGAAGGAAAGCATAATGCCATTAAGGAATACGGTCATTCCAGTGCCTGGGTGAATGTTGCTTTCCAGACAGAAGGATTTGTCTTGAAAGAGGGTGTTCTTCCCAGTGGCGGGGCTTTTCCGATTTATCTGAAGGATGGGACTCTTGCTGCTTCTGTACTGCTCAGCGGATTACATGAGGGAAAGGATCATGAATTAATCATTCGTGCCATCTCGGATGTGCAGGATTGTGAATATCCTGATTTTATCAAAGCTTTAGGATGATAAAATAACCATAGTGAACAGTTATGGTTATTTTAGGAGTAAACAATGTCTACAATTACAGAAAGAATGCAGGATGCATCACAATTCACGGATATAGAAAAAGAGGTAATCCAATATATTCTTGAACATATGGAAGATGTTTCGACAATGAACATAGGAGATCTTGCCAAAGAAACATATGTATCCAATGCGACGATCATCAGAATATGCAGAAAGCTCGGGTATGAGGGATTCCGGCAGTTAAAACATGAACTGACAAAGGATCTTGAGGCAAAAAGATATGCGAAAAATGAAGTGGATTTCAATACGCCGTTTGGGTTCAGACAGTCTGTTCCGGATATTATTCATTCCCTGTCTTCCCTGTATCAGGAAACAGCAGAAATTACCGAACGATATTTAAATCAGGGAACCATCCGCGATATAGCCCAGAAGCTGAATAAAGCCAAGAGAATCTTTATCTTTGCGATGGGTGACAGTATGATCACCTGTGAAGGATTTGCGAACAAGATGATCAAGATCGGCAAGTTTGTGCATTGTGCTGCAAGATACAGCGACCAGCTTTTTGTGGCACGGGAAATGCATCCGGATGATTTGGCATTATTTGTCAGTTACAGCGGAAAGTCACAGATCGTTGAATGTCTTCCCATATTGAAAAAGAACAGTATTCCGATAATAGGCATAACATCCGGAAAAGACTCTCCGGTCGGGAAAATGGCGGATGAACTGATATTGATTCCGGATAAAGAAAACAGCACATTTGATAAAGTATCCACTTTCTATTCACAGGTTTCCTTCAGCTTGATACTGGATATCCTGTATTCGATTCTCTATGCACTGAATAAGAAATAAGAAAATGAAGTACGTGTAATTCTTTGAAAGAGAAGAAGAAATGCGCACTTCATTTTCTTATTATCCAAAAGATATATTGCTTCATTTTTTTCTTCGCTATTATATGGGTGTAAAAAGAAAGACCCAATGAGGGCAGAAGGAGAAAACATATGAAACTGGCATTTCTTGGAACAGGCATGATCGTACAGGATCTGATGAGAACACTGGATAAACTTCCGTTAGAAAAGAAAGTTCTTCTCGGTACACCAACTACAAAGGAAGAAACTGAAAAGATGGCAAAAGAGAATGGCTTTGATGCTACATACTATGATTATGATGAATTGTTAGCGTCTGACATTGATACAGTCTATGTAGCACTTCCAAACTTCTTACATTATTCCTTTACGAAAAAAGCATTGGAAGCAGGTAAACATGCCATCATTGAAAAACCTGTAACAGCTAATTACAGGGAACTGGAAGATCTTAAGAGAATTGCAGAAGAAAAGCATTTAATGATCTTTGAGGCCATGAGCGTTGTCCATATGCCTGCTTATAAAGCTTTGAAAGAAAAGGTAAATGAACTTGGGGATATCAAGGTGGTCAGTTTAAACTACAGCCAGTATTCCTCACGATACGATGCATTTAAAGCAGGTACTACACTGCCTGTATTTGATCCGAAAAAAGCAGGTGGCGCCCTCATGGATCTGAACGTTTATAATATCAGTTTCATCTGCGGTTTATTCGGAGAACCGAAAGAAGTCCATTATTATGCCAATGTAGAAAAAGGTATTGATACATCCGGAATTCTGGCACTGGACTATGGCACATTCAAAGCTGTCAGTATTGCTGCGAAAGACTGCAAAGCACCTGTTACATGTTCTATCCAGGGTGACAAAGCATGTCTTGCAATGAATACACCGGTTAACGGCATGACAGCATTTGATCTGGATCGTAATGACGGTACAGTTGAATCATTTAAAGATGACAGCAACAACCACAGACTCTTATATGAATTCCTGGATTTCATTCATACAGTGGATACAAAAGATTATGATCATATGCATGAACTGCTTGAAGCAAGTTCTATCGTATCCAGAGTCATGGAAAAAGCCCGTAAAGAAGCAGGAATCGTATTTGACAATGATCTGAGTATTTAAAAATGACAGGAAAAACTCTCTGTTTCAAGAATGCATGAGGAGGATTTATGGCATTACATATCATGAATGAGGCAAACAGATGTTTGCAGTGCAAAGTACCGATGTGTCAGAAAGGCTGCCCGATTTCGACACCGATACCGGATGTCATTAAAAAGCTTAAAGAAAATCAATTGATGGAAGCAGGGAAAGAACTGTTTAAAAATAATCCGATGTCTGTATTTTGTTCTATCGTTTGTGATCATCAGGAACAATGTGCAGGACATTGTGTATTGGGAAGAAAAGGAACACCTGTTTCTTTCTTCGCCATTGAAAGATTCATTTCCGATGCATATCTTGACCGTATGAAAGCAGAGAAGATTGAGAAAAAAGGAAAAAGAACAGCGGTTATTGGATCGGGCCCTGCAGGTTTAACAGCTGCCATGATCTTGGCAATGCATGGCTATGATGTAACGATCTTTGATGATAATGACAAGATCGGCGGCATGTTAAGATATGGCATTCCTGAATTCAGATTATCCAAGACAATCATTGATCGCTATAAGAAATTGATGGATCAGTTTGATATCCAGTTCCGTCCAAATACAGTATTGGGAGAAGCATTAACCATTGATAATTTATTCAGAGATGGATATTCCACAGTCTTCATCGGAACAGGTGTCTGGAGACCGAAGAATCTCGGAATTGAAGGAGAAAGCTTAGCGAATGTACACTTTGGCATCTCTTATCTTGCCAATCCGGATGCTTTCCAGCTGGGAGAAAATGTGGCGATCATCGGTATGGGAAATGTAGCGATGGATGTGGCAAGAACGGCTTTAAGACATGGTGCACAGAATGTTACTCTGTATGCCCGCAGTAAGCGTATTGCCGCCAGTGAAAACGAGATGGAATATGCAAGGCTGGATGGTGCTGAATTTGTCTTTGGAAAAGCTATAGAAAAGATAACAGAACAAGGGCCCGTCTTTAAGACAGCAATCTTTGATGAAAATGATAAAGTGATCGGCTATGAGGAAGAATTGGATCAGGTACATGCTGATTCAACGATACTGGCTGTTTCACAAGCACCGAAGAACAAGCTGATTATGACTACAGACGGCCTGGAAGGCAATGAAAGAGGATTATTAATTACAGATGATCATGGTCAGACAACTTGCCCGGGTGTGTTTGTGGCCGGAGATGTTGTGCATGGATCAAGAACAGTCGTATCTGCAGCTGAAGAAGCAAAAAGAGCTGCATATGCCATGATGGCATATATGGAAAATCAGTAAGCCATTTAAATTGGAGGTCTGCACTGGGGATTATGAATCTCCGGTTTTAAAATACTCAAAAATATGCATATGTGCAGAAAAAAGATATCAAAAATATGCATATATGCAGATAATTGATATCAAAAATATGCAAAGCAATTTGAAGAAGCTGTAAAAAGAACCGGAGGTTGTTCAAAAATATGTAGATACATATGATTTTAGAGAAGTGCATAGAATACAAACTGACCTTTTAGAAGGATATCGCTATGATATTGCGCATTATGCTTCTTCAGATATGAAAGTGAAAGCTGAAAACTGCTATTTCTCCCTTTCAAAACAATTGCTGGAAAAAGATAATCATAAATTCCAATATGGATATGTAGAGAAAAACGGAACTTCCAGAAAATATGAAACAAGCGTTGACTGGCTGATCAGTGCCGATATTGCTGCTAAAAGCATTGCCGTAACAAATATAAAACCTTATCCTGAAGATTATGAAGAGGATAATCATTTCCGATTATATACCACGGATATTGGTATGCTGGTGGGAATGAGAGATTTTTCTTTTAAAAGAAGTATTATCGAAAATTCACTCAGAGATAGTTCCAAAGTAGGCTTCTGGGAAGCTGCTATCGCTGATGTATTGATTAAAAAGAATTATTCATTGCATTTTTATAAGAATGATTCAAGCAAACGTGAAATTGAGTTCGTCATTATTAAAGATGGTAATGTGATTCCGATTGAGGTGAAAGGCGCTAGAAAATCAACAATATCATTAAACGGATATATGAAGAGTCATGAAGAAACACCAATGGCATATAAAATTATGGATGGAAATGTCGGAGTATCGGAAAATCGTGTTGTTTCATTGCCGATGTACATGTCCATGTTTATTTAGACGTTCGTTTTCTTTTTTCCAATGATAATATTCACCGACCAAAGGCGTATAACCTAAAGTTTTTAATTGTTTATAGGTGATTTTATAATTGCCTTTATAATGCCTGCCGCTATATAGATAGCGCAGGTATTTTTGCATGTATGCATCGATTTCATGTAATCCTTCAGTAACTGTAATAACAGGAAAATAGAAACGGATCCATGTGAACGTGTTTGTGCCGGAAAGATCATAAAATTTATGATCGAAGATATGAATCATCTTACGGATGACCTTATCATCTGAAATATCCTTTTCCTTTTTCCATCTGTATAAGGCATTGGCTTTGTGCTTGATCTTCTTTTTCATTTTTTTGATTGTCATATCCGATAAATCGATATTGCCGTTATGATATTTAAAGCCTAAAAATTCCCATGATTCGTTTGGCTTATACAGTTTGACTTTATCCGGATTGAATGTAAGTTTCTTTTGATCTAAATGGTTTTGGATAAACGATAAACATCCTTCAGCTTCTTCATGGCTGTCTGTAAACAAAAGAATATCATCGGAATATCGAAAATACGGTATTCCTTTTTCTGCAAAAAGATAATCCAGATCCATTAGATATAAATTTGCAAAGAAAGAGGATAAGGGAACACCTGCCATGGCACCTCTGTTTTCTTCGATGATTTCATCATGAAATATGCATTTATTTTCTTTTAAAAGAGAAGATAAAAAGGATACAAGATCAGGATCATCTAAAATGACTGATTCTAATATATCAATCAACTGGCTGACATCAATGGAATTAAAATAATCGTGGATATCCAATTTTAATACATATTTTTGATCAAGGTTTTTGATCTTTAAGATATTGTCAAATGCGGTTTTGGCAGTTTTATTTTTTCTGAAAGAATAGCAATTATCAGATAAAACAGAATCATATTTGTACAAAAGAAATGTCAAAAGTTTTAAGACATATGTTTCTTCTTCCTTGAAACAGTAAACGATTCTTTTTTTATTTGTATTGGCTTTAGAGATATATTTCTTCTGGGGATAGCTGAAAGAAAGAGATTGTACAATCGGTAAATAGCCTTCTTCCTCGATGAAGGAAGAAAGCTGCTTGATTTCTTTCTTTGACAGTTGATTATGTTCAATTTTATCCTGATAGAATTGTTCCCATATTTCTTTTCGGGAAAGCTTGTCTAATAATGACATACAGTACTCCAAGAAAAAAAGAAAGAGAAAAAACTTTGAAGTAAGCTATGCTTAACGATACAAGCTTGTACATATTTCAACTGCCTGCAAAGTATGATAGGGAAATATGCTGAAGCCGCCACAGGCGCAAGAATGCTTTTCTCTTTCTTAGACAATAGATTACAGATATTGATGTAATCTGTCAGTGATATATTCGATTGTGTTTGGATAGTGGTTAACGAAGTTTAAGAATGTATATCCATTCTTTTCTGCTTCCTGTCTGCTCCATCTGTATTCACGATGGGCGGTAGTGGTTTTGCCGATGATCATGATAAAGAGTTTTGGTGTTGTACCATCATATACAACAATGGAATAATTCATAAATTTACCCGTGCCGCCGATGGTAACAGGAGAAACATTTTCCTTAACAGTATATTGTGAAAAATCGGAAGCCAATACTTCAAGTATCTTTTCCCTGCATGTTTTACCATCTTCCCGGTATTCATAATACGTCTCTTGTTTTTTTGATTCGTGTACTTCTTGTTCAATCTGGTTTTTGAAGTCACCAAGACTGTCTTTTACACTGTTGAGAAAAGAAGCTGCTTTTTCTTTGTTTTCATCGGATGCGATTTCTTTGGCAGTTTCTTCAATACCTGTTTTCAGGTTATTGAGAAAAGCTGTTGCCTTTTCCTTGTTTTCGTCTGAGGTGACGTCTTGAAGGACTTTGGATCCTTCCTTAATGATCTTGTCAAATAAACCCATGATAATACTCCTAGTAAATCTAACATTATATTATCACATGCATGTATATAAGCAAATATTATTTCCCGATATAAACGTCAATTTATATCGCGGGAATTTGCTTGCCTCTTTTAACTTCGGTATAATGGAAATACGGTCATAGAAAGAAGGTATCATTTATGGCATTGATTCAGGTGAACTATCTCTCCAAGGCATTATTCAGAACTGTTCCTTTACAGGTTATCCTGCCTGTAGACAAAATCTCTTTTGAAACAATGGATTATTCTGTGGATAAGGATTGCAAATTCAAAACATTGTATTTATTACATGGCTTATTGGGAAATTATACCGACTGGGTATCCGGAACAAGAATTCAAAGATGGGCAGAAGAAAAGAATCTTGCGGTTGTGATGCCATCCGGAGATAACTCCTTTTATGTCAATGGCATTACACCGAACAACGATTATGGAGAATTTATCGGAAAGGAACTTGTGGAAATAACAAGAAAGATGTTTCCTCTTTCCGATAAAAGAGAAGATACTTTTATTGGCGGATTATCCATGGGAGGATTCGGTGCAATCCGCAATGGGTTGAAGTATTCGGAAACCTTCGGATATATTGCCGGCTTATCTTCTGCTTTGCAGATACTGGAAGTCAATGCAGACAATGTTGCAGGGGAACATCTGGTATTCGGAAATGCAGATGAAGCAAGAAAAACAGATAAAAATCCAAGAGTTGCATTGGAAAATATGCTTAAAGAAAATAAACCTCTTCCTGAGATTTATATGGCATGCGGTCTTTCCGATTCATTGTTGGAAATGAATCGTACATACAGAGATCTCTTTATTAAAAACGGATTGCATGTAACTTATGAAGAAGAAGCAGGCGGTCATGAATGGGATTTCTGGGACAGACAGATTCGGAAAGTATTAGAATGGCTGCCATTGGAAGAAGAAAAGCATTCCCTTGGAAGCGGCAGTGTGAAAAAAGAACAGTAGTAACATAAAAGGTGCGTATGCACCTTTAATATTTTTCATAATGAACTACAGGGTCTAGTTCATGAGCTTTATTCGGCTTTGCAGGATAACCAAGTGAAACAACATTCAGTATTCCGTAATACTCCGGAATATGCAGAAGATCTTTGATATCATCTTCTGCCATGTTGGTATGTCCTTGTCTGTCTTTCATATGGATCCAGCATGCGCCAACACCATAATATTCAGCAGCTAAAAGAAGATATGTGGATGCAACTGCAGCATCTTCTACCCATAATTCCAGCTTTCTTTTATCGATAATGGGAACAATGGCAACATCACTGTAAGCTAAAGGACCAGCACCCATTCTTTTACATTTAGCCAGGTTTTGCAGAGTTTCTTTATCTTTGGTTACTATGTATTCCATCGGATGCCCTCCCCAAGAGGAAGGAGCATAAGCTGCAGCTTCTAATATTGCCTGAATGATTTCATCAGAGATATGTTCTTTTGTAAAGGATCTTACAGATCTTCTGCCTTTTACAATTTCGGGGAATGATTTTTCCATAATCAGTATGCTCCTTTCATGATTTTTGACTGTATGATTTGAATGAAGAACGCGATCAGACATACAGCAGCAGAAACGATAAATACGGTATTATAAGAAGTCATGCCTGCAATGGCTCCCCAGAAAGCAGGTCCGATAATAAATCCGGCATCTCCTGCTGCAAAGAAAGCCGCATTGGCTAATCCGCTTTTGGCAGATGGTAACTGATTCACCAACATTGTATTTACTAATGGTGCCAAGCATCCATTCGCGAAACCAAACGGTAAAGCAAGCATATACAATTGCCATACTTCTCTGATTAAGGCAATGCCTGCTAAACAGAAGGCAATCAGAAGTATCATTGCAAGAATCATTTTGGACTGTCCGAACAGATCAGTCAGACGTTTCATGATGAAACGGGAGAATACAAGTCCTACAACGTTGAATGTGAAATATAAACCGATATTGGAGAATCCTTTTTCCAATGAAGATAAAGATAGGAATGCAGAAACAGAGCTCATCGCAAGGCTCATGCATGCCCAAAGCAGAAAGGGAAAGAATACATCCATGATATGCAGTTTTTCCGAAGTCTGTTGATTTGTCTTCACAGAAACAGTTTGATGTTCATCTTTGATCGGTACCATGGAAATCAAAGAGATGATTACAGAAATAAATACCGCAATAAACAGATATTGAAACTGATCCACATTTTCGCCAAGAAGTGCATATGCAATTGTAGGGCCGATCGCATTGGCGAGGTTAGCTGTCAGTGATGAATATCCGATTCCCTCTAAACGATTTTGCGGATCTAACAGGTTAACGATATATGTGCTCATGGCAGTGCATGTTACGCCATACGCTAAACCCTGCATGCCCCTGAGTAAAAATGCCTGCCAGTACTGGGAGGTAAAGATATACAGGAAAGAAGCAGTAGCCATGATGGCAGTAAAGATCATCAGGATCTTTTTGGTACCGAATTTATCTAAGAGAAAAGCAGATAAGAATCTTGCGAACAGACCGCTCAAGGCAAAAACAGAAGCCATCATGCCTGCAAGAGTATCGGAACCGCTGAGTATTCTTCCATAGATTGTGATGACAGATAAAAGAAGATACGGTCCTGTATGAACACAGAATAATACGAATATTGCGTAGATGTAGTCTTTTGTCCAGATTGACTGCTTCATAAACATCCTCCTTGTACATAAAGGATTATATGGTAAAATATGATATAAATAAAATGAATGTTTTTACATGAGGTGATAACCAAATGGCTATGAACTTGAATCATCTGAAAATCTTTATCAATGTTGCTGATGCCGGAAGTGTTACGGAAGCAGCCAAGGCATTATTTATTACCCAGCCTGCAGTCAGTAAAGCAATTAAAAGCCTGGAAGAAGAGCTGGATGAAGAATTATTTTACAGAGATAAAAGGAATGGTATTTCTCTGACAGATACCGGAGAAAAGGTTTTATACTTTGCAAGGCAGATGATGCGTATGGAAGAGCAGATCTATCAGACCGTTTATCTTTCCAAAAATATGTTAGGTGGTACATTGAAAATTGCATCTTTGCCAAGCGGGTCTTCTTTTTATCTGATCGACGCATATACTAAATTTCATGAAGAGTATCCGAAAGTCAATGTCGAGATTAAAGAAGGAACAGCTTTGGAAGTGGAAAAAATGGTACTGAATCATGAGGCGGAATTCGGTATTTCTTTTCCCTCTTCTTTCATGGAATCGGAAGTACTGATGCAGGATGAAATTGCAGCCATCACAAAAGAAAAACTGGATACAGAATATATAGATCTGACAAAAACAAAGAAAACCTTCTATGCCTGCCAATCCGCCATGGAATCCATGCAGCCATATTTAGATAAGCATTTTATGATCACTCAGAGAAATGCCTTCAAGATAGTCAGCTCAGGTACAGTTCGTAAAATTGCTGAAGAAGGAATCGGCATCGGATTACAGGCAAAATCTCTTCTTTCTCAGAATGCACCATATTATATATATTCTGTTAAACCGGTCATTCATACCGACCTTGCTCTTATTGCCAATGATTTTGATGCTTTGACACCGGCTGCCAAGTTTTTTATAAAAATGATCAAAAATATATAAATGATTTATGATGCTTAGTTTAATGAAAAGGTTGCGACAATATACGGAAGATAAGATAAGACATAAAAGAAAGAATACCAGCAGCTATGAATCCCATACTAATTTTGAAACGATTCTTGAAAATTCATAGTATAATATTGGTAACCAGCAGAGCTTTGCCGGCCTGCTGAATCGTAAATAGGAGGATAATGAAATATGGCTGTAAATCGTTTTGTTTTAAATGGCATTTCCTATCATGGACATGGTGCAATCAAAGAGATTCCGGGCATTGTTAAAGCCAAAGGATTAAAGAAGGCTTTCGTTGCATCTGATCCTGATCTGATCAAATTCGGCGTTACATCAAAAGTTACAGACCTTCTTGCAGAAAATGGTATTGAGTATACTCTTTACTCAGACATCAAGCCAAACCCGACAATTGAGAATGTCCAGCATGGCGTAGATGCTTTCAAGGAATCCGGTGCGGATTTCATGATTACCATCGGCGGCGGTTCCTCAATGGATACCGGAAAGGGCATCGGCATTATCGTTAATAACCCTGAATTCTATGATGTCCGTTCTTTGGAGGGTGTTGCACCGACAAAGAATCGTACTGTATTCACAATTGCTGTACCTACAACAGGCGGAACAGGTGCTGAATCCACAATCAACTATGTTATTACCGATGTAGAAAAGAGACGTAAATTCGTCTGTGTAGATCCTAACGATATTCCTGATGTTGCAGTTGTTGACCCTGATATGATGTCTTCCATGCCAAAAGGCTTAACAGCTTCTACAGGTATGGACGCTTTGACACATGCAATTGAAGGCTATACAACCGGAGCAGCTTGGGAACTGGCAGACTGCCTGAACCTTGAGGCAATCCAGCTCATCGCAAAGAACCTGCGCAAGGCTGTTGAAAATGATCCGGATGGACGTGAAGGAATGGCTTTGGCACAGTATGTCACAGCTATGGCTTATTCCAATGTAGGTCTTGGTATTGCACACTCCATGGCTCATACACTCGGTGCAGTCTATGACACACCTCATGGTGTTGCATGTGCAATGATGCTGCCGATCGTAATGGAATTCAACCAGGAATATACAGGAGAGAAATTCAAGAAGATCGCAGAAGCATTCGATGTTGATACAACAGGCATGACACCGGAAGAATACCGCAAGGCTGCAATCGACGCTGTACGCCAGCTGTCAGTTGATGTAGGTATTCCGACAAAACTGGAAAAACTGAAGGAAGAAGATCTCGACTTCCTGTGTGAATCTGCAGCAGCAGATGCATGTGCTCCGGGTAACCCGAGACATGCAACACTGGAACAGTTCCGTGAGATGTTCTGCAAACTGATGTAATCTAAACAAATAACTCAAACGAAACCCGGCTGGCCCGGGTTTTTCATTTCTTAAAGACAGATTGTTCAATTGATGGTTGAATGCGAACAAAGAATCGGTAAAATAAAGACATTGAGGAGAAAAATATCATGAAAAAATTCAATCATGTCATTGTAAAAAGACCATGCAGAGCTATGACAGAAGGCATTACTTCCGGTTTGTATCCTGGTGTTCCGGATTTTCATCTTGCACTGGAACAGCATGATGCATATATAGATGCACTGAAACAATGCGGTGTAGACGTTACTGTCTTAGAAGCAGATGAAAGATTTCCGGATTCCTGTTTTGTGGAGGATCCTGCAGTTCTTACTAAAAAATGTGCAATCATCACAAATCCCGGTGCACAATCCAGAAATGGAGAAACTACGTCCATTGAAGAAGCAGTCAGAAAGTTCTATCCGGAAGACAAAATTGAACATATTACATCACCCGGTACACTGGAAGGCGGAGATGTAATGATGTGTGATAATCATTTCTATGTCGGCAGATCCGAAAGAACCAACAAAGAAGGAATTCGCCAGTTTGCTTCCATTCTTGCAAAATACGGATATACCTGTTCAGAAGTCACACTGGAAGAAGTGCTTCATCTTAAGACCGGTGTCAATTATCTGGAAAACAACAATATGCTTGTTTCAGGAGAATTCATAAATAAACCTGAATTTGAAACATACAATAAATATGTGATCCCTGAAGATGAGGCATATGCGGCTAATTGTATATGGGTAAATGATACTGTGATTGTTCCTGAAGGTTATCCGTCAGTATTAGAAGCAGTCAAATCGATGGGCTATAAAACCATTACTGTAGATACATCTGAATTCAGAAAACTGGATGGAGGTCTCAGCTGTCTTTCTTTGCGGTTTTGATTTTCGTAAATGAAATAAGAAATAAAGGATATTGATGGATTATATAAGCGACATACTTTGAAGCTAAGAGTTGGTGGTATGTGCAATGTCAAAATGAAAATAAGGATGGCACGCAATGTTTGCACCAACCTTTGAATCGTCTTTCAGTAAGTCATAATCATCTACCAGTATCAGAAAACCAACTTCAGTCCTTGCTTAAAGGAAGAACTTTTTCTATATATTTCTTCACTGTTTGATAGGTATCTTCAAATGCCGGCTTAGAGACATCCCCATCAAACCGAAACTTATTGTATGCATGCCGCAGTTCGTCAGGCTTGTTTAAGAAGTCATCAAATGATCCAAGGACCCTCTCGCTATCTTTTATAGTCTGAAAGACCTTATGCCAGTCGGGTGAGTATACCTGTGCTATGTAATATAAATCGATCAGGTCTTTGATTCTTCTGAAAACTTTTTCGCTTGATATGACAGACGTCATCCTGGAATTCAGCTCTCATAAACAGCCTTCATTACTCTGTACATCAATTTTTCTTCTGTTGTAATTTTCATGGTTTCTCCTTTAGCTGTCGTAATAGGATATGGCATCCTGTGCCAATCTTTCAAATGATTCTTGGTATACCGGGTTTATTGACAGACCTTTAAAGCTTTCTCCGTTAGAAAAATAATATCGGCTGACAGCTTCTGTTATTCCTTGCATGTCCAGGATGGATTCGTTAGCAAGAGCATCCGATATCGTTCTGTTCAGATCTGTGAATTTTAGGCCGCTTTTTTCGAGAACATTGAAGGGACTCACTTTATTGCCCAGCACAACAACTCCGTTAAAGCGAGTCAGCGACTTGCTACCATATACCCATACAATATATTCATCATTTCTTCCACCGAAGTTGCCCTGACACATCAAAGCTTGATCTAAGGCAAAAACGATATCTTCCCCCATACAATCTCGAACAGCTTTCAACCAGGAGAAAGAGCCAATGTAGTTTTCTCTCCGTGGAAGATTGGCTTTTCTGGAGTCATACTTTGGTAAAACATAAGTTCTTCTGTTGACCAGATCTTCTTTCACTTGTCGTTCCAGAAGACTCAAAATGTATTCGGGAGGTTTACGAACCCCAGTTTCCCAGTTCTGGATCGTTCTGAAGGGAATATGATATCTGTGCGCAAATTCACTTTGGGTGTCGCCTAGTTCTGCTCTCAGTTCACGTATATTCATATTAACTCTCCTCATCTATATTAATACACTCAATGGGTGCATTTGTCAAGGTGCCCCAACTCTTAGCTTCATCTAAGGTGGTGGAAGTATGTCATCTTAGTGGCCTATGAAGCTCAATGATTGACAGAGCGGACGCGCAATACCATTCGTTTTATTATGAGGCATAAAATCTGTAGAAATGACACAGTAGATCATGCTTTCTATATCCATCATCCGGTCGGAGGTATGATAAGTAACGAATTAATAATATTTGTTACATAACTCACAAAATCAAGATAAATAACCATGAAACTTTAAGGGATTTAATGTATCTTATAGGTGTCAAAAGAAAAAGGAGAAAGAAGATGAACATTTTTGAAGAAAAATTTGCATTAAAGGAATTATGTGACACATTCAGCGTTATGGCAGATGAGATGAGACTGCATGAACAGTCCTTCCTGTTTACAGAAAACGGAACACTGACTGCTAAGAATAATGGAAATATTTCTCATTATGAAGGCAGAGAAGCAATTGAAGCATCCTGCACAAGATTCATGAATCTCTTTGATATACATTTCCATAACAACGGACAGGCTTTGTTTGATATCATCGATGAAACACATGCCACAGGCACTGCATATAATGAGACAATCCTGATCGGCAAGAATGCAGAAGGAAAGAACATGATGACAACGAATGGAATTGTTTATCATGACAAGTATGAGAAAGTTGACGGCAAATGGTTAATTGCCGCAAGAGAATCCAACTTTGTATGGTCCAAGACAGAGGAATATAACAGATGAGTACATTGATTGCGTATTTCTCCAGAGCGGATGAGAACTACTTCGGCGGAGAAATGAAATATATTGAAAAAGGAAATACGGAAATTGTTGCTGAAAAGATAGAGAGGTTAATTGATGCAGATGTTTTCAAAATTGAAATGAAGACACCTTATGCAAAGGAATATATGACATGCATCAATGAAGCAAAGGAACACAAAAACAAAGGCATCCGTCCGGAGTTAAAGGCATTTCCTGAATCCATAGATGACTATGACAAGATCATTCTTGCTTATCCGAACTATTGGGGAACATATCCGATGGCAGTCTTAACATTCCTGGAACATTTCGATTTTTCCGGTAAGACAATCTATCCGTTATGTACCAATGAAGGAAGCGGCATGGGAAGCAGTGAAAGTGATTTAAAGAAAACTTTGCCAGATGCCACAATCAAAAAAGGTTTATCTTTGACAGGCAGTTCAGTCAATCATGCTGATGCCAAAATCCAATCCTGGCTGAAAGGCAATGACCTGTTATGAGGATTACAGGTAAAGAAGATCTCAGAGTCAGAAGGACCCTCGAAAGTATTCGAAGGTCTTTTGAACAGTTGCTGATTGAAAAGGATTATGAGGATATTACCGTAACAGAACTGGCAGACAGAGCCATGATCAATAAAAAGACATTCTATGCCTATTATGATTCACTGGACGCTCTGTTAGCGGAAATCCAGAACGAATTATCCGAAGAATTTGCAGAGAGAACAAAGAATTATACATACAAAGATATTGATAAACTGACCAGGGAGTTCTATCTCTTCTCAGAGGAAAAAGGTCCGTATTATGAAAAGATTACCTGTACGGACAGTATTATCCGTAACAGGATGATCCGGAATGTGGCACAATCAGCAGATCGCGGGTATTCCGAATTAAAACAATTTTCAACCTACGAACAGAATCTGATCCGTACCTATGCCAATACAGCTACATTGAGCATATATAAACAGTGGATTGAAGATGGCAAAAAGGTTCCGGTGGAAAGAGCTATTGAACTTACTACCATCATGATCAATACAGGCATGAAACAGATTATTCAATCCAGATGAAAGGTATCCGAAAAGATATCTTTTTTGTAACCTTTTATCAAGAAATGTTACATAACTCCTAAATTGCAGAAAGGTGTTGTAAGGTATTTATTCCTTTACTTATACAATAAAGACAGTTAAAGGAGAAATAGTATGGATGTCTTTGAAAAACTGAAAAACGGAATAGCGGTAGATATGCATTCAGAGGAATACAGACCTTGTGTAGAGGAGTTGCACAGAACCTATAAAGCATTACATAGATTAAATACTGCAGAACCTTTATCGCAAGAACAGGCAGATGCCATGAAGGATTTGTTTGATGGAAATGTTCCGGAAAGTCTTGGTATCTTTACACCTGTACAGATTGATTTTCCTAAACAGATGACATTCGGGAAACATGTATTCATCAATCACAGTTTTACGGCGATGTCTATCGGCGGTATTGAAATCGGAGATAATGTACAGATCGGACCGCATGTCACAATCGTTACAGATAACCATGATTTTGATAACCGTTATGTATTGAAATGCAGAAAGGTCACGATCGGAAACAATGCCTGGATCGGTGCAGAGGCAAAGATCATGCCCGGTGTTACCATCGGAGAAAACGCTGTTATAGCAGGCGGAGCTGTAGTCACAAAAGATGTTCCTGCTGATGCAATTGCAGGAGGCAATCCCGCAAAGGTAATTAAATATATCCATGAAAAGAATAATCAATAAAATCCTGTTATCTTTAGGACTTGTAATGACAGGGTGTGCAAAAGAGGAAACAGAAATGACAAATGAGCAGAAGGAAGTATTAAAGACATTTGAAACCATGCAGCAGGCAATGATCGATAAAAATTTGGACACGCTATATTCCATTGTGACTGAAGATAAAACATTCACGCATATGTCCGGAAAGAAACAAACCAAAGAAGAGTTTTTCGGGGAGATTGAAGACGGAACACTCAATTACTACAAGTATCAGATCAAAAACCTCAATATTGCAGTAGATGGAGATCATGCAACATTAAACGCAGACGTTACATTAACTGCAAAAGTATACGGCATGTCCGGATCCTGGACATTAGGCACACATCAGAATTTCATCAAAATCGATCAGGAATGGAAAATTTGTAATTGAAGGGAGAAGGAAGATGATCAAACCAATCAAACTCACAGGAATTGACAAAGAGATGATGCCCATCGGTTATGGATGCATGGGTCAGACACATTCTTATAGAATGAAAGCTGCAGAAGATGAAATGGTGGATTTAATCCGCTATGCAAAAGAAACAGGGTATACGATGTTTGATACTGCTCCAGCATACGGAGATGACAATGAGTGTTTCTTAGGTAAAGCGGTAAAGGACTTTCGTGATGAAGTCATTATTGCCACAAAATTCGGTATTCTCCATATGCCGGAAGAGGGCGGATCGATGGACTTAAACAGTACGCATGATTCCATTTTAAAACAGGTGGATGAATCCTTGACAAGACTTGGCACTGACTATATCGATCTCTATTACCAGCATCGTATTGATCCGAATGTTTCTCCGGAAGAAGTGGCTGAAACGATGAAAGAACTACATGAGGCCGGAAAGATCCGTGCCTGGGGAGTTTCATTTGCACCGGTTGATTACATCAGAAGAGCATATAAAGTATTTCCTTTAGCTGCAATTGAGAATATGTATAATCTGTTAGACCGTCATGATGAAGAGACATATTTTCCTATTTGTGAAGAGCTGAATCTTGCCTATGTCAGCGCATGTCCGTTAGCGAAAGGATTCTTATCCGGAACAATCAATAAATCCACAACATATAAAGAAGGTGACTGGAGAAACAGAATGGATTTATTCTCTGATGAATCCATTGATCAGAATCAGGTATTATTAGATATGATCACAAGATATGCCGAAGAAAAACATGCTACACCGGCACAGATTTCATTAAGCTGGGAGATGCATCAGAAGCCATTCATGATTCCGATTCCGGGAACCACAAAGAAACACAGGGTTAAAGAAAATTATGAATCTGTCCTGGTTGATTTAACGGAAGAAGAAATGAATGCAATCAACAATCAGCTGAAAAAAATGAATACAGTAGGAATGCATAGATAAAATATGAAGAAGATATTGTCTATATTGAGTGTGTTGCTGCTTTGTTCTTGCGGCACAACACAAGTGTCTGATGTTACGGAAGAATCAGTTTCTGCAGAAGAAGAAACAATTACAGAAACCGAAGAACAGACTGATGAACAGGAAAGTTCAAATATTCTGGTAGTGTATTTTTCCAGAGCCGGAGAAAACTGGGAAGTAGGAAATGTAGAAAAGGGAAGTACACGGATTGTGGCTGAATATATTGCTGAAACAGTTGGTGCAGACCTGTTTGAAATTGTCCCGGTGGAACCCTATCCCGAAAGTTATGAGGAAATGCTGGAAATTGCTTCAGCCGAACAAAATGAAAATGCAAGACCGGAAATTCTCAACACGATCGATAACTTTGATGAATATGAAACAATCCTTTTAGGATATCCGATCTGGTATGCGGATATGCCGATGATTGTATATAACTTCTTGGAATCCTATGATTTTACCGGAAAAACCATTTATCCGTTTGATACACATGGAGGCAGTGGTCTTTCAGGAACAGTAAACCACATTAAAGAAACGGTTCCTGGTGCAGAGGTAAAAGAAGGTTTGCCAATAACAGGCAAAGCAGTACAGAATCAGTTTGAAGATACAAAATCGGTGATCAACGAATGGCTGATAAATAACGACCTGATGGATAGTGTCAAAAGTTTATGAAAAACGTAGTTCACAATGACCAAAAAACAAGAAAAAAAGTAATAAAAAAGGGTTGCGTGAATAT
>CACXCB010000321.1 GCA_902766005.1 uncultured Erysipelotrichaceae bacterium | reverse complement strand
TTCAGGGTCAGATGAGTAGGATTCATATGTCCTGCCCCACCTCGGGTCTGTGCTGACCGCAATGCAGGGCGAGAAGTTCCACAGTGCTCCGATCAGCTTCGCCTCATCGGCAACAGCACTACCAATTTCATACATCAGATGCGGATCGTTCGCCGCTCCGAGCCCGATGTTGTGAGGAAACACAACCGCGCCGCTGCAGTAACCGATGCCGTGGATGTCGTCCAGCCCATAGATGATCGGCAGCCCGGTCTTGGAGGCAAGGGCCTGCGTCTGATAATCATTGATGATCTCACGCCACTCCTCCTGCGTGCTGTACACCCCGTCTCCGGAACCGAACACAGAACCGATATCCCACTTCTTGAGCTTCCTGGCACTGATCTGGTCATAGCCGCTCTGCAGCATCTGACGCACCTTCTCCTTAAGGGAGAGCTTGTCCGTGATCTGCTGTGCAGTGAGGCCGGTGAACCAGTAAATTTTCTTGCCGTCATCGAGCTTTGTGTTTTCGTCTGCGTTTTGAGCAGGCTCCGAGTCCGGATTAGCAGCGGGCTGCCCGGTAGTTGACTTTCCGGCAGCTGTCTGATCAGCGGCAGGCTGCCCTGCTTCGCCGGCAGAAGCTTGAGTTTCTTGCTCAGTGCCTGTATTCACTGTCGTCTCCTGCGCCGGGACTTCTGTTCCGGAGAGATCTGTCGGCTCAGATGATGCTCCATTTCCCGCCGCGGGTCCGTTGCCGTTGGACGGAGTGCCACATGATATAACTAAAATTGCTGCCAGTGCTATTACAAATATGCTCTTTATTCTGTTCGGCTTGTTATGTAGATTTTTCATTTCGATACTTGTCAGGTGACGAAAGCATTCGCGTTTCCGTCACCCATCTCTCCTATATTTTTTATCCGAGCATCCGGAAATTCATACGCATGGCACCTGTATAGGCCTTCCATTTTTGATCGTTCTGTTTTATTCTCTTTATTTACAGCATCCTCATTCAATCTTCACCCGCTCAATTCTATTCGCATCCAGCTGCTTCTGTGCCTCCGTTCCCTCATGGCAGTGATATAGTGTAATGGGTTCATGGTCTCTGTATGCTCTTTCAGTTTTGGTCAACCTCTTGTTGTCATCATATTCATACTTTTCTGTATAAAACAAACCCTCTGAATCATATGCAGCACATGATGCCAGAATTAGTTGTTCACTGTTTACATTCTGCTCATTCTTGTCCGGCTTTTCCGAATCATTTTCACCGTTGCTTTCTAGTTCATCTTGTTCGCTTTTCACTGGTCTTCGTTCTTTCGCTTGCTCTATTTCTTGCTTCTGTGAGGAATCATTCTTTTTCCCACTGCAACCACAAATAGAGGATACAATCACGCTGCTAATCAATCCTAATACTACAAGTCTTCTTTTCATTATATCCTTATTATGTTTTATTGCGCTAATTAAATGGTCTCCTGCCATAACGGCATCGGTGTGTTTGGATTGTATTATGATCTTTGTGCGTTATCGAACTCACAGCCCCTGCCGTCTGCATAACAAGCAAAGTCTCTCAATTTCTCAGCTCTGATATTACCTAATCGTAGTTGCCTTCAGCGGGCTCCACATTCAGTAATAATTCCCATTAGCTAGTCTCCGTAATTAATCGATTTTTCACCTCTGAGATGTTATTTCTGATTGCCTCTTCATCAAACCAGTGTAAATCATATTCACTATAGAACGTTCTTAGTGTTGTACTTGATGCATTTCCCCACGTTTGATCACGATGCAGGTCGTCAAACAAGTCTACAACCTTGTCATTTTCATACATTACCGCTTCACGCTTTTGATTGTCCCAATATCCACGGCTTCTGTATACCTGAGTAATTTTTTTGCCATCATAATAGTAGAAAGTCCTGTCCTCCGCATCATCAGCTTCCCAGCCGGTTCCGAAAATGTAGCCGGTCTCCTCTGTATACGATATGTAGATTACATCATAACAATTTACATAAGGACTATACTCGATGTGATCAGTTTCAAAAATGCACTTCGCTTTTCTGCCTTCCAAAGTATAGATATATCCGTGATAGTGTTCCTCGTTCTCCTTCTTGCCTACAGCAAAAAGCTCCTCTATTCCATCTCCTGTAAAGTCAAGCAATTTCAAATAACAGAGGCCATATGCCTCGTGGCAATTCTGCTCTTTGGTCTTAATTTGAAGTTCTCCGTATTGGGAAGACAATTTACCAATTACCGCCCTATACGGTTTTAGGCTTTTTTCCGGATCCTTAATGACTTTCCATACTGTTTTATGATCTATTGCCTTTTCAACTGCCAGTTTGGCGTTTGCCATCTTATATGTACTTGTATCTTGTGTCTTAGGATTTGTCTGAACTATATCTGCTGTGTTTTGACAAACTATTCGCTTCACCTCGGGTCTTGTAAGACTCTGATCTGCAGCCCACACCAAAGCACACACACCTGTAACAATAGGTGCTGCCATTGATGTTCCTCCCAGATATTCATATCCACCGTTAAACTCAAACATCCAAAAGGTATCTCCGGGATAGGTACTATATATATTATCTCCTGGTGCAAAGATATCTACCTGCTCTCCGTAGTTGGAGTAACTAGTACACCTATATCTTTTTTCATGTTGCTCAACTGCTCCGACAATAATGATGCGGTCTCTTACGTCCGAAATTGATATGTTTTCTGACCAAGTTAAACTGCTATCAGTAACGCTTGCGAACCATCCATTTTGTATTGCATTCATAGCAACGCCGGTACGACCCAAGCCATTGCCTGCACTCTGTACTATAACAAAATCCTTATCTTTCTCTTCTTCCAAAAGCTTTGAGACACAAATAGCAGCCAAATCACCTTCACGAGTTATAAAATCCTGTGAGTATAGAGGGATATTTGATGTTAAAAAATTTGTTTTTCCTTGAGAAAAGTTAATCACCTTTGCCCCGGCTTTCACCAGATATGCTAAATTTGCATACGTTGCAGAATCAAAAGAATAGAAAACATCTGCCTTTGGATCCCGATAATATGGCGCCAAAAGAAGCTTGCAATTCTTTACTAAGCCTGTAATACCCTTTTTATTATCTGATTCAGCTCCTATTATTCCAGCCACATGTGTTCCATGACTATTCTCTTGATCATCTCTGTCCCAGGTATAACGATTGAAATCAGACCACCACTGACTCGAATCATTTCTATTTTTTAACAGTTCATTAGCAAATTCGCATTTATTTTTTAAATCTTCATGCCCCGAGTCAAATGATGAATCACAAACTCCTATATTAATAAATGACAAGTCGTCATTATACTTCCATGCGCCTCTTGCATCTATTGCTTCTGCCCACCAATTACTCCCATCAACATCACTATCTGTCCAATCCTCACGATTCACATCTTTGTCCCATGGATCATTTGGAACATAGTCATCATTCGCATTAAACGTCGCTGTATCATATGTTGCAAAACGCACAAAATCATATTTTCCCATCAAATCATTTGCAATTAATTCAATCTGAGCTATAGATGCCGCATTCGGAAGTATTATTTGGTACATGCCTAGTTCTGGAATTATACCGGCAATTTCTCCATTAAGATAAGTAACAACTTCTTTCACTTGATTATCTGTGACAATGCCGCTAAAGATAACGAGCAGTTCGTTTTCCACATAATAGATTTGTTTTTCTGCATCGAGTGTTACTGTATCCGCTGGAGGAATATAGTTATCATATAAGGATTTATTTTCACTTTTATTTCCACTTTGGCGCAAAAAACGAGAAATCCATGGTATATCGCCCCCAAACTGACTAAGAAGCACAAATATCAAACTTCCCAATATGGCTAGTAATATGAGTATTACGAGCCCCCAAGGATAAGGAAACTTTGTATTCTTATTCGTTCTCGATTTACTTTTGCTTTTAATCTGATGATTCCTTATATCCTCTTTTTCCCTTTGCTCCTTTTCTTCTCCATACTGGTTAGTTAGAATAAGTCTTTTCCCACAATAGGGGCAATATATGGAGTTGTCGTCAACTTGTCGCCCACAATGTTTACAATACATTTTCTTATCCTCTTTGCCGATAAACACGC
>CACXCB010000320.1 GCA_902766005.1 uncultured Erysipelotrichaceae bacterium | reverse complement strand
TGAGCTATGAATGGCACTAACAAGACGTAGATCAACCGTATTTTATCTACGAGAGGTACAAAGGGACAGGGTGGTGAATTTATGTGCTAAAATATCAGCAGTGGGGCTGAGATGGTTGTGTGGCAAGTTGAAGTTTTTAAAACTTATGGTGCTGGCATTGCTTGTGAATTCGAGCGTCTTTGCTGGAAATGCTTTTATAAGTCACTATGTCTTTGCTTGGGAAAAAAATCCGGAAGTTGTTGAAAAATATTTACGTGCGTCTTTTGATAATCCTTCGTCTGTATACATGCTCGGCAACTTATACCTTTTTGGAACGATTTTGACAAAAGACTTGAGAAAAGCGGATTGGTATATCACCAAAGCGATGAATAGGAATTTACCGGAAGCTATCAATTCTATCGGCGATGCTTACTATTCCGGAGATATCCGTCCTAAAAATATAAAAAAAGCATTACAATTCTATAAAAGGGCGGCAAATATGGGATTTGGTGTGGCTCAATTTAATGCCGGAATTGTATTATTAAATACAGCAAAAAGTAAAAGTGAGTTAAAGCTTGCCATCGCATATCTGGACAAAGCTTCAAAAAATCGCGATGATTTAGGAGAAATAGCCGATGTTGCGAAACGATATAAGGCAAATGCTAGAAAAAAGCTTATGTTATATCAATAATTTCCCCAAAATTAGTTGTTTTGTTGCTGGACTTTTGCTGAAATTTTGTTTCAGCAGTGATTGCTGTTGCCCGATACTATTGATGCCAGCGTTTGCGGTTTTGCTCCATACTGTCCGTCTTGCTCCCAAGAAACGCAAGGCATTTTCTTTGGGATATTGTTTCGGTTTTGGTTATTTTTGGGCAACATTATATTGGATTGCGAATGCTTTTAGATGCGTCGGTCTTGGAAATTACGGATATATAGCTGTTTTGGCTTTGGTATTATATATTTCATTTTACCCAGCTCTAGCTTGCTTGATAACAAAGCTGTTGGCACGAACTAGAGTTCAGATGTTGATATTGTTTTCAATCACATGGCTACTTGCCGAATATATTCGAGGACATCTTTTTACTGGCTTTCCGTGGAATTTGATAGGATATGCGTCATATGATATACCATACTTTGCTCAAATAGCCGATATCGTCAGCGTATACGGTGTTTCATTTTTGTTAATGTTGATAATTTCATTGTTAACGTGTAAAAAAACAGTTATATATGCAGTTGGATTGTGTGTTGCAATTTGTTCTTATGGATATTACAAAATACAGGAAAATGACAGCTCGATATCTTTGTATACCACACCTATAACCCTTGTTCAGCCATCGATTCCGCAAATAGACAAAATTGATACAAGAAAATTTAGAAGCAATATAAATAAAATGATAGGGTTATCTCTCAGAAGAAACAGTAAATTAAATATATACAAAGGAAAAAGGCTGGTTATATGGTCGGAAGCTGCAATAAATTTTCCGGTAAGTGAGAACAGCAAAATCTTAAAATATATATCCAAAGCTATAAATGACAAGAATACCATATTAATTATCGGGATAGATAGGTATGACGATAAAAACCAATTATATAATAGTGCTTATATTGTTGATGCGAACGGTCAAGTGGTGCAGGTGTATGATAAACGCCATTTGTTACCATTTGGGGAATACATTCCTGAATTTTTGCAAAAGATTGGTCTACAAAAATTAACTAATGGTATTATAAATTTTTCTTCTGGAACATATCCAAGAACCGTTCGGATTGATGGAGTATCGCCATTTGAGTTGGTCATCTGCTATGAAATAGCATTTCCTGGGAAAATTTCAGATTCGCGCGACAGCAAATGGATACTAAACATAACAAACGATGCTTGGTTTGGGGAATCAGATGGTCCAAAGCAACACTGCAGAATGGCTTGCTTTAGAGCAATAGAGGAGCGTAAACCAGTAGCTAGATGTGCGAATAATGGGATAACATGCATAATAGACAGGTTTGGACGAGTGATTAAATATTTATCGACAAATGAAATCGGAAATTTAATTGGATATATGCCATAGGTGGGGAATTTTGTTGACGGGCTGCGATCCAGTGTGTTAGTGTGATATTACGATGATACAGATGTGGAGCTGAATATGGGTGACGACCATCATCATGTGAATTTGTTCGAAGCGGTTGTGATGCTTGAAAATTCAAATGAGGTTGCAGATTTTTTGACAGATTTGTGCACTCCTCAGGAATTAAAAGCGCTACAAGAACGCTGGGAAGTTTGCCAATTATTGGCTGATGGCGAATTGTCGTATCGGCAAATAAGCAAACAGACCGGAAGTAGCACAACCACTATCGGGCGTGTTTCACGTTTTTTGAACGATGAACCGTACAAAGGGTATAGAAAATTGTTGGATAAAATTAAAAAGGAGA
>CACXCB010000319.1 GCA_902766005.1 uncultured Erysipelotrichaceae bacterium | reverse complement strand
CATATTTGTATTGCAAACGTCTGATCCCGTCACAATACGGCGGGACTTTTGCGGACCTGAGAAAAGTAAAAAGATTGCATATAGTATCAAAAACTTTAAACTTTTATACGGAGACAAAATAAAATGGCAGACATTAAATTTGAAATTGAAGAAGAAATTGGAGTTCTTTCAGAGAACTCAAAAGGATGGAAAAAGGAATTTAACAAGGTTTCATGGAATGGAAGTGCTGCAAAATATGATCTTCGTGACTGGAATCCGGAGCATGCGAAGATGGGAAAAGGTGTAACACTTACAGAAGATGAAGCAAAATCTTTGTATGAGATTTTAAAAGGTATTTTTGAATAAGATGGGGAAAGAGGTAGGCAATATGGCTTTTAAATTACCGAAATACTCTGATTTAACAGATGAGCAGAGGATTGTTGTAAATTTGCCACTTGATAAGAATCATCTTGTGACAGGGGCACCAGGAACAGGAAAGTCCGTTATTGCTATTTACAGAGCTTCAGATATGGCAAATGCAGGATATGATGTACTTATGCTGGTTTATAACAGACCGTTGAAGCTTTACATTGAATCGGCGGTAGATTCACTTGATATTGAAGCATCTGTAAATACATGGCATTCTTGGATATCAGCTTTTTATAGAGAAAAATTTGGGTGCGCATATCCGCGGAATAATGACAATGAGAAATTTACATATAATTGGCCTGCTATAAAGAAGGCATTCTCAAAGTTAGGCAAGGAGTATGACCAAATAATTGTAGATGAGGCTCAGGATGTACCTATTGAATTAATCGAATCCTTAGTTTTGATTTCTAAAGGCGTTACATGTTTTATGGATCCTAAACAATCTATAAAAGATAATTATACGGATTTTGATGAAGTAGCAGATGTGTTAGGGGTGCGTCAGGCATATTCATTATGGGACAATTTCCGCAATACAAAGGGAATCTATGATTTCGCTAAGGTTTTTAATCCGGATGCAGATTCAGATACAGTTAATGCTGATGCGACAAAGCCATCTATGATTAAATGTAGTGATTTTGGACATGAAAAGGATTCACAGCTAACAAGCAAAATGGTGCGGGTTATTAAAAGAAATTATGGTCTTAATTTTATTGGTGTATTTGTAAACAACAATAGATTAAATCGAACATATGATGAACTGTCGCAGGAACTGGATGATATGGATGTTTATATGTATAAGACTGGGAATGGAGATTTCCGAGAACTCGATTTTGATGAGCCTGGAGTATATGTCCTTTCATATGGAACAATGAAGGGACTGGAATTTGATGCTGTTCTTATTCCAACCCCGGAAAATGTGTTATCAACAGGAGATGATAGGGTTGATAATAATTTGCTCTACGTAGCGGCAACAAGAGCATCCCGTAAGCTTTATGGATTTTATATTAGAGAAAGAGGATCAGCCAAGTTTATTGATTTCTTTGGAAAAATCAAAAATAGTAAGAACCTATTGAGTTGGGAGTAAATATATGAGTAAGTACTATATCTACTGCAGCAACAATCAAGCTTATCATGCATTAATCAATAACTCCATCATGGCTAGGGCTATGATGAGGGATGATTTTAAAAGTGATACAGCAGCGTATTTAAGTAAAGATTATATTTTTATAACCAAGAAGAGATTGCCTGACGATGTAAGAATGACAGGAATAGCAGAAGCTTATTATAGCGTGGTATTAGAGGTCGAGTTTGACGAGGAGGCATCTAATGTACAGGCTTATCTTGTGTTGAAAAATGCAGATGGAAGCGTTGCTATCAATGAAGTGAAATCTATATCTGAATATGAAAAAATGGATAACTGTATAGGCGCATTTATATGTGGTGAAATACCTATTACATATCTTAGTGGAATCATATTCGATGATGAGAGGCTAATGCAGTCATTTAATAAATCATCACAGGATTTATGGTTTCCGGAAGACCTGAAAAGAGTTTGGAAATCCGATGATGTTTCTGATGATATGAGCGTAGACTTACTAAAGGACGCAGCTGCAAAGATAAATATTCTTATGTCAGAAGAAGAATCAAAGGAAATCGAATATCTTGTTGTAAAAAGGAATCGTCTTAAAGCTGCAATCTATTATGCTGTTGAAGCAACTGAAGATTGGAATTTTGGCTCTGTACGTGCAAATGTTGACATCGAACTAATAAAATACCTGGATAAAAATGATGAGTTAAAGAAGCATGTCCGAAATGAATTTGCAAAGCTTGGAAGCAAGGCAGATAGTTCTTTTGATGAGTTCTTAGATTCAAAGGACGCTGTATTCGAAGATGATTTGGAAAATACGATAAATCGTCAATTATTTGAACATATTGTATCTTATATTTTATTATTTGTTCCGGTCCGTACAAGAATATCGGGAGACGTTTTTAATAAGTTGGCAAGGGGACTTATAGACTGTGCAAAAGAAGAAGGTCAGGAATTCTTAGTAGCATTAAAGACAGTTTCTGATTTTTTGAACTCGAATATGGATCCGGATGAGGCATTAAGTAAGATTGGTAAATATGATGTTATTCGCGCATTCATGATGTTTTTAGATCAACAAGTGAATTCAGAGTTCCTCAAAAGGGCTGCGACTAAGTTGAGTCAGAATGAGAGACGTTATGCTTACATAATGTATGGCGTTTTAAATGGTATGTCTGAGGTTGAACGGGACTATAAATCAAATAGATTTCTTGAGTATAGGATAGAAGAGAAGGTTTTCGAAAAATACGCTGATGATAAGCTGATTAATTCGGTGCCAATTATTGACAATTGTACTTTCTTGAATGGAATTAAATCTGAAAATTATTCAGGTATTATCCCGAGAATTACTGTTTGGTATGACGAGCAGACATCGTTGGAAGTGTTACTTTCGATTACGGATGAGAAGGTTTTAGAAAAAATATATCTTGCAATGGTGAAAACTGTAAAAGACAAGCCTATTCCAGAGCAGGATATCTACTTATTAAGAAACCCGATTGTTATATCAGTTCAAGATGGTGAAAATACACTCCAGACATTTGAAATAACAAGAAAAAAAGATGCTAAGGATTTCGGAAAGAAAATAGAGAAAGTTTTAAAAAATCTTAAGGAAGATTTTAATGCGAAGGAATTTAAAAAGCACTTGCAGGACCGTAAGCGATATCAGAAGTTTTACCGTAAAAATACAGAACTTATTCAAGAATGCTGCAGAAAGGCTAAGTAATGAGTGGCTACGAAAAGTTATACAAAGCAGGCGCAAAAGAGGTAGATATTAGAAAGATAAAAGAGAATTTTGAGGGTAAATCTGTAATTACTTCATGGGAGGATTATTATTGGGCCTCAAAGTGCATTGTTGACTATGACATGGAAGATTTTGAACCGAAGTTTATGTCAGCAATGCTTAATAATTCATTGAAATATGGTTTGACGTATAAAACCAATAAGGAATATTACTTAGATACAATAAAGATGCTTGCGAGTATTTATGCATTAATGGGTAAATACCAACTTGTGCTGAATTGCTTGAATGCAGTAATTGAATTAGATAGTGATGCTCCTGACTGGGTATTTCATGATTTGGTTTCAGCACAGAACAGAACAAGGTCAATTAAGAAAAATTTAAAACGACCGGGGATGTTTTTATCTGATCTTGCACATAATGATGGAAATAAACCGTCAACCAAGAAAAAGCAAGAAAACATATTTAAGGAATTTCTTGCAGCGGGAATTGTTTATATTACAAAAAATCCAGATGCTATTGTTGATATTGAATCTATAACAGATGCAGCAATGGAGTATGGACTGATTGATTCAAAAGAATGGAAAACCTTTGTTGCTGCATGTAATGTGTCAGAAAATATAAAAACGAGAACAGAAGAAATTGAGAGGGCTGTTGAAAAACCAGTTATTAGTAAAGATGCAATAAAGGATCAGACAATTGAAACAAAAGTAAAAAGAAGACCTCTGGTTATATCGTTGTTTCCAGAAGATGACATTGCGGATTCCAAGTTTTCGGATATGGAAAATCGTTACAATGAGTTGGTAGAAAGATTATCTTCTATTCAAGATGAGTTAGATAATAAGAATAAGGAGTTAGAGGCCGCTGGATTAACATTAGAGCAATTGACAGAAGCAAATTGTAGCCTTGAGGCAAGTGTAAAGAAAAATCTGACGGATATGGCTGATTATGAACGCGAACTTAACGAGAAAAAAGCCGACATTGAAACATTAGCGAAGAGACTTGAATCAGCAAAGAAGGGCTCTAATGAAAGAAAAGAACTTGAAGTACAGCTTGAAAATGCCCAAATGCAAAAAGCTGAAATGGTAAAGCAGATCGAAGCAGTGAAGCAAGCTTTATCAGAATCAGAACATAAATTAAAAGATGCAGCTGAACAGATTCAAAGAACAGCAGCTGAGAATAGAAGTTTGAAAGAAGAACTTCAGAAGGCTCAGAGCGGTGAACAGGTTTTCTCTTCGAACCAGTCTGCTGTTATTATTGGAAAATGGAAAACAATAGAGGTTATTACAACACAAAAACTTGCGAAATGGTTAAGTAGGAACCTTAGCCGTTTCAAAGAATGGTGGGATAAGTGTGTTATCGGGGTTCTTAATTATGCCCAAGTAATTAGGGCACAGGAAGGACATTATGCAACACTTCAAGAATTTGATTTGGCAGCACTACTTCGTATTTGCGATAAGAATTGGTCCAGACTTTGCAAGTATAATTTTTTGACCGAGTCTGATAGACAGACGGTTAAAGATATGTTTTTAGTTAGAAATAATCTCGCACATTCTAATGTTGCACCTCTTAATAAAGAGGCTGTCGTAAGAGATTTACGTACTATGTCAGAATTTATGAGTGTAATAAACTCAAATACTGAGAGTAAGGAAATCGACAAGTACGCAAAAGAAGTGGCAAATATGAAGTTGGCATAGTTCGGGAAAACTATGCATTGACTAGCGTTATATCAAGCAGGCATAACAGGACGATGCAAATATAATGGAAAGGAAATGCCATGCCATCGATTGAAGAGAACATTCAGAGATTTGAGGAGCTT
>CACXCB010000318.1 GCA_902766005.1 uncultured Erysipelotrichaceae bacterium | reverse complement strand
TTTTTTCATTGTGCCTTAAATCATGTATCCCGCCATTTTGAGAAGTCGAAACAGCGGAAAATTACAAAGCCGAAGCATTGAAAGAGCGCACCCGGCTGTTTTGGCGAGCTTCGCTTCGGCTTTGAATGTAAGAATTCCACTAATTGAATTGTTAATTCAGAATATTGTCATACCCAAGTGTGCTAATTGAATGACATTGGTAAAACCTTCTGTTTTTTGATGATTTTAATGGTGTACAAGAAGGGAATTTGTATCCAGAGAGCTTTAGGAATAAGCGTGTTTTAGGATATTCTTTTTACCAAAAATGACACCATTGTCACTATCATTCCCTAAATGTACACCATATATAAAATCTTTTACATTCATGCATGAAATGAGAAAGAATAAAATCCATCATAAATAATACGAAACAAAAATGGTCTCAGCTTTGATAGATTGATCAAAATCGGTATTATTTTTGGTAAAATACTGTTCAAATCGTGGTAATATGATATGGCACAATTTTGTGTTAGTTCCTGTTTATATTCACCATCCCCCGGAGGTTGTTATGGATTTTGACGAACGGGTTTCGAGCTTTGAATATTCATGTCACCTTTATAGAAATGAATTAGAGGAGGCAGAGAGGTTAAGAAAGCAGAATCTGGATCTTCTTGGGAAAAAGACATTAAGTATTCTTGAGAGTGATATTCAATATGTAGATGAGACATTTGAAATAATCAAAGAGAAATGCGGACACCATGCTGCAGTTTTAATGTGGCAATTATATGTTGAAGAGAAAAAGGGTGAAGAAGTAGCAGATAAGTTTAATATCTCAAGAACAACCTTAACAACATGGGTTAAGAAATGGAAACAGAAATTGTTCGGTGAGGATTAATTCATGACTGATTTCAAATACAATAAGAAGAGATTTATTGAATGTTGCAGGATATATAAAGGGGAACTTGCTGAATACGAAGAAACAAGAAATAAATCCGATTTATCAATCATAGAAGAAAGCGGATTGAGATATATCAAAGATGATATTGAATATGTAGATAATATGTTTATACATATTAAAGAGACCTTTGGAACAGGTACAGCAGTTATCCTTTGGTTCTTATATATAGAAGGTTTAACAAAGAAGGAAATATCAACAAGATTTAAACTTCCCAAAGATCAGCTTAGAGATGATATAAGACTATGGGAAGAAGAGATCTTTAATTGATATTTCTTTTTGTTTAGGGGAGAAGCTATGACATTGACACTGGGCATGAAAGGAGAAGCAGTAGAGTCTTTACAGCTGATGTTAAGATTCCTGGGATACTACAAAGGGGATATCAACAGTATCTTCGAGGCAAAGACAACAGAAGCTGTAGAAGCCTTTCAGAAAGATAACTTCTTAGATGTGACAGGGATAGCTGATGAGAGAACACAGGTCATCCTGGCAATGAAATCAGCAGTGGTAAGAGAATAAACAACATAAAGACTAACCGGTTATGCCTTGGGAAAGCATGACAATCATACGGGAAACTAGGGGAAATGAAAAAAAGGGGAAGCATACTTAAGCATCTTGATTTTATTATACTGGATATCTTTATAGTTGAATTGAGCTTCTTCTTAGCCAATATCTGGTATGCACAATATGCAGAGTCACATTTTACAGTTACATCATTATACAGGGTAACCTGTTTTATCCTGTTTCTTTGTGTCATGGCATGTCTGGTAATAGATGAGCCATATAAAAACATCTTAAAAAGAAACAGATATATAGAAGTAAGAGAAGTATTCACACATACATTAATGATGATGTTAATGAATGTGTTCTTCATCTTCTTCTCGCATATCGGTGGTGCAGCATCAAGGTTAACCACTACCATCACATGGTTTATATACATACCGTTAACTCTTATATCAAGATATGTATATAAACGTATACTGAGAATCAGATTTCATAACTCTGTAAAATCTCTTTCTTCTGCAGTAGTATTAACATCAAACTATTATGCAGAAGAAGTGATCAATGCCTTACAATCCAATCCATTGAACAAAAGAGAAATCAATGGAATCTTTCTTGTGGATTATGATCCGCAGAATATCAAAAACAAGGAATTGAACATCCTTGGCGGAAAGGATGAATTAATAGACTATGCAGTACATAACTGGGTGGATGAGGTATTTCTTTTCTTCCCGGGTCACAGACCCTTGTATAAAGAAATGGAAGAGATCTGTGATACCATGGGATTAACATCCCACAGGATATTACTTGAATTAAGAAAAGATGATCCTGAGGTCATCACACCGGTTATCCAGAAGATCGGTGACTGTGTAGTTGCCACACACAAACAGAGGGAAGTGCCGATGATCCAGTGGTTCTTAAAAAGAGCACTGGATATCATCGGAGGGTTAGCAGGCTGTCTGATAACCATTCTTATCACAATCATCATAGGACCTATGATCTATTTCGCCGATCCGGGTCCTATTTTTTACGGCTCTAAAAGAGTGGGGAAGAACGGCAAACTGTTCACCATGTATAAGTTCCGTTCCATGTATCAGGATGCAGATGCAAGAAAAGCAGAACTGATGAAACAGAACAAGATGCATGGAGCAATGTTCAAGATTGATGATGACCCGAGAATCATCGGATCAGAAAAGAAAGACAAGAACGGAAAGCCAAAAGGCATAGGAAACTTCATCAGGAATACAAGCCTGGATGAATTTCCTCAGTTTCTTTCTGTACTGTTAGGGGAAAGAGATATAATTGCATCAACCAAGAAAAGTGCAGTATTTATGCAGGTTTCCGCGGCTTGATTCATATATCGAATTTCTGAGAAAAACGGTTGTTTTCACGGTAATTTTCATGGATTAAGAGATCTCTACATAAATGTCTAAACGTCTTGGGTTACTTCGTTTTGACCCACATAACAAGTAAATAATGACTCAGTACTGAGTTAAGAAGGCAGGAAGCCCGAAGGGATGCTTAAAGGGCATTCCTTCGGGCGGTTTTTGCGTATTCGAACAGTAATTATTAATGTATTAATCAAATTAGTAGCTTTATCAGAGATGGAGCCATAGGGTGTATGAAAAAAGGCAGTAGTATCTTAAAACATCTGGATTTTTTCGTGCTGGATATCATTGTGCTTGAATTAAGTTATTTTCTGGCCATTGTATGGTACGCACAAAGAAACGGTGCATTTATTCGGTTTACAACATTAAATAGATTAACTTCATTGATTTTATTAAGTTGTGTTATGTTTTCAGTTGTTATAGACACACCTTATAAAAGCATTCTAAAAAGATTGAGATACGTAGAATTAAAAGAAATTGTTAAGCATACTATTGAAATGATGTTGATGAACATCTTTTTTCTTTATTTCCTGCATTTAGGTGGTGCTGCATCTCGGTTAACAACAGTATTTACATGGATCATTTATTTTATCCTTACAGTAATAACAAGATACACATATAAAAGGTTTCTAAGAAAGAGAATTTCCAATTCTGAAGATGCTTTGACCTCAGCAGTAATACTAACTTCAAGATATTATGCAGATGAGATGGTCAAGGCTATTTTGTCTAATCCACTGAATACAATCAAAATTAATGGAGTATTTCTAACAGATTACAATGATGAATTTGACAATAATCAGAATACAAAAGGATTGAATCTCCATATTCTTGGCGGAAAAGATGAAATGATTGATTACGCTACTCATAATTGGGTGGACGATGTATTCCTGTTTCTGCCTGGTCAAAGACAGTTATATGCCGAGATGGAAGAAATATGCGATACGATGGGTTTGACAACTCATCGTATTTTAATGGAGTTAAAAAAGGACGATCCTGCAGTTGTCACACCACAGATACATAAAATAGGGGATTGTGTCGTAGCAACCCATAAGCAAAGGGAAATTCCTATGATTCAGTGGTTCTTAAAAAGAACACTGGATATTATCGGCGGATTAGTAGGGTGCTTTATCACTCTTATTTTAACGATTGTCGTTGGTCCATTAATTTATATGGCAGATCCAGGACCAATATTCTATGGTTCTAAGCGGGTAGGAAAGAATGGCAAGCTGTTTACCATGTATAAGTTTAGATCTATGTACATGGATGCGGATGCTAGAAAAGCCGAATTAATGGAAAAAAATAAGATGAAGGGTTATATGTTCAAAATGGATGATGATCCGCGGATTATTGGCTCTGAGAAAAAAGATAAAAATGGAAAACCAAAAGGAATTGGTAACTTTATAAGAAATACCAGCATTGATGAATTTCCACAGTTTGTTGCGTGTATTTTTGGAACCATGAGTTTGGTGGGTACTCGTCCACCCACGATTGATGAATGGGAACACTATTCAGAGCATCATAGAAAGAGATTATCTATGAAGCCTGGCATCACAGGGATGTGGCAGGTATCAGGCAGATCTGATATTACAGATTTTGAAGAAGTAGTAAGACTTGATTGTCTTTATATTGATACGTGGACAATAACAATGGATATAAAAATAATACTTATGACTATAACAAATGTGTTGAAGAGAAAAGGTGCAGAATAAGGATGCTACTTATTGACTTCTTAAAAAGCGGATAAATGTATAGAATAATGACATATCTGTTTAATATCACTGCAGGCTATGATAATTTGCAATAGTGCTTATGTAAGCAATTAGTAAGGATCAGGACATATGTTTTGATTGTCCGGTGGTGGAAGAATATAACACAAAAAACGAGGTTAGATAATGACTTATTTGGAAAAATATGAGTATTGGAAAAATGATGAATTCTTTGGATTAACTACACGCCGGGAACTTGCGGAATTAGATCCGTGGAATGACAGAAAGGAAATAGAGGATCGATTTTATCGTGACCTTGAATTTGGCACAGGTGGTTTACGAGGCGTTATGGGTGCTGGTACAAACCGTATGAATAAGTTTACGGTAGGTAAGGCTACGACTGGCTTGGCTAAGTATCTGCTATTTACATATGGAGATGAAGCAAAGAGTCGTGGTGTGGCTATTGGATATGATACCAGGAACAATTCAGAGTATTTTGCAAGAGTAGCTGCTGATGTGTTTTCATCTCTCGGAATTCGTGTATATTTGCATGCACATGCAAGACCGGTTCCACAACTATCTTTTACAGTATCCTTCTGGAATTGTGTGGCTGGTGTGATGATAACTGCAAGCCATAATCCACCGGAGTATAACGGATATAAGGTCTATGACGAGTTTGGATGCCAGCTTGTGCCTTGGCAGGCAGAGCAGGTAATAGAGTATGTCAATGCAGTGGATGATTATAAGACCATCGATTTTGCAGGGAATCATGACCTTGTTCTCATGGCCGATGTAACGGATAACTTTATTGACGCTGTTAGAAAACAAGCTAGGTACCACGATGTGGATGCTAAAGCCAATCTAAAGATCATATACACACCATTGCATGGTACAGGAAATGTGCCGGTTACAAAGACACTGTTATTGGAGGGCTTTACACAGCTTAATCACGTTAATTCCCAGACAATAAGTGATGGTGACTTTCCGACAGTAAAGAGCCCTAATCCGGAGGATAAGAAAGCTTTGGAGATGGGAATAGCGCTGGCAGTACAGACGGATGCAGATATAGTTTTGGGGACTGATCCTGATTGTGATCGTGTAGGTATAGCTGTGAAAAACCATGATGGACAGTATGTTTTGATGACTGGAAATCAGGTTGGAGCTCTATTGATGGATTATGTTATTCGAAATACAGATTTAAGCTTTAAGAAACCTGCAGTGGTAAAGACAGTTGTGACCAGCGAACTTGGTGCTGAAATTGCGAGAAAACATTGTATTGCTGTGTTTGATACACTGACTGGATTTAAGTATATCGGAGAAAAAATTACACAGTTTGATAAAGCAAAGAAACAACTAGACGAGGATGAGAACTATGACTTTTTATTCGGATATGAAGAGTCCTATGGATATCTCATTGGTACACATGCCAGAGATAAGGATGCTGTAGTTAGTAGTCTTTTAATCTGTGAAATGGCGGCAAAAGCAAAGACAGAAGGCAAGACACTCCTTGATAAAATTGAAGAAATATATGAGAAGTATGGCTACTATGGAGATGCTTTGGACAGTTTTACGTTGAAGGGAAAAGATGGTTTGGAAAAAATAGCTTACATTATGGCAGAATTAAGGCAGAATGGATCTCCGTTTAAGAATACAGCATATGTAGTTGACTTTAGTAAAGATGTAGATACAGGTGTATTTGGACTTCTTCCGCATTCGAATGTTCTAAAGTACGTCTTGACTGATGGCTCATGGATTGCGGTGAGGCCGTCTGGCACTGAACCAAAGATAAAAATTTATTATAGCGTAAAAGCTGCTGATAAGGATTCAGCAGAAGAAAAGCTAAATAATATTAGAAGTACAATAATTCAACGATTAGGTCTAGCCTGATCAACACCGAAAGAAAGGAGTCCTTTAATGAACATAATTCTCTTATCAGGAGGATCTGGCAAAAGATTATGGCCACTCAGTAATGACGTAAGGAGTAAGCAGTTTCTCAAAATTTTTACAAAGGAAGACGGTACTCGTGAGTCTATGGCACAACGAATGTATCGGATGATTAATGAAGTCGATGAAAATGCCACTGTTACAATAGCAACCTCCGAGAATCAGATACCGCAGATTCAAGCACAGCTTGGAGATGACGTAGGCATTTCTGTAGAACCTTGTCGTAGAGATACATTTCCTGCCATTGCACTTGCTGTAGCCTATTTAAAGAAACAAGGGATAGGTACACAGGAGCCTGTAGTTGTTTGTCCTGTGGATCCATATGTTGAGAAGGACTATTTTGAATGCCTTAAAAGATTGTCTGAAGCTGCAAAAGCTAAGAATGCTGCTAATCTAACATTGATGGGCATCGAGCCAACATATCCAAGCGAAAAATTTGGCTATATCATGCCTAAAACTACAGATGCAATGGCCCAGGTAGATTCTTTTAAAGAAAAGCCAGATGAGCAAATGGCAAAGAAGTATATAAGACAAGGAGCACTCTGGAATGGTGGAGTTTTTGCATTCAAAATGGGGTATCTGCTGAATATTGCTGAGGCAATGTTCGGTAGTTCTGATTATCAAACCTTGTATGATCAGTATGCACAACTTACAAAGATAAGTTTTGACTACGCCGTTGTTGAAAAAGAAAAATCTATCAATGTTATTCGTTTTAATGGATCATGGAAGGATCTTGGAACTTGGAACACTCTGACAGAGGCTATGGATGAAGAGTCGAGTGGAAATGCTACTGTGGAGGGATGCATCAATACTCATGTGATTAATGAATTAGAAATTCCTCTTATAGCCCTTGGGGTGAAGGATTGTGTAATTGCGGCTACACCAGATGGAATTCTTGTAAGTGATAAAGAAAGCTCTCCGCAGCTTAAAGATTATGTGGCACCAGCTAGACCGATGTATGAGAGACGTGGCTGGGGAGAGTATAAGGTTTTGGATTATAAGATTCATCAGGATGGTCAAAATAGCTTAACAAAGGAATTGATTATTAGTGATGGGCAACATATTAGTTACCAGAGACATAAGCACAGAACAGAAGTGTGGACGTTTACAGAGGGTAATGGAGAATTGATTCTTGATGGTGTTGTTAAGAGTATTAGCCGTGGAGATGTAGCTGTTATAACGCCTGGAATGAAACATGCAATTAAAGCCGTAAATGGAGATTTGCATATTATCGAAGTTCAGATAGGCAATGAGCTAACTGAGGACGATATAGAAAGACTAGATTGGGATTGGAAATAAAGAAATTCGCGATGATTGTGACGATCTTTCGAATTACAGGGATTCCAATATTTCTGGTTGGGTTTGTTTTATAACTGTTCATTTTAGATACATGAAAATAGAAGTAATTAGGACTAAAGGATACCCGTTTATGAACAAAACGCAATACCGGCTTGTAAAATCGTTAGCAAAAGCTCGCAAATATGCACAGCATTCCAAATTGGGGGGTTACTGGCTAAACTGATAAAATCTAAGAACAGAATAATATACGCTTGTGATATAGGCATATCAGCTGTAATACCAGTCGATTGTGTTTTTCACCATAGCGGTCTGGGTGTAGTTATTGGTAATGGTGTTGTAATGGGGAAAGGTTGCCAAATATACTCAAATGTAATTATAGGATCGAAGAGTACACATGGACATAATGGAAAGAATCCTCAAATAGGAGAGAATGTAATTATTGGTGCTGGTTCAATTATTCTGGGAAATATCAAAATTGGAAGTAATTCGATTATTGCGGCAGGATCGGTTGTCTTATCCGATGTGCCTGAAAACACAATGGTAGCAGGAAATCCTGCGGTTGTGAAAAAATGGCTGAGATAGAGGTGAATATTATGGCTCGAATGAAGTTTATGAATACTGAAGTAGACAATCTTACAATGGCCGAAACATTGGAAAGTATAGATATACTCATTCAGAAAAATATTAATGCGTATGTAGTTACTCCCAATGTGGACCATATTGTGCAAATTGAGCGTGGAGGTCCTTTGGCTGAGGTGTATAAGCATGCCGATTTGATTCTTACAGATGGAAAACCACTTATTTGGATATCTAAATGGTATGGGACACCGATTAAGGAGAAAATAAGTGGGTCAGATCTTTTTCCACGATTGTGTGAAATGGCGGCCAAAAAAGGGTACAGAATGTATTTCCTTGGAGCCGCAGAAGGAGTTGCTGCTAAAGCTGCTGAAAATCTTAAGAAAAAGTATCCAGGACTTCAAGTTGTAGGAACATATTCTCCTCCATTCGGGTTTGAAAAAGATGAGGTTGAAATTGATAAAATCAAAAACCAAATTAAAGAAGTTAACCCTCATATTCTCATAGTTGGTCTAGGATGTCCGAAACAAGAATTATTTATTTTACATCATAAAGATGAATTGGGAGTTCCTATTTCATTAGGCTTAGGTGCTAGTCTAGACTTTGAGGCAGGTAATATAAAACGAGCTCCAAAGTGGATGGCAAATCATGGCCTTGAATGGTTATTTCGGATAACTCAAGATCCTAAGAGACTAGCAAAGAGATATCTTGTCGATGATAGAAAAATATTTGGTTTAGCAATCAAATATAAAAATCAGAGCAGGTAATAAGAAATGAAGCTCATTTATTTATATACAAATCTAAACTGGTATAGAATTGAACTATTTAGAAGCATTTCAAAATTACTGGAATGCCATATCTTTATCCTGAATGGTTATACGGTAGGATATGACAGCATTGAGTATAAACCAGAGTGGGACGATCTTAATATTACTTTCTTATCCCCGAAAGAAAGTAAATTTGAAAATTTGTGCAAAGTATTAGATGAAGAAGAATTTGATTCTATTGTTGTTCCATCAATGAATGATGTTTTCTATTTAGATCTGACGACAAGATTATCTCATTATTATCACAGAAAAGGGAAAACGGTATTGTATTTCTGGGAATATTGGCCGATGGATAAAGGAACCTATAGTATTCAAAAGTGGGCTAAACAGCAAATACGTCATATTTTTACAAGATTAAACAAAAGGAGTATAAGCTATTTTATTACTCCAAGTATAAACACATATTCTTTTTATCAAAGAATGAATATTCCATCGCAAAAGTTAATACGGTGCCCCAACGTCAGCCAAGTTCAAACTGTTCAAGATGTGAAGTTTTCAAATGTAAAGAGTGACTTGGGGATAAAAGAGAATGAAAAAATCATTTTATACTTTGGACGTATAGAAGAATATAAAGGAATACATGAATTGATAAAAGCTTTTATTAAGTTGAATAGAGATGATTGGCATCTTCTGATTTGTGGACCAGGAAAAGAAAAAATAGAAGATGAAATTAAGGGAAAGAGTAATATACATGCAATAGGTGGTATTAAGCCTGAAGATAGAGGTGAATATTATGCCATTTCTGATTTGTTTGTATTACCAAATACCTATAAGGGAAAAATCGAGCCCTGGGGTTTAACAATTAATGAAGCTATGCAGTTTGGCCTACCTGTAATTGGATCAAATGCAACAGGTAGTGCTGTCGACTTAATTATCTCCGGGTTAAATGGGTATGTAATAGACGCAAATAATCTTGAAGATAATCTGGTATTTTACATAAACAAGATATTGCTTGATGATAATTTACAGAGATTCATGGGGGAGCAATCTAAAAAGATTATTTCAGAATATACATTTGATAATATGGCATTAGCATTTTTTGTGGCTACCGAAAAAGGTAGCAGATAGAGGAGAATTTTCGATGGCGCTTCAAGACATATTAAAAAATCTAAATCCGGAGGATTTAGGACTGATGGTTATTTCTGATGAAGAACTTAAACTAGTGCAGGAAAAACTAGAATCAATGCTTCGGGATTTTGATGAAGTTTGTACCAAATATAATATTAAATGGTGCTTGTTTGGCGGAAGCGTCATTGGAGCAGTAAGACACGAAGGCTTTATTCCTTGGGATGATGATGTTGATATTTTTATGACTCGAAAAGAGTATAATAAATTTCGACAAATTGCTGAAACTGAGATGGGATCAAGATATTTGCTTAAAGAACCTGGTAGAAAGAATTATATCTATCACTTTCCACAACTTCAATTAAGGCATACGGAAATTGAGCCCATTCAAACAACAGAGGAAGCAAATGATGGTCTTTACATTGATATCTTCATTATGGAAAACACTCCCAATAACGCAATTCTAAGAAAGTTTCATGGTTTGTTATGTACGATTATGCTGTTTATTGATTCTGCTGTGAGGCAAAATAAGTGTAAATCACACATTCTAAAATATGCTGGAACAGATAAGGAAATTGTCGCAGCAATAAATAAAAGAGCAAGTTTTGCATGGCTGTTTGGTTTTAAATCTTTTGAAAAATGGTTAAGTTTAAGTGACAAAGTTTTTTCTCTTTGCGGTAATGATGAATCAAAGTATGTTGCATGTCCAAGTGGCAGATTGCATTATTTTAAGGAAACGTATCAGCGAAAAGAGATGTGTAACTATATTAAACACAAATTTGAAAACCATGAATGGAATATCCCTGCAGGATATGAATACTATTTGAGTAAGCGTTATGGAACAGATTATATGACAGTTCCACCAAAAGAAAAACATGAAAAACATATTTATGTGAAACTTGATTTAAACGATAATTCACGAGGAGATATAGCATGAACATAGCAATTATTATAGCTGGAGGATCCGGCCACAGGATGGGACAAGACATCCCTAAGCAATTTATAAATGTATATGATAAGCCTGTTCTTATTTATACATTGGAAGGTTTTCAAAAACATCCACAGATTGACGCTATTGAGGTTGTTTGCATTGATGGGTGGCATGATGTTCTATGGGCATATGCTAAACAGTTTGGAATAGATAAATTAAAGTGGGTTATTTCTGGTGGAAATACAGGACAAGAATCTATAAGAAATGGCGTGTATAATCTAGAAGGAAAAGTATCAGACGATGATGTGATTATAATTCACGATGGAATTCGCCCACTTGTTGATGAGACGGTTTTAACAGATGTTATTCTAAAGGCTCAAAAATATGGAAATGCAGTAACATCGCTACCGTATAACGAGCAGATATTTGTTGTGGATAATGAAATAAGTACAGTGAAGTATATACCTCGTGAAACGCTTCGTCGTGTATCAACACCGCAAGCATATAAATTTGGAAAGCTTGATTGGGCGTATCATGAGGCATTTAGCAAAGAGATTGGCATTTATGGGTCCTCTTATACCAACACGATGATGGTTGAACTTGGAGAGCGTTTATACTTTGCAGCTGGATCAGATAAAAATATAAAGCTCACTACAAAAGATGATCTTGAAATGTTTAAGGCTTATCTGAAATCAGATAAAGACAATTGGTTAAAATAAAAAGGAAACACTTATGAATCTTTATGAAAATGATTTGTATATTGAAGACCTCAATTACGTAGGAAGCCTTGATATTCCATGGTTAAAATTGAAGAATAAAAGCATTCTGATTTCCGGAGCCACGGGACTTATTGGATCATTTCTTGTTGATGTACTTATGAAAAAAAACGAAGAAGGGCTGAATTGTAAAGTTTATGCTCTTAGTCGAAATGCACAGAAAGCATCAGATAGGTTTTCAAGATGGAGTGATAACCAACTTCTTAAATTCATAACTTATGATATTAATAAACAATTTAAGAGAGACGATCTAGGAATCGTTGATTATGTGCTTCATATGGCATCAAACACACATCCGATCCTGTACTCAACCGATCCAATTGGCACGATTACTACAAATATTATTGGATTACAGAATATGCTTAACTTTGCAGTAGAGCATCGAGCTACGAGATTTGCTTTTGCAAGCTCTAATGAAATTTATGGCGAAAATCGTGGAGATGTAGAATTGTTTGAAGAAGACTACTGTGGGTACATCAACAGTAATACTATGCGTGCCGGATATCCAGAAAGTAAAAGGTGTGGAGAGGCACTATGCCAGGCTTATAAGGCTCAGAAAGGTTTGGATGTAGTAGTTTCTCGTTTCACACGTTCTTATGGAGCGACTATGAAAATGAGTGACAGTAAAGCAATAAGTCAATTTATTAGAAAGGGCATTGAAGGAGAAGATATCGTTCTGAAATCGATAGGAAATCAATATTATAGTTATACCTATGTAGCAGATGCTGTAAGTGGACTGTTATATATCCTACTAAAAGGGGAAAATGGAGAAGCATATAATATAGCAGATGAACGTTCAGATCTTATGTTGAAAGACTTAGCAAAGATTATTGCTGATATTTCAGGTACAAGAGTAGTATTTGAATTACCAGATGATACTGAAGCGGCTGGATATAGTAAGGCAACAAAAGCAAGGCTTGACGGAAAAAAACTGAAAAGTCTAGGATGGACAGCAAAATATAATATTCAAAGTGGCATCGAAAGAACTTTAAGAATATTAAGTAAGCAATACAACATTTAAGATTAATATGGTGGGTGAGAATGATAGATTTAGTGAGTATTGTTGTTCCTGTTTACAATGTGAAGCCTTATTTATATCAATGCATAAACTCAATAATCAAACAAGACTATACTAATTTAGAGATAATAATTGTGGACGATGGTTCAACAGATGGGTGTGCTGCTATTTGTGATGAATATGCTGCGAAGGATGATAGAATACAAGTTGTCCATAAAACAAATGGAGGGCTCTCATCTGCACGAAACGCAGGGACAAAGATTGCTAAGGGAAAATACATAGCATTTATTGATTCAGATGATTGGGTTTCAGAAGATTATATTTCTCATCAAATTAGACTAGCTAATCAATATAAAGCAGATATTATTGTGATGGGCCATTGCTCAATTTGGGAAGGAGGAGAAGCGCCGAAGATTGATTATTCAAATGAAAAGATAAGTGAATACAGCAAAATTGAAGCTTTAGAGGCAATTTTGTATGGCTTTAAAATGCAAGTTTCAGCATGCAAAATGTTTAAAACAGAATTAATTAAACGTTATCCATTTCCTGTTGGTGCTCTATATGAAGACCTTGGGATGATGTATAAGGTTTTTGGTGATGCTGAGATAGTAGTACAAAGTAATTTACCTATGTATTACTATAGAAGAAGAAACGGTAGCATAATTAATGAGAAGTTTGATAGTAGACATCTAGTTATTATTGATCATGCTCAAAAGCAATATGATTATATAAAGGATAATTATCCACAACTTTTGAAAGCAGCAAGCTATCGATGTGCATATGTTGTAACTGAACTTTCTCCAAAAGTATTAAATGTAAATGATAAAGCTACATTTATGAAAATAAGAAAGGTGTTGATTCAACATAAAAAGGATATTTTGTTTAATCATAAAGTGCAATCAAAATGCAAGATTAGAGCATTTGCAATACTTTGTGGATATACACCTGCAAAAATTGAGACAAAAACAGAAAAAATCATAAAAAGGATTGAGAATAAAAATACATTTGGTTAATAAAAGCTAGATGTTTTCAGGTTATGTAGGAGAAGAATTCATAGAATGATACGAAGTGTAACTAAGGTAAAGGCTAGTAATTTGTTGGTATATTTATTATTTATATCAATTTTTTTACCATCGATAATGCCGTCAATTGTAGGAAGGGTTTTACATATAATGTCGACTGCCCTTGTTATTGTTTATGTAATACACAAACAGAAAAAAAGACTGTTATGGAATCATTCTATAATTGTATGCCTAAGTATAATAGCGTCATCATTTTATTCATACATAATTGATCATGTTCCTTTTAAATTTTTTCTTGATGGAGTGTTATATGCTGCAAATTTTTATGCAATTTGCTCTATGTTCCTTTGGTATGATACAACGGAAAGAAAAGAAGTACTTTTGAGATGTTTGTTAAAAATAAATTCATTATATTGCATAATTGCTCTAATTCTAATTAACAAAACGTTTGGAATAGATAGTGGAGATGCTAATTTATCTATTTATATATTTGGGAATAAATTTACAACAACATATCTCTTTTTGATGCAAGCTTCACTTTTTTACTCTGTTTATTGCAAGGAAATAAGTAAATATATTAGATATAAGATATTATACTTGGGATTTTTTATCTTGGCTGCAATCATATGTTGGTATTATAAATGTACTACGGCATTACTTGCTTCATTTGTAATACCATTGATTTTTATCTTACCCGAAGAAATAAAGAAAAAAATATTTAAACCAACTTTTGCAGTATCATTTGCTATTATTGCCGGCGTATTGCCATTTTTACTTAGTACTATTCTTTTGAATAAGTATGTTAGTAATTTTATAACTAATATTCTTCATAAAAATATGAATTTGTCAGGTAGACTAAATATATATACAAGATATATAATTCCGGTCATTTCGAGAAAGCCTTATCTTGGATACGGATATACTAATGCTGCAATGAGAACTGCTTCAATTTATTATTCGAATGCTCAAAATGGTCTACTTCAATGGATTATTCGTTTTGGTTTTATAGGAGCAATTGCAATCCTTGTATATTTATATAAATGCTTCATAAAGTCTGATGATGGAGAAATAAACTATGGAGCTATGACATTAGTGTATATGATGCTTTTTGCAAGCATTGTTGAAATCACATACAATTGGGTCTTTTTCATTGGCCTAGCTTTGCTTCCATCTACATACTCTATTCACAAAAAGCGTAAAAGGATTCGTTTAATCTGAAATACTTATGAAATAGAAATGAATATAAAAATTTGTAAAGCGGAGTAGCAAATATTATCGGTTTATGGTTTGATGGATTGTAATCAATGATTAGTATCTTCTGACTTGCAAAGCGGGCATTATAGTATAGATATTAATGTAAACCATTAAATATTTTGCAGTGACTGTTCCTCATTTCTGTTGAGTGTATATCTACTCATATTTTTTGAAGCTCCATATTATATAGGACTTTTCTTTTGGCTTTGATTACACAATACAGGTGAAAAAATAGGTGAAGAATATTCAGATATATTGTAGTATCTGACTTTTAGGTTATTTATGAGTAAATCAGGTTAGATATTCAACATATTATCAAAAGAATGATATTAGGATGTGGAAGAATGAATGAATATAAGTTTAATAATTACGAACTGATCAGTGTAATTGTTCCAATATATAAAGTTGAAAAATATCTAAGAAGATGCATAGAAAGCATTTTAAATCAAACATATAAAAATCTTGAGATAATTCTAGTTAATGATGGATCGCCAGATAATTGCCGCGATATATGTATTGAGTATTCAAGGCTTTATGACAATATTCACTATTATGAAAAATCAAATGGCGGGTTATCTGATGCTAGAAATTATGGGATTGAAAGAGCTACAGGAAAGTATATAGGATTTATAGATAGTGATGATTATATATGTGATAACTTTTATAGTGTTCTTTATTCTGACATGATTAATAATAATGCAGATATCTCGTGTGTTTCATATATAGAAAAATTCGATGATGATTTTGACAACTATAAAAGTGATAATAATGCTACTGATTCTGTTGAAGTGTTCGATAGATATTCGGCAATTGAATTATTATTTTCGTTTGATAAATTTCAAAATTTTGCTTGGAATAAATTGTATAGATCTGAATTGTTTGAGAACATTAGATATCCTGTAGGAAAAAATATGGAAGACTTGGGGACTACTTATAAGTTGTTCCTTAAAAGTAATAGGATAACATTTAATAAAAATAAGTTATATTATTATATCCAAAGAGATGGCAGTATCTTGCATAATAGAAATAGAAAATATTATATAGATAAGTTGGCGTTAACTGTAAATAGATATGTTGAACTGAAAAAAATCTATCCGGAGATGATGATTAATAGAATGTTTTTCCTTAACACTTGTATTGATTGTCTGCCCTATCTATCTGTAAATGATCCATTGTATGATGTTTCCTATCAATTATTGTGTCATGAAAAAGATGGATATCATTTACTGACTATCAAGAAAAAAATTAAATGGAATTTATTGATCCATAATAAATATTTGTTCATGAAATTGTTTGGAAAATAGATATAGGATAATAATATTTCTCCGAGAATTATACATCTATATCACATATTGGAGGAGACCAATTATGATGAATTGTTATTGGAAAAATACGATATATATAAAAAAGAAAGTAATAACAAAATTTATTAAAAGTAGATTGAAGAAGAGTAAAGTGGTATTTGATGTAAAGAAAAAATATGCTTTTATTTTTTTGGCGGCGGATTATAACAATTTGGGTGATATTGCCATAACATATGCTCAGCATTTGTTTCTTGCTAATAATTTGCCAGGCTATGAAATAATCGAAATTCCAGTAGGTCAGACATATAGTTATATGGAATCTATCAAGAAACTTCCAAAGGAAAATGTGTTAATTACTCTCATTGGTGGTGGAAATAATGGAACACTATATGAATTTATAGAAGAACCTAGACGCTTTATTTTGCGTGAATTTAGAAATTATAAAATAGTATCATTTCCACAAACTATACTATTCGAAGATTCAGATGAAGGGAATCCGTATAAGGATGCTTTTATAAAAACATGCAAACGTTGTAGTGACTTAACTCTTGTTGCAAGAGAAGAGTTTTCATATGATTCTTATAAGAAGATTGTAGAGAATACAATATTACTAACACCTGATATTGTTTTTTCTTTATGCGGCTCAGTAAATATACCTTGCGACAGGAGAGAAAACTGGATTGCATGTATTTTAAGGGATGATAAAGAAAAAGCGGTAAAGATGAGTGAACAAGAAGATGCTATAGAGAAAGTCTTACATAATAAGTACATATTACGCAATATGGATACATGTGATATTGTTTACAATGTGGATAAGAAAGCAATTATCACTAATTACCTTACAGAACTTTCGAAGGCACACTTGGCTATTACAGATAGATTACATGGTATGATTTTTTGCTATATTACAAAAACACCATGTGTGGTTCTTGAAAATAACAATCATAAAATTCGATCAACATTTGAAACGTGGCTTTCAGATCAAAACTTCATTATTTTATCTAGCTATGAAAAATTAGGCGAGGATATAACGAAATTACTGAACTTAGATCACATAGAGGTACATCCGTGTAAATTGTTCAATGAATTTGAGATATTAAAGGAAAAGTTACGTTGAAAGGACTCACCGAATTATCGTTCAGAAATCTATAGTTGTTTTTTTACTTTGGGGAAGGGAAGAAATATAATGGATACAATTAAGAGATTTATAACATGTTATGTTCCTGTAACTGCATGCAATTTTAAATGCCAATATTGTTACTTGAGAAACATAAAAAAAAGGAGTATTGAAAATTTTGTTCTTCCTCCTGACAAATTGGCGGAAAAATTGTCACCAGAAAGGCTTGGCGGTATTGCATACTTTAACTTGTGTGCGGACGGTGAGACAATGCTACATCCACAGCTGATAGAGTTTATTAAAAATATAACTCATATGGGACATTATGCAGATATAATCACAAATGGGACAATAACAAAGAAATTTGATGAATTAATCAATACGCTCAATTATGAAGAACAATCTAGATTGATGATTAAGTTTTCTTTTCATTATTTAATGCTTAAACAAACTGATCTTATGCAAACATTTGTTGATAATGTAAATAAGATAAAGAACTCAAATATTTCCTATTCTATTGAGATTACACCACATGATGAATTGATAGAATATATTGACGACATAAAAGATTTCTCTTTAAAGAACTTTGGGGCACTTCCTCATATTACGGTTGCACGGGACATGGATACAAAAGAAATTGCTCTTTTAACTGATTATTCTAGAGATGAATATCAGAAAATTTGGGGACAATTTGAAAGTCCGATGTTTGATTTTAAATTTAGTACATTTAACAAAAGACGAAAAGAATTTTGCTATGCAGGAGATTGGAGTATTAAGTTAAACTTTGAAAATGGGGAGTATAAACAATGCTATGTAGGTGATATTCTTGGAAATATATGTGATGATTCTCCTATGAACTTTAGGGCAATTGGATGCTGTAGATTACCACATTGCTATAATGGTCATGCTTTTTTGGCTTTAGGTAATATTCCTGAGCTTGAATGTCCAACATATGCAGAGGAGAGAGACAGAAAATGTAATGATGGAACGCATTGGCTGAAAGAAGAATGCAAAGAATTTTTTTCTACAAAATTATATGACAGCAATAAAGAATATAGTGATGAAAGGAAGAAAAGGTGTCTTGAGGATACAAAGAAAGCCATTAAAAAAGATAGAAAAGAAAAAATCATAAGAAAAATAAGAAAGACAATTGGGCAAAAATGAATAGAGCAAAAAAAATATATATCAATTCTACTGTTGCATTAGGATCTCAGCTTCTACAAATTATTTTAAGTTTTGTAGTTAGAAAGATATTCATTTTGACGCTTGGAATGTCTTATTTGGGCTATAATTCAGTCTTTTCGAATATTCTGCAAATGCTTAATTTAGCGGATTTAGGGATTGGTGTGGCAGTTACAAGTTTCTTATATAAACCTTTAGCCGAAAATGACAAGAAGCGTATAGCTGCACTGATGAGCTTATATAAAAGAATATATAATATAATGGGCTTTGTGGTTTTAATAATAGGTCTAATTGTATCTATATTTTTGGATCAAATTATTCCTGACTCAAGCGTAAGTCCATTATATTTGAGGATATTATTTTACATAAATCTAACAGGTACTGTATCAACGTATTTTTTAGCATATAAGCGAACATTGATCATTGCAGATCAGAAATCATATATAACTAATATTACAGATACAATTACATATTTCGTGATGACAATTATGCAGATTGCATCACTGTTTATTTTCCCAAGTTATATTGTGTTTCTATCTCTGAATATTGCAAAAAACATCATTTCTAATTTATTACTATCTGTTCATTGCGATAAATTGTATGGAAAAATACTGAATAATCCTGATAGAGAGTTATATGATGAATATAAGCCTCAAATTATTCGCTATGTGAAAGATGTATTCATATCTAGGATAGGAGCTGTTGTCTTTTATGGAACTGACAATGTGATAATCTCTGTTTTCAGGGGATCTTTACTTGCTGGCTATTTGTCGAATTATACAATGATAACAGTGCATCTTACCACCATAACTAATCAGTTACTTTCCTCAATTCAAGCGACTTTCGGGAACTTTATTAATTCTGGCAAGACGATAGCTGAACAAAAACGAATGACTGACTATTATTTGTGTGCAAATTATTTCATTGGAAATTTTTGCATGGTATGTTTTACTCTACTTGCCCAGCCATTTATTGAACGGTACTTTGGAAAAACGCTAATGCTTTCTTTTACAACAGCCATTTGGTTGGGTATTAATTTGCTTTTACAAATATTAATGCAACTACCATCTCAGGTTTTTACTATATATAAATTATTTCGTTATGACAGACCCATTATTATAATATCTGCGATATTGAATATTACTATTTCAGCTCTTTTAGTAAAATCACTTGGAGTTAATGGAGTGCTAATAGGAACATTTGTTACATCATTGATTTATTTGTTTTCTAGATTCTATATAATTTCTAAATACGTATATAAAGTCTCATACTTGTCGTATCTGAAAAAATTGTTTTTTTATTTTGCTCTGTCTTTAGCCGATATTTGTTTGGCGTATTATGTTGTTAGAGGTATACCAGGTACAACATGGTTAAACTTTTTTGTTCGTGCAATATTGATCGCATCACTAGCCATATTATTTTCTGGATTTGTTCTTTCTTTTACATCTGAGTTTAAATATCTCGTTAATAAAATGCTTCCAGATAAATTGTCCAGATATATAAAACCAGTATTTCTCGGAACAATGGTAGTTTTAGTCATGGGAGTTGCTCTTGTGGCGGGGGGGGGTACTAGATAATACAGATTCTCTAATTCCGAATAAGAGTTTTAATAGACATGAAGTATATCAAGATGAGAATATGATGGATGATAAAAAATTTCATTTCTCTATTGATGATACAATTTTATGTTTTAAGGATTTGACTGAAAATGAGTATAATTCTATTTTTGAAAATACTACTTTTGCGTGGTTAAAGGAATTGCACGAGAAGTATGGAATAGTCGTCTCTTGCTTTTGCTACTATAGCACAGGTGATTTTAATTTAAGCAAAGTTTCAAGTCGATACCAAAAAGAATTCTTGTCAAACAGTTCTTGGCTACGCTTTGGATTTCATACTGTAAATGCTAACACTACATATGATTCGGCTGTCTTAATAGACGATTATTTATTAACAGTCTCAGAATTAGAAAGGATAGTAGGCTCAGATTCAATTGATAATTTTATAAGATTGCAAAGTTATCAAGGAAATATAAATAACATTATATCTATTAAGCAATCGAGCATACAGCCAATTGTTGGTTTGCTTACTGCAGATGATGTCCGACAGAGTTATTATCTAGATGGTCAAGCAAATAAATATATTTATTGTCATGATAAGTACTTTGATGAGCGCCTTAATATTCAGTTTATATCTACCGATATAAGGGTTGAGTATGTTGAAAATGTTTCTAAGAAGCTAAAAGAATTTGAAACAGATGCATGGAATAATCAATTGGGCTTTTTAGAGGTTTTCACTCATGAATGGACTTTAAATATTGATATTAAAGAAAAAGTAGAAAAATTTTGTAAATGGGCTTATCTAAACGATTACAGTTTTGAATTTCCTGAGGATAATATTTATTAATGAAGATCAATCAAAGGTTATAATAACGTAGACAGGCAACTGTCGAAGTTGCTGGGCATTTCCCCGCTGCTTGCCGCGTAGAAGCTCGAATGATATTATCGTCGGAGACGCTATACGCCTGAGCGGAGGCGAAGGTGTATAATATATCATGAGAGGACGGCTACTTATTTCATGGCAGAGAGCAGTTACTGGGATTTATCGCATAACAACGTATCGAATCTTGTGTACTATTTCGTGTGTCCGGCAAAATAACGTCGGGTCGTTTTTGATGAAAGTGTTGACGCCTCACTAAGGCAAATATGCGAGGGCATCGAGCTGCGGTACGAATGGATCGAGTTTCTGGAGATAGGAGTGGACAGGGATCATGTTCATTTCCTGATACAGTCTGTCCCGACGAAAAGCCCGAGCGAGATCATTCGTATCGTCAAGAGTTTGACTGCCAGGCGCATATTTGCTGAACACCCGGAAGTGAAGAAAAAATTGTGGGGAGGAGAATTCTGGACCGACGGGTATTTTGTCTCCTTATACCGATATCTCTTAACTTCCTGATCGTTACCCACTAAACTGAATAAGAATGTTCTGAAATGGCCGAGAAATCGGCCGTTTTTGTTGTTTTGAGCATCTGATGATGTTATAATATTTAGTGGGTATACTAACTAAATAGGAGGCCGTTATGTTCTTCTCTTTCTCTGTTCCTGTCCCGCCTTCTCAAGGCAAGATTACTTTCAAAAAACGCAAGGAAGCTGTCTATGTCAATTATGAATATGACCGTGTCTATAAGCCTGACAAAAAGTATACAATTGCGAAAAGAACCACGATCGGAAAGCTTGTAAAAGAAAAGGATCGCTCCATTATGTATCCGAATCCCAACTTCTATAAGTTCTTCCCAGATGCGGAATTTCCGGATATTGATACCTTTGACAGAAGCTCCTGCTTAAGAGCCGGTGCCTATATACTGATTGAAAAGATTATGAAGGATTATGGTATTCCGGGAATGATCAGTAAGTATATAGGACCGGATTACGGTCTGTTTCTGGATCTGATGACATATTCTCTGATCGAAGAAAACAATGCCGGACAGTATTATCCGGACTATGCTTACAATCATCCTTTGTTTACAAGGGATATGCATATATACAGTGATACCGCTGTCTCTGAATTCATCAATTCCATTACGGTTGATCAGAGTGTCCGGTTTCTGAATGAATGGAATGAGAACAGAGACCACAGAGAGAAGATCTATATCTCCTATGACAGCACAAACAAGATCTGTCAGGCGGGAGATATCGAACTGGCTGAATCCGGTCATTCAAAGACAGGCATAGACAAGCCTGTGATCAATTACAGTATTGCCTATGACAGTGAAAACAATGAGTCGCTGTTCTATGAAGACTATTGCGGAAGTATCGTGGATGTCTCACAGCTGCAGTATATGCTGGAAAGAGCGAAAGGATACGGATATAAGAAGATCGGTTTCATTCTGGACAGGGGATATTTCAGCGAAGGCAATATCCATTACATGGATAATAACGGGTATGACTTCATCATCATGATGAAAGGCATGAAGAAACTTGCGGCAAAGACAATTCTCGATATAGCAGGTGAATTCGAAAAAAGCGGGAAGAACAGAATCGATGAATTCCATGTCAGCGGCATAACAGTAAAGAAAAGGCTGTTTCAATCGGATAAAGAAGAAAGATACTTCCATATCTATTACAGCGATCATAAAGCGGCATCTGAAAGAGACGAGCTGGAGAAGAATATCAATAAACAGGCAAAGTATCTGAAGAAGATGGAAGGGAGTAAAGAACAGATACCGGACTCCTTCAAAAGATATTTTGATCTGGTTTACTGGAATGAAGGAGAAAAAGATCAGACATTCCAGCTTGCAATAGAAAGAACTGATGTAACAAGTACAGAAACAAAGCTGTGCGGATACTTCATTATCATTACATCGAAGAAGATGACGGCAAAGGAAGCGCTGCTACTGTACAAGAGCAGAGATGCCTCAGAGAAACTGTTCAGAGGAGACAAGTCATATCTTGGAAATAAAGCATTGCGCGTATATTCAGAAGAATCGGCAGAAGCGAAGATCTTCATAGAGTTTGCGGCATTGATCATCCGGAACCGGATATACCGGAAGATGAAAGAATACATGCTTGAGAATGATGTAAAGAGGAACTATCTGGATGTGCCGGCAGCAATCAGGGAACTTGAGAAGATCGAGATGATTCGATACAGCGACCGGGTATACCGATTGAGCCATGCGGTGACTGCAACGCAGAAAACGATACTGAAAGCATTCGGTCTTGATGAAAAGTACATCAAAACAAGAGCGAAAGAGTTAAGCATACAGCTGGAGAGTCTGGAGAAGAAAGATGGCAAGAAGGACAATTACGATTGACGAGAAAATCGAAAGAGCCAGGAAAGAAGTGATCAAAGCCAAAGAAAAATATGATGCGGCAGTCAATGAGCTGAAAGAACAGCAGGAAAGGAAGAAGGAGATCCAAAGCAAAGAACTGATCGCCGCCTTCCAGGAAAGCAGCCGCAGCTATGAAGAGATCATGAGCTTTTTGAAATCAGAAGACTAACAGAAAAGGACAGCTGATCATCCGATATCAGGGTGAGAAGCTGTCCTTGAAATGTTTTAGTGGGTAAAGTTAAGGAAGTTAAGATTAATCGCTCTGGCTCTGGAGGCTAATGTGGTGGCGATATGAAAAAACGGATTTGTGATTTCCTCGTTCGGCTGCTGGAGAAGCATGGGGAACTTGTACTTGCATGGAACGGCGTTAAACTGCCTTCTACAGATTGAATTCCAGGCGTTCAAATGGTATAATAAATTGTCTGAAAACTCTGAAATTCCAAGCCATCCGCACAGCAATCCCTCATGCCCCAAACAACCGCTCCACGTAACCGCAGCCATGGTGTTGGTTTGCCAGAAGACAATGTCTTACTTTGCTGCCTATGGCGGGGAATCCATACTGGGAAAGTAAGGAAGTACGAACAAGGAAAGGAGGA
>CACXCB010000317.1 GCA_902766005.1 uncultured Erysipelotrichaceae bacterium | reverse complement strand
GATTTCTCCGTCTCTTGCCGCAACCCACTTGTATGCTGCGTTCCTGCCGCTTCCTGGCTCTACGAAGTCCGGCTTCAGCTCTGGCTTAACAAAGTTATCGCCGTCTTTCTTCATGTACCTGTTTTCGGCACTGTCATATGGCAGCTCTTCAAAACTCTTGCCATCCCAGTCGCACATGCCGTAATGCCAGCCGTTATTACCCTGCTTGTCAGAGAAGTCAGTCGCAAGATCCGCGTCGTTTGTCCTGTCAGCTGTAAATGTCCAGCTTCCGGTGAACTCGACGTCAGCGCCTTCTACCTTCTTGGATTCAGCATCCCAGCCGTTGAATTTCCAAACTCCAGTTTCGCCATCTTTTTCACCCTTAACAGTTTCAGCTGACAGCTCTTTTGCGGTAATAATATCACCGTTGCTGTACTGATTTTCATCCGTCGGTAATGTTGCCATTACAACCTCCGGATATTCCTGATCATATTCGTATGTTACGGAATACTTAACTTCCTCAGTTGTAAATGTCCACTTTCCGGTGAATTCGACATTAGCGCCACTTACCTTCTTGGAATCAGCATCCCAGCCGTCAAATGTATAAGTGCCTTTCTGTCCGTCTTTTTCACCTTCAACTGATTTTTTACTTGGTGCTTTTGCGGTAACTGTCGCTCCATCGCTATACTGAGTGTCATCCGTCGGCAGTGTGTTTTTGACTGCTTCCGGATATTCCTGATCATACTTATATGTTGCGGAAAATTTTGTTTCCGGTTCAACCGGCTTATCACTGATCTTGACAGAGAGCTTGCCTCCATCATAACCATTATTACCTTCCGGATTAATTGAGAAGATTAGAACATCACCCTTTTTGACTTCGTATTTTTCATTGAAGTCAAAGGTTCTGTCTACTGCACTGGTTCCTGTTGCATCGATGAACTTGGCACCATCGATATCTTCATTCAGAATGATTCTGAATGTAGTGCCATTTCCTTCGTTGTTAGCGCTCTTCATATACTGGCCTGTCACATAGATTGTTCCATCTTCTGCCACAACCCACTTATATGCTGCACAGTGATCTCCATTTTCGCCAGGATGTACGAAGTCTTTCTTCAGTTCGAGCCCATTACTTCCTGCATAATTGCCTTCATCATTCTTATTGACAAACTTGAATTCTTTTCCATCCCACAGTGTTTCACCATAGAACCAGCCCTGGTAACCCTGGTCACCAAAGTCGTCAGCCAGCACTGTATTGTTTGTTCTGTCTTCAGGATATGGTTCAGGATCTGCTTCCTTTGTGTCGCTGATCTTGACAGAGAGCCTGCCGCCATCTTCCTCGTTGTTGCCTTCAGGATTGATTGCGAAGATCAGAACATCACCCTTCTTAACTTCAAATGATTCATTGAAACTGAGGGTTCTGTCGGCATTGCTTGTTCCGCCTGCGTCAAAGAATTTAGGATGATCATAGTCATCATTCAGGATAATTCTGAATGTTGTTCCGTTACCCTTTTCATTCGCAAACTTCACATACTCTCCGGTTACATAGATCGTTCCGTCTTCAGCTGCGACCCACTTATAAGCTACGCTCTGACCTCCGTCAGGACCCGGATGCACGAAGTCTTTCTTCAGTTCAAGTCCATCGTCTCCGACGTATGCGTCGCCATCCTTATTCTGGACCGCTTTGAAACTTGCGCCATTCCAGTCACAGGAACCGTAGTACCAGCCCTGGTAACCCTGGTCACCAAAGTCATCAACCAGCACTGTATTGTTTGTTCTGTCTTCAGGATATGGTTCAGGAAGCGGTTTAACTTCACTGATCTTGATCGCGAGTCTGCCTCCGTCCAGAGAATCATTCATTTCCGGATTGACCGCAAAGATGATGACATCTCCTGCTTTGACTTCAAAGACCTTATCAAAGTAAGAAGTCTTGTCCTCGGCGAAGTTGCCCTCGGCCCCCATCCATTCCATTTCCTCTCCATTGACGAAGATTCTGACAGTTGTGCCATTGGCTTCCGGATCACCATTGTTTGCGAACTTGGTGTAGCTGCCTTTGACATTGATTGTGCCGTCTTTTGCGACAATCCACTTGTAAGCTGCGTTCTTGCCATTTCCTGGCGCAACATAGTCTTTCTTCAGTTCAATCTTCGAGCCGTCGTAGTATCTGTTATTTGCCTTGTCATAGGCAATCATTGAGAAGTTCTTGCCGTCCCAGTCACAGAAACCGTAATACCAGCCTTCATAGCCCTGTGTGCCTGAGAAGTCATCAAGCAAAACAGTATTGTTGTCTCTGTTTGCAGGTGTCGGTGCGGGTTCAACCGGTGTGATGACGACTGACAAATTACCGCCGTCCCATGCCCAGTTGCCGTCATGGCAGATCTGGAAGCTCAGCTTGTCACCGCGCTTGACTGCTCTGTTATTGAAACTGAAGTTAATGACATTGTCATTGCCGTCGCCGCGTTTGACCGTGACCTTCTGGGTGTAGAGCAGTTCATTGTTATGCCATACCTTGACAGTGACGCCATCCGGCCAGTTGGGATTAGGATCTTCCTGTCCCCACTTGATGTATGTTCCTTTGATGTTGACTCTTCCGTCTTCACCCGGCAGCCACTGATAGATCGGATCAAGGGTGGCACCTGCATGTACCATATCCTTCTTCATGACAAGACCTTCGGATCTTCTGGATTCATAACCCAGACCGTCCTCAGTCTTCTTTGTCAGAACTTTCGCACCGGAAGGTTGTGTTCCTTCGAGGAACCACCAGCCGTCTGTACCCTGTTCAATGGAGGACAGAGCACCGAGATTTGTAAAGTTGTCGTTGTTTCCGACTTTGACTGTAGGTACTTTGTTTGCATCTTCAATTACGAATCTGTAATTACCACCGTCATAAGCAGGGTTTGCACCCGGATCAACGATCATGGTAATTGCATCACCCTTATTCACGCTTACACCGTTGATCGAGAGGTCTTTTGTAACTTCCCTGTCTGTTAGCGGTGCAAAGTATTCGGACCTCAGAACGGTTCCGTTCTTCATCAGCAATACTGTAACACCATCCGGCCATGCAGGGTTGGCATCCTCGTTCTTTAATTTTGTGTACTGTAAATCAATGTTGATCTTGCCGGTTTCTGCGGCAATCCATTTGACATTGGCAGATTTTCCGTTAGGACCCGGAACAATATAATCCTTCTTGATCTCTACACCGTCTTTTGTGTAGTACTTTTCATTGTTTTCGCATTTTTCAATGTTGACCGCAAAGAACGGATCCCTGTTATATCCATACTGGTAGTACCAGCCGTTATAACCCTGTTTGCCAAAGTCATCCTTTGTCGATGCAAAATTGACACGTTTGCCATCATAAGTTGCCGGAACATTTCTTTCGGTATTGCCGACAAGACCGCTTGTACTCATAATGGAGAATTCGTACTTACCGCCATCATATGCATTATTGTCGATGCCGTTGACAACCATTGTGATATAATCGCCTCTGTTAACTTTGAGAGAAGGAATATCAAGACGCTTTGTGATTTCCCTGTTGACTTCCGGTGCAAATGTCTGCTGTGCAAGAAGCTGATTGTTCAGATACAGAGACACTCTTGTACCATCCGGCCATGCAGGGTTTGCATCTTCATTCTTCATCTTTGTATAAGCTGCTTTGACGGATACAGTTCCGTTCTGGGCAACTTTCCACTTGATGATTGCAGAACAGTCATGTTCACCTGTATTGACATAGTCACGTTTGATCTCCAGCCAGTTATCACTGAAATATCTGTCCATACCTTTGTCATATGGGCTCATATTATATGCATGGAAAGGATCATCACCGTAACCGGTCTGGAAGAACCATCCATTACTTCCCTGAGGACCGAAGTCAGTCATGACATTTGCGATATTCTGACGGATTTCAGATTCATCAATACTGATATCATTTTCGGTTGTTGCACCACGAATATCCATAATCGTGACATCCAGTGCACCGCCGTCATAAGAGGAGTTGCCTGCACAATCGACCATGAAATACAGACGATCTGCAGTTGTAACAGAAAGTGAAGGAATTCTGTATTTAACCAGATTTTCTTCCTGAGCAAATACAGCTACATCCTCTTCATAAATCAGAGTGTCATTCTTAAATGCTTTCAGCTTGACGCCATCCGGGAAATCCGGCATACCGTCGTTCTGTTCAAATTTTGTATATTTGATTCTGAGATCAATATTTCCGTTTACAGCCGGAGCCCATCCCAGTATTGCATTATGATTCAAAGAAGGATGAATAAAATCCTTTTTGATTGTCAAACTCGGAGAAGTGCAGTTAATATATTCGCCTTCAACTTCGTGAGAAGCAAGAGCAGCATCACTCGGACTTGTTCCGTACATGTAAGTCCAGCCATTGCTTCCCTGAGGACCGAAGTCTTCGATACTGTCAGCGTTGTTATCGCTGCGGCTTGTATAAGAAGCTGTCTTTGGCTGTGCATTGACATCTGCAATTGCTACATACAAACTACCGCCGTCATAGGCATTGTTTGCAGATGGGTTAACGACAAAATACAGGCTTTCAAGTTCTTCAACCGCAACATTATCCAGTCTGATCTGCGCAAAATTCTCTGCGTCTGTGTAGATCGGAACAGTCTGCAGTTCCAGAAGCTCGCTTCCCTTGTAAACAAGCAACTGTACACCATCCGGATAGCTTGGATTTGCATCACCGTTAACGTTCTTTACATAGGACACTGTAATGTTTACATTACCGTTCTCTGCTGCACGCCATTCGAGAATCGGAGATATTCTATCTGCTGTATGTACGAAATTATTCTTGATTTCAAGACCTGTTGCACCCGGCTGAGAGTATTTTTCGCCGTCAAACATTGTACAACGCTCAGATCTTTCAGGTCTCTTGTAATCACCGAAACGATAGAACCAGCCATTGCTTCCCTGTTCACCGAAATCAATAACGTTAAATGCATTGTTTGTACGGTTTGGATCATCCGCAAAAGGAGGCTCGTCATATGCCTGTACCACAAAGGCATCAGGCCAGAATGCATCAATCAGCTCAACATCCTGAGAGATTGTTTTTCCGCCTGCATTATTCAGAAGCGCAAAGATCAGGCCGCCGGCTGCTGCAGCAACTGCAACACATGCAGCTATGATTGCTTTTGCCTTGGAAGACAGAAAGCCAAACAGAACTTTCTTTGACTTTTTCTCAGACTCTTTTTCCATAATCATTCTCCATATTTTCAGTCATAAATTCCGACATTATCAAATGTTACGCCTGCATTGACACCGAAGAACTGCCAGTTTGTTCCGACGGAACGGTACATTCTTGCGGTCAAAGAAATTTCATCATCCAGATACAGGCAGGTTACGCCATCATCCACAAGCATCGTCACATGAATCGAATCTTTTCCCGAAAAATCATAATCCATGTAAGACTCTGCATAACCTTCTGTGATCTGTTCTGTGTTATAGAATTCAATTCTGTTTTCCGGAACATTGAACACATAGTTCAATGCACTCACATTTTCAATATTCGGTGCAAAAGCGATACCGAACAGATCATCCCCTTCAAATCCGCTGATCTCAACTTCTACACGACCGCTGTCATAGAATGCCGGGAACTGTACAAGTTCATACTGGTTACCGGATAATTCGAATCCGTTATCCAGAGGCTTAATTGTATTCGTCATTTTGACAGGTGTCTTACTCAGTTCATGGTTCATCTTTTCAACAACCTTGTCATTGGCAACCACTGCAAGTGTACCGTCTTCCTTTTGACGAAGCTTATGTACAACCGTGTTTCCTGCCCAGTCGTAATCATTTGCATCATCATGCTTAATTTTGGTTCCGTTCCAGCCGACCAGATACAGGTCTGTACCATCTGTTTCCATTCTTCCCGCATAGAATCCGTTTCCGTCAATCGTATCCTGTTCCGGTTTCAGGAAAGGTCCGTTAATAGAGCTGCCTATACGGTAATGCACGACACGATCCGGCCATTGATCGGAAAAGGCCAGATACCATTTCCCATTGAACTGCAACAAGGAAGGACATTCCATGTTTGTACCAAAACCGAGGTCATCCTCAAAGAAAACTCCCTGATCTTCCCATTTGCTGAGATCCTTGGATACATACTTGACAATGACACCGGTTCCCTCGCTTCTTGTAACCACCAGCATCCAGTATTGCTGTTCTTCCGGTACATAGAATACATACGGGTCACGGAAATCATCACGGGAATACTTTTCATTTGCGATAAACGTATCCTCCGGAATCTTTGTCCAGTTCAGCATGTCGCTGCTTGTAGCATGCATGATTGCTTCCTTCGGGTCATAATAGTCATTATGTCCTGTGTAAAAAGCATGATACATGCCGTTCTGGTCTTTCATGACACAACCGGTACCAAGGGCAATATCCTGGTCTGTCGCACTTTCACCATACGGAATGACAATTCCCATATCTTCATAATTGCAATAGTCCTCCGTTGTGAATAACGCCCATGGATGATATCCTGTCTTACCATCTCTTTGATCGGCAAGATAGAATATGTTCATTTTGCCGTTGTCATAAAATGGCATTGTGTCACCAACGAGTGAATTGTCTGTTTTGGGAAAAATAGTCACATATTCTCTGTTTTCCGCTTCCCCGCCACCTTCTTCACCGTGGTTGGATGTCCCTGCTGTTCCGCAAGCAATTAATAATCCTGCCGCAATTGCCAATGCGAATACTTTGTGGATCCTCATACTTTCTCCTTCCAATATCCTCTTCCAGTTGTTTTATGCCTGTTCATTATCTAATGCAGTTTTGATTATGATTGTTCAAAAGCTTATGAATAAGCACAAACCTGCTCATATAATACAACATAAATTGTGCATTTGCACATTTTTTTGATAAAAAATGCATATTTATATTTTTGTGAACAGCATGCGTTTGCACAATTTAAGTGCAAACGAAAAAAGTTGCTGCATTTTTCATGCAGGCAACCGTTTTCATGAGATTCATTTTTATCCTATGTTCAGCTTATCATTTTATATTCCCTGAACAAAAGCCAGGCAAATAAAGCGCACAGAAAGCTTCCGCCGAGCATCATAATGCAATATCTTTCTTTGCAGGCGATAAACCAGATCATATTGACCAGCATGCCACATACGCCTCCTGCCGTTAAAGCTCCGAAACCTCTGTACAGCCTTTTTTTCGTCAGAATGCGATCCAGCCTGTTTATGCGTTCATTAACCAGCTCTATAATCCCTATGATGATCAGAATTGCAGGAATAATCTCTGCAGCCGCAAGAGAAGCAGGCATTACTCCGTGATACTTATACAGACATGCGAAATACAGAATCCATCCGGCATTTCCTGCTATGTCATATATCCACCATTTTACATCCGATATTTTGGATTCATACATCAGCTTCTCCCTCCTCGTAACAAATGAATCTGTTCTGCATAATCCCTTCTGCTTTCTTTGAAGATCGGCATACAGGCATAACAATGCATCAAACCCATTTCCTTCTTCATATGCATCCTGTTTTCTGCGCCGGCTTTTTCATAGGCTTGTCTGTAACTATCCGCTATGCAAAGGCATGTTTCTTCGCCATAATAAACAAATGTTTCCGGTGCATGATGAAAATCCATTTTGGAAGGATAGACCGCATAATCCGGAGTATGCCTGTCCGCCTTGAAAATCATATTCTTCATATATTTCATAGAACCGGGTCCTACCATTGGATCTTTTAGGGAACATATCTTTTCTTTATCCCATTCCTCTTGTGTTTTGCAAAGAGCAAACGGAGAATGCAGAATCATTCTTTCCGGCATATGGATTATCCCGTTCCGGTTGATCCAGGTAATCAGCTGAAAAGCCAGCAATCCTCCATATGATGATCCGATGACAGAAACCTTCCCTTTATACTCATCATACATATGCATATACAGGGCATAAATATAATCTGCAGCTTTTACGACAGGTGCTTGAGAAATTGCCGGATACAAAGGATAATAGATCATTCTGCCTGTCTTTTCACCATATTTGCGGGCAATCACAATCTCTTCCTTCCATATATTTTTATCCCCTCCGCCATGCAGATAGAGGATTCCCTCGGAAGAACCATCAACAGTTTTCGGGGTAATGATCAGACAGTCGTATCCACCGATATGAATCGTCTGATAACCGGCTTTTTTATCTTTTGGCATAACGAAAGGATGCTTGCGGTTATACACCCTTGCCTTAAGCATGTTGATATCTGTGTCTTCAACATCGGGCAGAGGAATCAAACCGAAATTCCTGATTTTCACCATTGTTTTTATGATTTTTTCAGACGCCTTACTCATAGGAGCAACTCCTGCAGTTCTCCGTCATTTTAAGTTAGAAATTGCTAACTATCGTTATTCTATCAACGTCTTTCATCCTTTGCAATCTCAATTTCTATATATTAAAAAGCGGCAGTTTTAAACATGCCGCTGATACTGTTATCTTATATTTGACTGCCAGAAGGCAACCGCATCATCGATCCATCCTTCAGCAACGGTATTCAGACCAAGGCCGAATCCATGGGATAAGCCACCGTAGACATGAAACTCCGTTGCAATCCCTTCTGCCGACATCGCTTCCAGTCTTCTTTTCATCGTCTGCCAGCTTGCAATGTAGTCATCGGAGCCAACACATGCATAGGTAGGCGGATCATCCTTGCGGTAATCCGTATGTCCGGTGTACTGCATGACAACTGTTCCCGGTTTCGGAAGATTTTCACCTCCGAAATACGCCGGGCCGTATGTACCGAGATAAGCCGCCATCCGTGCTCCTGCACTGCCTCCCCAAAGCGAATAACAATCTGTATCCACTTCCAGTGCATCCGCATTGTCAAAGATGAAGGATATCGCTCGAGCAAGATCCTCACAAGCAGTCTGTGCACCAGGGCGGTATATTAGCGCAAACGCATTATACCCCTTTTTGGAAAGTTCAAGAGCATGCGGAAAACTGTCATGCATTGCTCCAACATAGGCAAATCCACCGCCGGCATTGCAAATTGCAAACTTTTCATGCGGATTTCCTTTGAAAAAGAATAATCCTGTATCGTTCTTTGCGGGATCTTCTTTCTTTTCTTCATCTGTATAGATATCATAGAAAATCACCTCTCCGTTGGCTGCATGGACATGCATGTAATTTGCAATTTCAACGGTTTTATCCGCATTGATGTTGTTATACCAGACAAGCCGCATATTGCCCAGCTTATTGCCACTCATGTAACCTTGATCCACAGGAAAGATCAGTCTTCCGTAATTTCCGAATACCGGATCATCGATGACATCCCGAATCAACGTGTCTTTTGTATAAGGCTCATCTGTTGTTTCATCCGGCAAAGACCAGAAATACTTTAATCCGTTATAGGTATACAGGTTTGATGCCTGGGGTCCATGCGGATATCCTTCCATTTCGCGAAAAGCAAGATTGCCTTCTGTTTCATTGTTCCCATAGATGAATGTATCAGACACTTCACCCATTGCCTCAATCTGTTTTTTGAATGCGTCATAGGCAAAATCATCCGGTCCTGACATCGCATAGATAAAGAAATCTTTTGATCCATATCCCTGTTCCATTACCATATCTGCCATATATTGTCCGTCTGTCGTATAATTTCCGCTCATTGGCATGAAATATCGGAAATAATCCATTGCATAGCGGAATGTACACCATGTATTGACAGACCCCATCGAAAAGCCGCCAAATCCTCTGTGGTCACGGGAAGCTATCAAACCTTCAGTGCTTGTATCTTCTGCATATGTGCTGTATCTGCTTTCCACAGCAGGAAGTAAATCATTTACAAGTTCATTATGGAAATTGTCTGTCAACTGTATTGCCAGACTGTAATCCCCACTGTCACTCCGGCTGGTGTTATTGTAAGTAGGAAAAACGAGGATCATCGGCTGAATCTTTCCTTCTTCCATGGCATGGTCAATAACATTCTTGAATGTATTTGGCGAATCATCTGTACCCATGATTGTCGTTTCATTGCTCCAGCCGCCATGACTCAAATAAAAGATATTGTATTTTTCCGATGGATCATATCCATAAGGAAGATAAACCCATGCTTCCTTTATCAGTTTTTGAGAGTGATCTTCATAAGTGAATGACTCCCATGTCTCATATGTCAGCTTCTCCAGTCTCCCGGGATGATCACACAATGATTCATATTCCATCGGTATTTCTTCCAATGTTTCAGGTATACTTCCTTTTCTGTTATTTTCTTCTTTTTTCATAGGCTCCTTTAATGTATCTGCGGTACTTTCGCTTTGTTCCGGTGCACTGCATCCGACCAGGCAAAACAAAGAGAGCAGTACCGGTATGATTTTCCTTTTCATCCTTTTATCTGCATTCCAGCAATACTTCCAGTAATTCTTCCCTTGTAAACTTCTTTGCACATCCTCCTGTCAGAATTGTGGAATCGGCAATGGCTTTGAAGTCGGTATCTCCCGGAATATTCATTTCTTTAAAAGATGATGGCAGACCGATTTCCTTGACAAATTCTGCAAGTGTTTCAACAAATGCTTCAGCAAGCTCTGCCTCTGTTTTTCCTGCTTTATCAATTCCCCAGACTTCTGTGGCAAGCCGTGCGAACTGGCGGTTTGCCTCAGGCATCATATGTCGATAAAGCACAGGATGGAGAACTGCAAGTCCCTGTCCATGATTGCAGTCAGTGTATGCACCGAGTTGATGTTCCAACATGTGACACTGGAAATCGGTAGCTTTGCCGATCTTTAAGATGCCGTTTTCCGCCATAGCTGCAGCCCAGATCAGTTCACTCCTTGCTTGCATATCATTGGGATTCTGTATTGTTGAACGTATATTGCGGATAATATTTCGTTGTGTTGCCTCGTTGATCTCATCGGAAAGGTTAACTTCTCTCGGCAATCCCATGTATGTCTCCATCGAATGGGACAATGAATCAAATGCACCTGAAATAACCTGTTTCAGCGGCATTGACATTGTATATGCCGGATCCAGAATGGCGAAATCATAGAAAGCATCCCAGAGCGCAGATTTCAGCATTTTATCTTCATTGGTGATGACAGCACCGTTATTCATTTCCGCACCGGTACCGAATGCCGTTACAACTGCACCCATGGGAATGAACTCTGTCGGCTGCTGATGATCCGTATACTCCAGTTCCCAGATGTCTGCATCCATCTTAGCTTGAGCAGATACAATCTTGCAGCAGTCAATGACTGAGCCTCCGCCTACTGCCAGGATAAAATCAATGTGCTTCTCCTTGGCAAGCTTTGCCCCTTCCTGTACTTTTGCATAGGTAGGATTGGACATGATGCCATTGAACTCCGTCACTGTTTTTCCCGCATCTTTCAATATGCCCAACAGCTCTTCATAGATTCCGTTTTTCTTAATGGATCCTCCACCATAAGCCAACAGAACATTAGGTCCTGTTTTTGCCAATTCTGCTGTCAGATTCTTTTCTGCCGCTTTTTCTCCGAAATACACCTTAACCGGATAACTGTACGTAAATGAATTCATCTTCTCCTCCTATTCTTCTTTCAAAAACAACGGTAATGCATTGTACAGATATTCTTGTACGGCATTGAAGTCATGATAGCCTTCTTCTTTCTGATAAAACCTGAAATGATCTGTAGTAAAGCATTCTCTTCTCAGCATTTCTTCCGCCATCTGCAGGCTCTGTGACTTGACCGTATCATTTGTACCTGTCGTAAAGTATATGAAATAACCCTTATCATCCAGATTCTCTTCTTTTACCAGATTCTCAATGAAATCGACATTCTTTTCGATTTGGAAATCACCATATGTGCCATAGTACCAGCAGGATCCGCTCATCGGCAGAAAGTAGTGGATATAGTCGCTTCCGTAACAAAACTGAAGCCATGTCGTGACAGAACCCAGTGAGAATCCCCCAAAGATCCTGTGATCTCGTGAAGCCATCAGATCTTCTTTTGCGGAAGACATTGCAAATGTATGGAAGCCGCCTTCAACAGCAGACATCAGATTCTCTTCAAAATCCTTATGGAACTGTCGGAATTCCTCGATTGAGCTTGAAAAATCCCGATTGCTTCGTGCATTGTAAAACGACGGAGATACAATAATGACAGGAGGTATATCTTTATTTGCGATCATATTGTCAAATATATTTTTCAAGGAAGCATCTTCAAAATACTCTCCGGCATGCCCTCCCCATCCATGCATCAGATAAATGATGTCATACTTTGTCTCATTGTCTTCTTCATCATATCCATACGGAAGATAGACATAAGCAGTCTTAACAATCTCCTCACTTCCTCTGACGTAATCCTTTGAATCATAATCAAATTTCACAACGGTCCCTGCCTCTTGTGCAGAGGACGTATAAGAAGAAGGAACCGGATCGGTATATCCTGTCTTTGCGTCAACTTGACTGTAGCCTGCTTCATGTGTGCCTTGGCGGCTGCATCCTGCAAGGGATATCAGCAATGGCACAATACATAAAGCTAAAACAAGTGTTTTCATTTTCACCTCACTTTGCTCCTGTTTGTTTCGTTGTCGAATAAATCATTTCATATTCCTTTAATCATCACCCCCCTATTTCCTGATGAGTTAATTATAAAAATGAATATCATTTATTTAAAATGCTTTCTGTTTATGCGGCTATGCATGAAACGCATACTAAAAAAGGCCTCCTTTATGAAGCCTTCTACAATCTGCGAACAAGCGGAATTTTACATTCTTCCATCAATACAGAGAAAAGTATGCTTTTCAAGTCACATAATTATCCTTTTTGCAACCAGGAGTAATTAAGACATTTTGTTCAAAAAAGTTAGTTATTTCTATTTTGGTTTTTACTCTTTACAAGATAGAATACGCGCTTATAATAATCCGTGCATGAATTACTTTTGGACACAAACCGACAAAATTCCCGAGGGATTGGGATATGGACAATTTACAAAAAAACATTTTATCTGGATTACTGTTGTGGCAGTTTTTGTGACGGTCATTGTTCTTACCTATCAGCAATCAGATTTGGCAAAAAGAATATTCCTCTTGAGAACGATCGGAGCATCATTAATCATCATTGATATTTTGAAACTCATCATGATCAAATTCTCGGGCGGTGATGTATACGAATATCTCCCGTTGGAAGTGTGCAGTTTTGCAGCATACTCCATTGTTTGTGATTCGATCTGGATCGGCAATTCGATATTTCCGATCATGCTGCTGACACTGTTTATGCCTGCGGCCTTTATGGCTGTTCTCTTCCCGACTACCTCTACCCTTCCTGCAATAAACTTTTATACAATACACCAGTTTCTGTATCACGGATTAATTATTGCGTATGTTGGTGCAAGGTTTGTATGCAAGGAGATTCCTTTGGATTATCCGGGTGTATGGAAGTCCATCTTTTATGTGATTATGCTGGCATCAGTAATCTACGTTATTGATAAAATCTTTCATAAGGACTTTATGTTTTTGGTAGATGATTATGACAATCCCCTCTTGAAGGTTATCACCAAAGTGACCGGAGGCGGATTTGCCTATACCGTAGGTCTTGTTCTCTTTTGCATATTTATGATTCATGTTTTCTATATAGTATTCAAATGCATTAACATTTTCTTTTTCAATTAACAGGCTTCCGTGTTTGACAGAAGCCTGTTAATTTATGCCCTCAGCACAAACCATGTACTAAAATTGATTGAATGCAGTTTTCATAAATGTATATGACTGCAGAAAAAGCAGCTTTGTTTTTCCAATAAACAGTATTACATCGCAGGTAAATCCACGAATCAACATGTTTACCGGGAGGTTTCTTACATATTGTCCATCCAATTCCTTTTAATCAACAACCCCATATGCTAAGCCATGATTCAGCTTGTACATCAGCTTAGCCATATCATCTTTGGACATGGCGCACCCGGAAAGCAGAAGAACCGGCATCATGCACATAGCGCCTTGTAAAAGCGTTCGATTGCAAAGCTTCTTATACGTTTCTTCTTTTTTCAGGCGATTTCGGAGCCACAGAAAAAGAGCAACTGATGGAACAAAACTGACAACACAGGCCAACAAAAATACGAGCATGAGTATTACTCCCTTCCAGTATGCAGGAAGTTATAGACCAGAATCACAAAGCGTCATTTATCCCGAACCATTAGGTCCGCATTACCAATTTCATCAGCTTCCGATTATGAATCTCCTAAAGTGACAAGCATCATCCGGTGAGAATTATAATCATACACTGCTGTCTTCAGGATCATTGTCGCTTTGCATAAACTGATTCATTCATCCTTATACTTCCGTTTCACTGTTTTTGATAAAGATCAGTACAAGCGAGAAAAGCATATTCCATGTAATGATTATCTTTCTATAGTTGTAATGGTGCCGTGGATCACCCGCCTTTTCTAAAAAAACTCATTTTCTATTATAGGTTGGAAGATTGTCAGACATATACTTAAAGCCAAATTACAACCAGCACATTGCAAGCAGAAATATGCCACACTTTTTGACTAATTATAATACAAACCGGATCGTATTTACACATTTTTACGGAATTGGCAATTGCCATTGATGGCATTGAACAGCATTATATATACTGTCTTTTCAGGTCGCATCTATTTGATTGGCTGCATAGCGTGCTCCATGTTGCAACACGATCATGTGTAGAGCAGATCGCTGTTTCCCTCCATTGCATGATTACGGATATTGCTCATCCGTTACCCACAGCATTTGATTCTGCCTTTACCTGCTCCGTAACATCCGCAGGGACGGCCACATCTTTTACAGATACTATGGCAATCAATTCCATCAAAGTGGTTTTTGAGAAAAGTACAATCCTTCAAAGGCATTTCAATAATAACCCTATGTCCTTCCCAACCTTCAGAAAAAAAGTAAATAAACACCATATTATATTGGCAGAGCACCTTCTTTCAAAATATAATAATCTTAATAGCGGAGATTTTCATAAAGATCATAGAGCGGAGGAACTGTCATGACCATTACATATGCAATGACTGCAACATTGCTGATTATATCATTAGGCTTAATGCTGGTGGATGCCAACACCAAATTAAAAAACAGCGAACATCGGATAATATCTCTTGTACTGATCGGTACGACGATGTTTTATGTTGCCTCAGATTGTCTTTGGATTCTGGAATATATGTCAGAGAATTTCAACCGCAATCTGTTTATCATCTTAAACTTCCTGTTTTATCTTGTATACATTACCCTTCCGTATATCTGGTTTTTGTTTGCGAGACATTTTTCCATCGGCATTGCTAACGATAAAAAAAGAATGACATTAATGGCTGTTCCCTGGTTATTTAATCTTGTCCTGATTACTTTGACAATGGCAGGAACAGGAACAGTATGGTCGATCGGCGACAGTGCAAACCGTTATGCAAGAGGACCGATGTTCCCTATTTTTTCCAATCTGAATCTCATCTATTATTTCATCCCGGTCATTGAAATCATCGTTCTTCTTTTAAAAGAAGATACGCCAAACAAAAGAACATTGTTGACAACACTGGGCTTTTCCATGATACCTGCTCTCGGTGTAGGCATTTATACATACTTCATTTCTGTTGATGCAATCTATCCGTTCCAGCCATGCTGCTTTTTTATAGGTGTCATGTTTGCCTATATCCTTCTGGTTTCCCATGTTTACGAAAACAAAGAGAAAGAAAACCTCAGACTCATGGAGGAGGCCAAAATAGCCGCTTTAACCAACTCCATGTCCTCTTTGCTGACAAACATGCCGGGTCTGACTTTCTCCAAAGATGCAGAAAACGGTAAATATGTAGCATGTAACCAGTTATTTGCCGAATATGCCAATAAAGAAAATCCTGAAGAAGTTGTCGGTTTAACAGATTTAGAGATCTTTGATGAAGCAACCGCAAAACATTTTATGGAAGATGACAGAAAGACATTGTCCATGAATAAACCGTATGTTTTCTTTGAAGATGTTTTAGACGCAAAAGGAAACCGCAGGCAATTTCAAACTACGAAATTGAAGTTCACGGATGCTTCCGGAAGACTTTGCACTCTGGGCATGTGCATCGATGTTACAGAGATGGAGGCAATACGAAAAGAAACTGATGAAGCTAAGATGGCTAATGAAGCCAAATCTGCCTTCTTATTTAACATGTCGCATGATATCCGTACACCGATGAATGCCATTATCGGTTTTACCGATTTGGCACAAAGAAATGTAGAAGACTCCGAAAAAATAACAGAATACCTCGGAAAGATCAAATCCTCTTCCGAACATCTTCTTTCTTTGATCAATGATGTATTGGAAATGAGCCGCATAGAAAGCGGTAAAATTGAACTGAATGAAACCCCATGCAGCCTTCCGGAAATATTACACGGATTAAATACCATCATCTTAGGACAAGCCGAAAACAAACAGCAGGAACTTTCCATTGATGCGATAAATATCATAAATGAAGATGTATACTGCGATAAATTGCGTTTAAACCAGATTCTTCTGAATCTTTTATCCAATGCGATTAAGTATACACCTGCAGGCGGAAAAATATCCGTACGTCTTCTTCAGCATGAAGAAGCACCGGAAGGTTATGGCTCCTATGAAATTAGGGTGAAAGATAACGGCATAGGCATGTCACAGGAATTTGCCGATAAAGTATTTGATGCCTTTGAAAGAGAAAATACTTCCACCATCAGCGGTATACAGGGAACCGGTCTTGGCATGGCTATCACCAAGAGGATTGTTGAAATGATGGGTGGTTCCATCTCTGTCACCACGCAAAAGGGAATCGGTTCGGAATTTATTGTGAAATTCAATCTGCGCTTACAGGCAGGTGAAAAGAAAATCCATTATATTCCTTCTTTGAAAGGTATGCACGCCCTTGTTGTGGATGATGATTTTGACATCTGTGACAGTGCCACAAAGATGCTGGCAGATATGGGTATGCATCCGGAATGGACAATGTCCGGTAAAGAGGCTGTTTTACACGCCAAACAGGCAAAGGAATTGGATGATTGTTTCGGCATATTTCTGATTGACTGGAAGCTTCCTGATATCAACGGTATTGAAACAGCCAGAAGAATCCGAAAGATTATCGGCAACGAATCGCCTATTCTTTTGATGACTGCTTACGATTGGCCTTCGATCAAAGAAGAAGCCTTAGAAGCAGGTGTTACAGCTTTTATTAATAAACCTTTATTTATCTCCGAACTGCATTCCGTCCTGTTAAAAGTATTGGAAGGTATTGAAGAGGAAAAAGAAAAAAGTGATACAGAGGTTACAGATTTCTCAGGTAAAAGAGTACTTTTAGCAGAAGATATTGAGATCAACCGGGAAATTGCCACAATGATGTTAAAAATGTTCAATCTGGAAGTTGATCATGCGGCAAATGGTGAAGAAGCTGTTGAAAAAGTCAGACAATCAAAACCCGGTTATTATGATATCATACTGATGGATATTCAAATGCCTGTAATGAATGGCTATGAAGCAACCGAAAAGATCCGTGCTTTAGATGATACAGCTTTAGCTTCCATCCCGATTCTGGCTATGACTGCAAATGCTTTCGATGAAGATCGCAGAAAAGCATTTGAAAGCGGCATGAACGGTCATATAGCCAAGCCCATTGATGCCGCACAGCTTGCTTCCGCATTAAAAAATATATTGAAATAGAAAGAAGATATCACAAATGAATACATATTTTCGTAACTTAACAATCCTTTCTGTCATCTGCATCATCATGGCTTTGATCTACTTCTTTACCCCGGTTATGTTTTATCCCTTGATCATCGGTATCACACTGTATATTGCCTATATGATTATTGGATTTATACATATGAAAAACACTTCTTCAAAAGAAGAACAGGAAAGAAAACAAAGTATAGAAAACGAGAAGAATACCTGGTAAATTATATAAAAAAGATTATTGCAGCCGATATAAAAACTCCTATGATAGGAGTTTTTATAAATCAACAGGAATTATCGAAAAAAATATGACCACCTGTAATGATCAGGTGGTCTCTCTTTTTACAAGTTTATTCCTTAACAAAATTGTACATAAAAGAAACCTGTTTTTTAGCAGCTTCATTCCTATTCCTCTCATACCTTTGATGCGTTACTAGAGAAGCTGTCTTTCATACAAGTATGAGGAACACCCGGAAAAAGCAGTTAGAATCAATGAGAAATACCCGCTCCTTCAGATTTTCTTTTGCAGAAGCCGGCTGAAAATCACTTACTTTTATTTTGTCATTCAGCCGTATTCCTGCAAATGCCGACATAGTGGCAATCGGGTTCTTGCTTGTTTTGCCCCCATTTTCCAAAGCAGCAGTTGCTCTGGCACATTACAATTTTCCTGCCTCACTTTCTTGAAAAGGCTGCATTTCCGGACATAGGGAGCACTTCCGCTAACACAAACTCGCTAAGAAACGTCAACAGTAATTTGTTCACATATACCGAAGTACTACGAAAAACTGTCAAATCATTCTGACGGTTTTTATATTTATTTACAATAATGAACCTATATTCACAGAGGCGGATGACTTTCCAACATAAAAACACACTTTTTCAAGCGTGTTTTTTAAAGCTATACTGCACTTTTCCAAGCAATTTATTCCCACTCGGTAATGAATCATTACACGTAAAGCAAATGATTTACGTTTTGATATATTCCATGCATTTATATCTACGATATTCACTCACATCTATCGCGTTTACGGTTCGCATGGTAGCAAAATGCTATCAGAGAATGGTATCACTGAAAAATGAAAATAGTTTTTATCAGTCAAACATTTCCCCTTCTCTCATTAAAACGGGAATATTCATATGCTTGACACCGTTTCTTTTCTGGATGAGATCATTTCTGGTCAGCAGATATTTCGGATACCCGTCCCTGATAGTCTCAAAGGGCCGGTACTCCCGGTTTTCTGTGTCAATGCTGTTCATGATCGTCATCGCGACCTGGATATACGCATAATTCATCTCGTTGTCTCTTACGATGAAATCACATTCCAGTTTCCCGATCCTGCCCACGCTGACCATGTATCCTTTTGATTTTGCATACTGGAAAACAATGTTTTCCAAAACCGGCCCATAGTTGATACGGTTGTCTGTGTTGTTTACAAAATAGAAAGATAAATCCGCCAGATAATACTTCTGCTCTCCATTGATCGACTTTTTTGTCTTCAGATCAAACCTTTTGCACTCATACAGAATCTTCGCATCCAGCAGGATCTGAATATATCTTGTCAGTGTTTCTCTTTTGATCGTTATTCCTGCTTTATGAAGTTCATCCAGAAGATTCGTTATACTGACACGAGCCCCGAAATTATTGATGAGATAATTCATTACTTTGAAAAACACTTCTTTATTATTTATTTTCTTTCTGTTGCTGATATCTTTTTTATAGATTTCCTGAATGACGCTGTCAACATATCTCCTTTTATCGCCGATACTCCGATATTCCAATGCTTTCGGGAAACCGCCTTCCAGGATATAACTGTCCAGTTCTTTCGTCAGATCCGTATCTACAGGAATACTGTAAAACTCTTTCATTTTCAAATATTCTTCAAACGTCAACGTGAACATTTCAAATTCTATATATCTTCCTGTCAGTTCCGTAGCCAGTTCACCGCTGAGAAGATATGAGTTTGATCCCGTGATGAAGATAGAATATTCATCTTCAAGCCTGTACTCTTCTACTACAGGTTCGAAACCCGAAACGTTTTGAATCTCATCGATAAACAGATATTTGATACCGGATGCAGTACTGTATTGGTCAATGGCAGCTTCAAGTTGTTCAGGAGTTTTAATGTTTCTGAAGCCGCGTTTTCTTAAGTCCAGGAAAATAATGTTTTCCTGTGCCGCACCGCTTTCGACCAGCTCTTCTGCAATTGTATGCATCAGGCTGGATTTGCCGCATCTTCTCACACCGCTGATTACCTTGATCATGCCGGTATCGTTGTAAAACCCTCTGATTTTATTCAAATAGTTCTCTCTTCTGTATAATTTCATAAAAAAACACCTCACTATAATTATAGTTAAGATGTCTTTAATTCACAAGTTAAGGGGGTATTTTTTAATTAATATAATTTTTTTACCCCGTTATAATTATTGTTCCCATCGACATCCTTTTATCCAATCTTGTTGACTAACATTTATCCTTTTGCCCTTCCTCGAGCTTTAGCTTTTTTCTTTCCATTTGCGCCTACTTTTTACCATTTGACCCACTTCTTTTATCCTCATCTTCTCAGTAATCTTCTTCTCTTCTTCCTTCTTTTTTTCTTTTTTGCAAGGCTCTTTTTCCTGTTATTTTTTCTATTTTCTTTTCTTCTGTTCTCCACTCAGGATGGGGTTTATGCATCGAATCTGTGGATATTCCCCCACCAAAGGCCTGTTTTCACGTCGTATTTAGGTTTTAACACCCCACTTCCGGGAAATGACTTGTACCTTGGAAAGCAACGCAAAAAAGCCCTGTACCGGGTATACTTTCCCGGCGCAAGGCTTGGGTTGGGTTTATTCTTTTTTTATTCTTTGTGCCCTAGAGGCGCAGATTAAGGAGATGGGGCTCAGATTAAGGGAAATGGCGGAAGTGAAAAGGATAAAACGGATTCAACCAAAAAGGACCTGTGCCCCGTAGGGGTATAAAAGGGGTTAAATGGTTACAATTATTTTTATTCCCACTCAATAACGATTTCTTTCACGTAAAGTAAATAGTTTACGTTTTGGTATACT
>CACXCB010000316.1 GCA_902766005.1 uncultured Erysipelotrichaceae bacterium | reverse complement strand
TCTGAAGAATATGACGATATACATCTGCGATAACTTCCGTGGCATCTTTTCCGATACCGCCAACAACCTTCGGAGTGTTCTTTGTTTTGTAAATCAGATTGCCCGGATCAACGCGTTCTGGGGAGAATCCCAGATAGAAATCTTCACCGCATTTGAGGCCAGATCCATCTTCGAGAATAGGTTTCAACAGTCCCTCTGTGGTTCCTGGATAGGTAGTGGATTCCAACACCACAATCGTATCCTTCGTTAAATATTTAGCAATTGCCTCAGCACTGCTCTTGACATAGCTGATATCCGGCTGCTGGTGAGCATCCAGTGGCGTAGGCACGCAGATAGCAATGAAGTCCACATCCTTGACAAAAGAAAAGTCCGTAGTAGCGGTAAGTTTTTCTGCCTTGACCAGTTCGGCCAGATCTTTATCCACCACATCGCCGATATAATTCTTGCCAGCGTTTACCATATCAACTTTGGAAGATTGTACATCAAAGCCAATAGTCTTGAAGCCTGCCTTGGCTTTTTCTACAGCCAACGGCAATCCCACATAACCAAGCCCCACCACACCACATGTCAATTCTTGTTTATCTATTTTTTTCTTTATATTTTCTATATCCATGATAACCTCCAACTTTTTATATAGCTATTCAATCCCTTTTAAACAAATCTCTCGTATAAACTTTATCGTTAACATCTTGAAGTAAATCGTCCCAACGATTTGCAATAATTACATCTGCCGTCTCTTTAAACAAAGATAAATCGTTTATAATCTTGGAATTGAAAAAATCACTCTTTTTAAGCGTTGGCTCATAAATAACACATGTAATTCCCTTGGCTTTAATCCGTTTCATAATTCCTTGTATAGCACTAGCGCGGAAATTATCTGAATTTGTTTTCATAGTTAAACGATAGATTCCTACCACCTTAGGACGCTTTGCCACGATTTCATCTGCTATAAAGTCTTTACGTGTACGATTAGCTTCTACCACAGCACCAATTAGATTTTGCGGCACATCACTATAATTAGCCAGCAATTGTTTGGTATCCTTTGGGAGACAATATCCACCATATCCAAAAGACGGATTATTGTAAAAATCACCAATACGAGGGTCTAAGCAAATTCCTTTTATTATTTCGCTTGTCTTCAACCCCCGAATTTCAGCATACGAATCAAGTTCATTAAAATATGCCACCCGCAATGCCAAATAGGTATTCGCAAAGAGTTTTATTGCTTCAGCTTCTGTGGGCCCAGTATATAACACCGGTATATCTGTTTTTAACGCCCCTTCAACGAGCAAACTCGCAAAAAGCTTTGCTCGTTCCGATCTCTCTCCAACAACAATACGTGAAGGATAAAGATTATCATGAAGCGCTTTTCCTTCTCGCAGAAATTCTGGAGAAAAAATAATATTATCTGTTTTGTAACGTTTTTTTACATTTTCCGTGTATCCAACAGGTACAGTTGACTTAATTACCATTATGCTAGTTGGATTAATAGACATAACTTTTTCTATAATTGTTTCAACAGAAGACGTATCAAAGAAATTCTTTTTAGGATCGTAATTTGTTGGGGTAGAGATGATAACATAATCAGCATTTAAAAAAGCTTCTTTTTCATCCAATGTTGCCCGAAAATTTATATCTTTTCTTTTCAAAAAATCAGATATATCATTGTCGATTATCGGCGACATTTTATTATTTAATAACTTCACTTTATCTTCTAGAATATCAAGCGCTACAACTTCATTTCTTTGAGCCAATAACATCCCGTTAGATAAGCCTACATAACCTGTACCTGCAACTGCAATCTTCATAACTTGAAACCACCCACATAAAATCACTTTAACTTAAAGATTTTTATACATCCCCACCAACATATATGCCATACAGAAGTAAAAATAGATAAATGTTCAATATCTCGATATAATTGCCATGTATATTTTACAAGCGACCATTTATTACTAGAAATCGAATTATTCCTTATCCTGTATTTCATCAATACTTCTGGCAGTCCATAAATATATTGTTCTGTTTTTAACATAGCCAACCACAAGGCATCATCATTGCGTTTGCGAATATTAGGAACCTGAAATTTTCCCATTTTACTCACATCATACATCACTGTGGAATTCCCCACAGGACAATCAAGCAGTAACCGGTTGTAATCTGTCTTATCAACTGCCTTCAATACTTTTTTTAACATCGTGCCATCTTCAGACATATGCTGATAGGATGTACTGGTAAAGGCATAATCATTTTTCTGCATAAATTCTATTTGTTTTTTTAATTTATCAGACATCCATAAATCGTCACTATCCAGAAAGGCAATATACTGCCCTCTCGCCAACTCCATTGCTTTTGTTCTGGCTATAGCTGCACCACTATTTTTTTTTAAGCAATAATATTTTATCCGTCCATCCTGCCGTTGATATTTTTCTACTACTTCCTTGGTTGCGTCTGTAGAGCAATCATCTACAATAATCAATTCCCATGATTCATAACTTTGCTTTAAAACAGATTCAATCGTTTCTGCAATAAATTTTCCACAATTGTATGTTGGTGTTATTACAGAAACCAACCCTTCTACACACATTTTTCTATATACTCCTCTGAAATTCAATTATCAACTGTTGCGCATTATTCTGATTATATTCGTATTCTTCTTTTGTTATTACACAATTTCTAAGTAGCCAATCCCCATAATCCTCACTGGTTTCCATCCCATCTGTGGCAATATCTTCCTGCTGACTAACCTTGAATACTGTTCGCCAGATAATACGCAAATCTTCTAGCAGACTGAGATTCTCGATATATTGCAGGTCATAGCGGAAGCGCTCTTTCCAGTCAATATTGTTGCGGCCACTGATTTGAGCAAGACCTGTAAGACCGGGAGTTACGTCCTGCCGATGTATCTCCTCTTCATTGAAAAAAACCATATCCCTGACCAGCTGCGGCCGAGGACCGACTATACTCATATCCCCTTTTAGGATATTCCACAGTTCTGGCAACTCGTCCAAACTGGTGGCGCGTAGTTTGCGGCCAAACTCGGTCATACGTACTTCGTCTGGCAGGAGATTGCCTTCTTTATCTTTGTCATCTGTCATAGAACGGAATTTATACAGTCGAAAAAGCTTGTTATTTTTACCTGGCCTAACTTGCGAGAAAATCACGGGGCTGCCGAGATTTTTCTTAATTTTCCATGCCAACCATAATAACAGTGGACTCAATAGGACTAATGCCAAAGCTGACGCTATTATGTCAAACATACGCTTGCCATATTTCTGATACAAACAATCACCTCATAGGCTCATACGAAGCATTTATGAATTACTTCAATAATCTTATCCTGCTGTTCGGCAGTCATCTTATTATCACTTGGCAGGCATAATCCCCGCTGGAAGATATCTGCACCTACGTCAATGCCTGTACCTGCGATATAAGCATTGCTTCTGCCACGGCCGTTGCCCTCCTTCGTGATAAAGGCATTTGTCCGATAGATTGGCTGCATATGCATCGGCTTCCAGATTGGACGACCTTCGGCATTGATTGATGCCATCGCCTCCAAGATTTCCTGCGGCGAAGATTTGCCGCTTTCGTGCTTGTAGAGATAATCCTGTTCCCCTCTAACCTGTGGAGCCATCGCT
>CACXCB010000315.1 GCA_902766005.1 uncultured Erysipelotrichaceae bacterium | reverse complement strand
GTTTGAAACGGATCTCGAAAGAGTTCAGACACAGCCATTCCCACCAAACATCTATCTGCCAAAGTTTTTGTCCTTCGAATGCATTTATCCCATCCTCTGTCTCGAGCCAGTTCCATCGCAGAGGGAATCAGAACAGAATGAATATGGGCCTTTTCGCATGCATCTTTGTCCGCTGAGACATTATCCCCTATATGCAGGATTTCTTCCGGTCTCCCGTTAATTGCAATCAGTTCCTGATAAAGGCCCGTTTGTTTTGACTTTTTATAGTCACAAGAAACCAGTATCCTTTCAAATCCATCTATACCTTTTTCTCTGAGAATATCTTGGAGAACAGGCGCCGGAAGATACATATCACTGGTCAAAACAACACATTTCTTCTCCTTCAGTGCATAATGAAGCAAATTGACGATCTCGTCCCTTGGAGCAAGGACATCTCTTTCAACATCAAGCTCAATATTCTTTATCTTTTTTGCAGTTTCTTCACTCCAATCGTACCAATCTTCAAGGTATTCATATATCAAATCAAGATTCGTATAGGTTTTTTCTTGCTCTGCACGTTTTCTTAAAGGGGCAAATCCCTTTACTTCGAAACCTGCCTGTTCAGCCCTGCGTTCTGTTAAGAAGAACACATCCTCCGGATATAGTGTCTTCCGCACAAGCAATGTATCAAATATATCGAAAGAAATGATTTCATGTTTCTTTATCTCTTTCTCAATTTGCGCCTTCTGATCCGGACAAAAAGGTTTATGGACAGATTCTTCTTTTTCAGGCACAAGGCAGCTTAGATTCCAGCGTTCACCCACTCGTCGCGTATCGATTCCATAGCACCTTGGCAGAATAAACTCATTAACAAGTCCATTACCAATATATAGAATTTTCTCTTCAGGATAAGATTCTCGAAGTAAGCGAAAAGAAAGATCTTCGCCCTGACGGCGGATCAATTCCGTCTCCGAATTCCCAATCAGTCCGAATTTCATCAGCGTTTCGATCTGTTTGTATTCCGGAAAGGATTTACGAAGGCTAAACCCTATGCTTTTTTTCTGTTGGCGCATCCAAATAATCAAGGACCGAAGTGTTTCCTTTACCGTAGGTTCTTCTCCGGTAAATGGGAAACAAATAAGCGTATCCATAGCCTCAAATACAACTCGATCATAATGGGAGCATACTTCCTGCCATTCTTTTAAGCTTTCCGGAGCAGGTATTTCTGCGTCACGATGCAATTGCTTCTCATCCAGACCATACATGTTCCATATTGGAATCCTGTTCTGTCTGCACAAACGACGCAGGGAGCAATAAGCTTCCTCCTCATATTTAACACGCTCTGTAAGAATAATCAGATCCGGCTGAAGGTTTAGAATATCTTCTTGCTGATAAACAGACAGTCCGCAAAAAGTATCCGATTCAATTTCATCAAAACTCACAATCCCCAGAAAGTGAAAAACAGAATCATAGTTCTCAATTATGGCTTTTGCATAGTTCCTGGAGCCATGTAATATTATTTTTTTCCCTTTAAATGCTTTAAACTTCTCTTCAAAACCGGCAATTACATAAGAAACTTCAGATATCATGCAAATTCCTCCGACAAGTCTATCTACACAAAAAACTATCTTCCGCCTTTATAAATTCGATAATCCCATCCCCTTTTTTTTATCATTGGAATAATCTCCTGCCGATAGTTTTTTGCTACCGCAATAACTACAATTGAATTCTTATCCATCTGAACATCTTCGATACTTTGCACAGCATGTCCGAACAGGGCATGAGGATTTCCTTTCATACTGGACACTATAAATCCATTAATCACATATCCTGCGTACATCAAGCCCTTATAAGCTGCCTTTCCAAGTATGCCGGCACCATAAATCCAAACTCTGCTCGAAGCTGGGAGCTGCTCACAAAGTTTTTCTACTTTATCAATACAATACTGCTCATTTTTTCGTGCATACTGAAACAGGTAGTATATGCGTCGTTCCTCTTCTGTCGAGAACCATGCATATGGATCCTCTCTCTCTGAAAATAATGGGAAAAACTGGAGCATTTTCTCATACATATGAGCGATATTGTTATCAGCTCCATGGCTATGAATATCCTGCCGAGTCACCAAATCCACCATTTTGCAATAGTTCACAAAATACCCATGAAAATCTTTAGGATGAGCCGGCCTGGTCATAACGGAGTTTTCTCTGTAACGCCGAATGAAAAATTGTTTTGAGATATTTCTCATTCGCTTAGCCTGTACAATAGCAGCAAACGCAAAATATTCATCCTCATGTTCAGTCCCCTCCGGAAATCGGATTCCTTTTTCAGATAAATAATCTCGCTGCCAAAATTCTCGCTGAACATAACAGTCCCATTCATGCTGCTCAAAAAAAAGATCTAATAATTCCTGTCCGCTATACACGCGGTTTTCATATTCACCTTTCCGGACAGCAGAATATCCGGAATGCTTCCTCTCCAGTGCGGCATTCTCATACACCACCTGGGAATCAAAAAAAATCCCATTCAATTGATCCCGTTCCGCCAGCTCATATAACTCTTCCATAGCCGTCGGTGTAATCATGTCATCCGAGTCAAGGAAGTACACATATTTCCCCTTTGCCCGTTCCAAGCCGCGGTTGCGACCGTACCCCTGCTGATGGTTTTCCGGCAAATGAATGACCTGAATTCTCGGATCTGTTTTCGCATATTCATCCAGAATCTCCGGACACCGATCCGGAGAAGCATCATCAATGCAAATAACTTCAATCTCCCGAAGTGTTTGAGCCAGAACAGAGTCCAGACATGCTCCCAAATACTTTTCCACGTTGTAAACCGGTATAATTACAGATACTTTACACATATAACCTTCAATCCTCTCTGTCATTCTGCTTTTAGCTCTTATGGTTCAATTCCGCCCGAATCTTAGAGGAACTCTGCTCCTTCGTGTAAGGGAAAAACTGAATATCCGATCCAAGCTTCTGCAGTTCCTTTTTCTCCCAGTCCCAATACGGATTTCCCGCGTAATCGTCCCCGGAAAAGAAACAATCAAAAGGTCTTTTGTGCCATTCTTCAATACGGGACGGATCCGTATCGATCGCAACGACTTCATCCACATAGCGGACCGATGCCAGAATCTCCATCCGTTCCTTCAGCGGTATAGTTGGGTAAATATTCTTGAACTTCATAACCAGTTCATCCGACAGAACGCCTACCCGCAGGTAATCACACTGCTCTTTCGCCCTGCGGATGAGATTCAGGTGTCCGATGTGGAACAGATCAAATACCCCCATAAGCAGCCCGATATGGTATTTCTTTACACATTTAATTCCGTTTGACGCATGACAGGAACCATCGGCAGCTTCTTTCTCTGTTACATACAAAGGCCTGCTTTCTTCCGCCAGCCACCTGCGCCTCTCCCCGATCTTCTTTTTGTCAACCCGCATCGCATCATAAAGAGATTTGTATTTTTCCCAGTTTCGATTATCTGATACAAAAGCCTTCTCTCTGGCTGCAAAAACATCCCACAGTTTTTCCAGCCCGAAATGATGCTTCGCCTGTTCCAAAGGAATCACC
>CACXCB010000314.1 GCA_902766005.1 uncultured Erysipelotrichaceae bacterium | reverse complement strand
GAGAATGAATCTATTATACATCATTACGGCACGAATTCATCCCCTTCTTTACACTTCGTAGGAAGAAGGGGACTTCTTCGTTAATATCTGTTAAAAAGAGGATTAATTTATTCACCTCAATATGGGTATCTGGCATTTGTTTTACCGAGATTTGCAGAGTTTATACAGGAAAAATTCATTTTCGATAATCTGTAAAAAGACATGGTGGTATACATCATGTCTTTTATTGCTCATGCAAGAATCAATAAATTGATGATAAAATAATATTATCTTTTATTGGAGGTATAGTATGCCGATCGGTATAATCATGAATGTATTGTCCGTAGCTCTTGGAGGAATCATAGGTTCGCTGGTAAAGGATAAATTGTCTGAATCCTATAAGGCAAACATGAATATGTTGTTTGGTCTTGCTTCAATGGGAATGGGCATATCATCTATTGTGCTGATGAAGAATATGCCTGCGGTCATCTTTTCCCTGATCATCGGTACAACCATCGGTCTGGTGATTCATCTGGGGGATGGTATCAACAAAGCAGCCGGTGCAATGCAGGCTTTAACCGGAAGAGGGAAGAATGAAAATGCAGCACAGCTGGTAACAGTCATTGTCTTGTTCTGTGCAAGCGGAACGGGTATCTACGGTGCACTGGTTTCGGGCATGAATGGGGATCACAGCATATTAATTGCGAAAAGTATTCTGGATTTCTTTACAGCTTTGATTTTTGCGTGTACACTGGGAAAAACAGTATCTTTTGTGGCTATTCCACAGGGAATCATCATGCTGGCATTATTCCTGCTTGCCGGATTCATTTATCCGATGACCACACCGGAAATGATTAATGATTTCAAGGCATGCGGAGGATTTATCATGTTAGCGACCGGCTTCCGTATAATACAGGTAAAGAATTACCCTACAGCGGATATGATTCCTGCCATGATTTTGGTCATGCCTTTATCATGGTTATGGATGACATATATTATTCCACTTGTTGGATAGAGAGGGAAAATTGATGAAAGGTACGTATGAAATTAAAATTGAAGGATTTGACTGGGGCTGCGGTATTACCGAAGTGACTTTACGTTTGGAAGAACCGGTTGAAATTGAAAAGGACAAACTGGTTGTCAAAGAGACAAAACAGGTAACAGACTTCACAAAGATCCCTGAATTTCCGATTCTTGTACAGACATTTGAACGTACAATCAAAGATGTTGAAAAGATCAATGATAAGGAATATATAGTAAAACTCGGTGTCAGTCCGAGTGAAGGATCACCTTTGCTTTTCAGCATGAAGACGATGTTTAATACATGGTCTGATCCGTATGATCTGGCATTTATTGCAGACGGAGAGAAACTGGATCTGACTTATGCAGGAAAGAAGATGACTTCGGATATATTCTCTTATGATTCCTTTACAGCTTCAGACGGTGTCAAACTGGAATATGCCTATTATGAACCGGAAGAAAAGACCGACAGACTGGTTATCTGGCTGCATGGACTGGGAGAAGGCGGTGTGGACCATACAGATCCTTCTGTAACAGTCATGGCAAATAAGGTGACATCTCTTGTCTCAGATTCCTTTCAGGAAATGATGCAAGGTGCAAATGTACTAGCACCGCAATCTCCGACATTCTGGATGGATCAGGATGGTACAGGCGGAAATCTTCTCGGTGGAGAAATCAAGGCAGACGGAACATCCTATTATCTGCAGTCTTTGACAGAATTAATTCAGATGTATCAGAAGAAGATCAACGCAAAAAAGACGGTTCTTGCAGGATGTTCCAACGGCGGATACATGACAATGGTTATGGCAATGCATCATCCGGAGTTGTTTGATGCATATGTACCGATTTGTGAAGCTGTAAATGATAAGTATATTTCGGATGAACAGATTGAAGCATTAAAGAAACTGCCGCTTTACTTTGTTTATTCAGAAGATGATAAAACAGTTATTCCGGAAAAGTATGAAATTCCTACGATTAAAAGATTGCGTAAAGCCGGCGCAGAGAATGTCTATGTTTCCACAACAGATCATGTCATCGATACTTCGGGTTTATATATAAATAAGGATGGTACTCCGTATAAGTATAACGGACACTGGTCATGGATCTATTTCTTCAACAATGAATGTGATGCCGATGGTTTGAAAGCATGGGATTTTGTGAAGAAATACCTAGGGGTGTAAATGCGTAAAGCCGGTTTATTGATCGGAGTCATTCTTCTTGCGGTATTTGGCCTGATCTTTTTACAGAATCAGCCGTCTTCGGGCAGCTTGAATGGGGAAAAAGCAGATATGAGCAATTATTATCATCTGCAGGATGATGACCCTGCCTTCATAGAAGTATCCATGGAAGAATCCCATCGCTTATACAAAAATAAAATGACCGGGGTGATCCTCTATAGTTATGAGGATTGTCCGTTTTGTAATCTGGCTGTACCGATTTTAAATGAAGCAGCCAAAGAGAATGATTATCCGGTTTATTATGTAGATGTCTACAATGATGAACTGATGCATCTGCCTAAAAAAGAAAGAGTTGCCATTCAGGAGCAGATGATGGAAGATATTAAAGAGATTCTGGATGTTGATGAAGAGGGTGAACCGGAATTTCTTGTGCCTTTGGTAGTGGCAGTTAAGGATGGCAGAATCATCGGATATCATGTTTCATTGGTAGATGGATTCACTCCTAAGGACGTGACAGATGTCATGAGTGAAGAACAGAATCAGCATCTGAAACAGATCTATACCGATCTGATTCAGAGTGTACAGGATTGATTTTATCGGGAAATGAGGAGCAATATGGTAAAGAAGTTTTATTTGGGTTTAATCAGTTTGCAATATAGTTTTATACTGGTAGCTTTGCCGATTATCATTTTTTTCCTGGCTTTCTCACAGATGAGAAATCCTGCATTGAATTACCGTTTGCCGATGATCATCGTGACGGTGATCCTGGCTATTGTGATGTTTTTCTACTATAAAGCGAAAATCGGTATTACGATGACATTGCGCAAAGTAAAGAATATCGATGCATATGAAGAAGGCGGCATGCTGGACAGGTCTTATATTCTGGAAGACAGAATGCTTGCCGGATATAAACTGGGTGTTGTTGAAAGAAAAACAACGGGCATCCATAAACTGCAGGCAGAGCATAAAGGCAGAAAAGTCATTCTGCATATGGATGGGGAAGAAGGAACGTTTGATGCAATAGCGATTGATCAAAATGAAGCGGAACGATTTGCGGCATTTCTGAAAAGAAAGAATCCGGAGATTGTTTTGGAGAATATTGAAACAAGAGGAACAGGCACCCTGAAAGAATTAGGGGCAGTGAAATAGGGAGGCAATATGGCAGAGGCAACAATGAAAATCATGCTGCCGTATCCGGTAGAAACGGTTTGGCAGGTAGTCACAGATGTGAGAAACTATGGATGGCGCAGTGATGTCATGCATGCGAAAGTCATCAATGAAAACCAGTTTGTCGAGGTAGACCGTGAAGGTGTCCGCACAGTGTATACGGTTGTTGATTATGCAACAAAGAGACGTTGGGAGCTGGATCTCGATAATGACAGTATTCACGGCAGATGGATTGCCACATTTGAGGCGGATGGCCTGCATACTGTCTTTACCATTGAAGAAGAGCTCATGGCAAAGAAGATGATTGTGAAGCCTTTTTTGAAGTCAAATGTGTCAAAAAGGGTATCAACGTACATGGAAGATTTAAAGAGAGTTTTAAAATATCAGTAAAATCACAGTATTTGTTTGTAAATCAAAAAATATCTGTTAAGATATTTAGGCGAAGTCCGTTATTACGGATGTTTTAAAGCGTATCAGGGAGAAACGTATATGGAAAAACGTATGATATCTTTCAGCCCTCCGGATATTGGGGAATTGGAAATCCAGGAAGTTGCGGAAGCAATGCGTTCCGG
>CACXCB010000313.1 GCA_902766005.1 uncultured Erysipelotrichaceae bacterium | reverse complement strand
TAAAGGATACCATAAGAGATGCAGACAATATAAGGGGTTTCATGCCACTTTGTGAGGGCCGCCCCCTAATGGAGGGATATATGAAAATTGATCGTTTGATTGGCATTCTTACCATTCTTTTACAAAAAGACAAAGTAACAGCTCCTCAGCTGGCTGATATGTTTGAAGTATCTGTCAGAACCATTAACAGGGATATTGACGACCTGACCCTTGCCGGTATTCCCCTGATCACAACAAGAGGTGTAAACGGAGGCATACAGATCATGGATGGCTACCGCATGGACAAGACTTTGCTGACAAATCATGATATGCAGGCTATTTTGACAGGCCTCAGAAGTCTTGACTCCATCAGCAAGACAAACCGCTATGCACAACTCATGGAAAAACTGTCTGCCGGGAATTCTTCCGTCTTAACTGCCGACGAACACATTCTGATCAATCTAGCCGCATGGAACAAGCAGGCGGTTTCCTCAAGACTTGAAATCATTCATCATGCAATCGAAAAAGCCCATATCCTTCATTTTCAGTACGTTTCTCCAAAAGGAGAAACATTACGAACCATAGAACCGTATTATCTGATCTTCGAATGGAACAACTGGTATGTATGGGGCTGGTGCATAGACAAAAAAGACTATCGCCTCTTTAAACTGAGAAGGATGACAGAAATCCAAACCGGCAATTCCTTTTCCAAAAGAAAAGTTCCCTATCCCGATTTATCCAATGATCGCATCTTTCCCGTTCGCTATCATGTCAAGGCAATCATTCAGCCACAGTACAAATGGCGTATTCTTGAAGAATACGGGCCAGACTCATTTGTTGTACAGGAGGACGGAAATCTTTTATTTGCCTATGGCTTTACGGATTCGGAATCCATCCGCTCCTGGGTCCTGTCATTTGGAGAGGGCATTGAACTGTTAGAACCGGAAGAGTTCCGAGAGGAGCTAAAAACATTCGGTGAAAATCTGATCAACAAATATGCAAAACATGACATATAGTTGTCGTGTTTATTCTGCTACGATATATACCGTGGAGGCATAAAGATGAAACTGGATGGATTTGGCATCTTCGTCAAAGAAATGCCTATAATGATACGTTTTTATCGCGATGTACTGGGTTTTGCAATTCAGGAGGAAGAAAACACAAGCAATGTGTTTCTCGAAAAAGACGGGACACTGTTCCTTTTCTATGGCAGAGATGATTTTGAAATGATGACAAACAGGACATTTGCCTATGCAAAAGGGATACAGGGACACTTCGAAATAGCTTTATCTGTAGATGATTATGCATGTGTGGATGAGACATATAAGGAAGTCGTTTCAAAAGGAGCAGTCTCTGTCATGGCACCCCAAACCATGCCCTGGGGACAGAGGACTTGTTATATTGCAGATCCGGAAGGGAACCTGATTGAAATCGGTTCTTTCAACAAAGGAGGATGATATGGCATTCGATTTTAAAAAAGAATATAAGGAATTCTACTTGCCGAAAAACAAACCAGAAATTATCACCATACCGCCGATGCATTACATTGCGGTAAAAGGAAAAGGCAATCCCAATGAGGAAAACGGTGCATACAAGCAATCGATTTCTTTACTATACGGAATCGCTTTTACGATAAAAATGAGCAAAATGACAGATCACAGAATCAATGGCTATGTCGACTTTGTCGTCCCGCCACTGGAGGGTTTCTGGTGGCAAGAAAATCAACAGGAAATCGATTATGCACATAAAGAATTGTTTCAATGGATTTCCGTCATCCGTCTGCCTGATTTTGTCTCACAAGAAGATTTTTTATGGGCAGTAAAAGAAGCAGAAAGAAAAAAGAAAACAGACTTTTCCAAAGTAGAATACCTGTCCTATGATGAAGGCTTGTGTGTGCAATGCATGCACATCGGCTCATATGATGATGAACCGGCGACCATCGAAATGATGAATCAGTATTGCCAGGATAACAGCTATGCCCCGGATATTCAAAATCCAAGATATCATCATGAGATCTATTTAAGCGATGCCAGAAGAGTTGCGAAAGATAAGTTGAAAACCGTGATCCGTCATCCGATAAAGGAGCTTTTATGATCATAGAAGAAATACAGGAACAGTTATTGCAGAATCAGGATCAGAAATACCGGGATTTCCAAAGCAATCTGACACCGACTGTCCAACAGCAGACAATGATCGGTGTCCGCACACCGCAACTCAGAAAGATGGCAAAGAAGCTCATCCAAAGAGAAGATGCAGATCTCTTTTTACAAGATCTGCCTCATACTTATTTCGAAGAAAACCAGCTGCACGGCATGATGATTTCGGAAATCAAAGACTTTAAAAGATGCATTCAATATGTTTCCGCATTTCTTCCCTATATTGATAACTGGGCAACCTGTGATCAGATGATTCCGAAAGTATTTAAACAACATCGTCAGGAAATCATTCCCTACATCGAACAATGGATGCATTCGAACCACACATATACGGTAAGATTCGCAATCAAACTGTGCATGGAACATTTCCTGGGTGAGAATTTCGACTTGTGCTATCCTGAAATGATCGCTTCCGTCCATACAGATGAATACTATATCAACATGATGGCAGCATGGTATTTTGCTACCGCCCTGGCCAAACAATATGATGCAATTCTTCCCTTTCTGACGGAATACAGACTGGCACCCTTTGTCCACAACAAAACCATTCAGAAAGCAATTGAAAGCTATCGAATTACCGATGAACAAAAAGAATATTTGCGCTCTTTGCGCATCAGGAAGGAGAAAAAATGAATTATATCACTATCACAAAGGATAATATCCAAAAAGAACATATCTGTTGTGCCATCTCCAGCAACAATGATATTCAGGTTTCCTCCAAGAAGGCATGGCTTTTTGAACGTTTGGATGACGGTCTCGTTTTTTTGAAAAGTGAGCAAAGAGGAAAGTGTTTTATTGAATATATTCCTGCGGAAAATGCATGGGTTCCTATCATTGCTAAAGATTACATGTACATCGACTGCCTATGGGTGTCCGGATCCTTAAAAGGACACGGATATGCTGATGATCTGCTGAATCATTGTATATCCGACAGTCAATCCAAAGGTAAAACAGGTATATGCATTCTTTCATCCGCAAAGAAAAAACCATTTCTTGCCGATCCGAAGTTCCTTGCATACAAGGGATTCAGCGTATGCGATGAAGCAGACAATGGCATCCAGCTATGGTATTATCCGTTTCATGAAGGTGCTCAAAAGCCTGCGTTCAAAGAATGCGCAAGACATCCGCATATCGAAGAAAAAGGATATGTTCTGTATTACACAAGCCAGTGTCCTTTCAACGCAAAGTATATACCGATCCTTGAAACTGTTGCCAAAGAAAATCATGTTCCTTTTCATGCCATTCATATAGAAACAAAAGAAGAAGCACAAAATGCGCCAACTCCTGTTACAACATACGCACTTTTTCATAATAGTGTCTATCTCACTAATGAAGAATTGTCCGATAAGAAATTCTTAAAGATGATCGGCAAATAAAAGAACCGGCTGTCGTGTAGAGAGATAAGCAAGTACAATAATAATCATGCTTAACAGCACGTAAACAGAGGAAAAAGAATAGGATAATGTTTTACACTTTCATTAATGATGGAACAGATGAAGCAGAACTCCCGCTTACCTGGACAATAAATAAAAACTGTGAATACATTGTAAACTCGGAAGACATTCAGGAGACATATATCTACAATCCTATAGACAATGTCCTGATGAGAGAATGATCCGTACATCCATGTAGTGACTGTATTTGCCCGCAAAAGACGGCAATACAGTCTTTTTTATTCTCCAAAGAAAAAGAAGCAGTGCTTCTTTTTCTAAAAATCATATCGTTTAACTTCACAATTTTTCAATCCGAATGAAGAAAATTCCTCATTGGTCATCTCCCGGAAATAGGACTCCACAATACGTGCAATACCATTATGCGCCACAAGAATATACACTTTATCTCCTCTCTTTATTTCGTCCAGAAGATTATATATTCTCTGTGCCACCTGCAACATGGATTCCCCTGTACCGTATCTTGAGGCAAAATTCTTTTTGGCTTCATGGAATTCTTTTCCATTTCTTGCCGTAGATTCATATATGCCGAAATTCTGTTCAATCAGCCGTTGTTCCGGTATGGCAGGAATACCTGTCATTTTTTCTATGCATAAGGCAGTAGCTTTAGCACGGATTAGCGGAGAATACAGAATACAGTCTGCCTGTATTCCCTCTTTCAGAATTTCCCTTGCAGTTTCTTCTGCTTGTTCAAATCCCTTTTGTGTCAAGGCAATATCCGTGGCTCCGCAGATTTTGTTTTCCACATTCCATTTGCTTTCACCATGCCTGACAAAATAGAAGTGATCCATAATTACTTTCTCGAAGCTAACGCTATATTCTTGTATGCAGGGTCGTCTGTAACTTCCTTAATGACCTTGATTTCTTCCGGGAATCTTACAGGCGTATCTTCTGTACTCACCACTATTTCCGCTATTGCCTGATCATCCCAGAAATCATATAAATCAATCTGAAAATACTGTCTGTCATATGTCAGGTAATATCTGGTTTTTTCTATGGTTTTCAGGTCAGGATCCGCCAGCAGCAATAAATCTGCATATTCTCTTTGTGTCAGTCTTCTTTCCTGTTGCAGTCTCTTTAATCCGTCAATACGGATCTTGGCATTTTCATAGTATGTGTAGTGTCCGTTTTCTCCGCTTTGCCTGATGCGATATTCTTCGTTTAAAGGCGTCTTAATATATGTCTGTTTAATATCGACCTTTCTGGAATATGGATTCTTTTCCAGCCATTCAAGATCCGGATATTCAATCAGATACTTTCTCTGCATCGAAACAGGTTCAGGTTCACCTAGGAAGCTGATCATCTCATTGATCAGTCTTTTCAGCTTGTCTTCAAAATCCGTGGAGTTATCAATGATGCGGAAATGCGGATGTCCTGTCCATGCGGCAATCAGCTTATCATCCAATGCACGTGCTTCTTCAACAGTCTCATATCTGGCAGCATTATTCTCCAAAGTATAGAATTCTTCGGCGCCTTTAGCAGCAGTAACCAAATGGAAAACGGCATCATACTGATCACGCATCTCCGATAAAGTGCCTCCTACAGAAGCGAGTGCTTCATCAAATTCCTCATCATTCATATAGGCTTTGTTGTCCATAAAGCCACGATCACAGACAATCAGTATTTTCTCTTTATTCATTGTTTTTGCGGCCTGCTCAAACAGTTGTTCTTTTACCAACTGCAGTTTCACCTGGCATTTCTGATAATCCAGATTTGTGCCGCATGTCCATGGGGCTACTCCTCCGCTGATTAATTCTGTTGCAGTTTCGGGGACAAATAAAACCGTATATCCCATTCTTGAAAAATGATTTTGGATCCAGCTCATGGCGGTAGTCTTGCCTGCACATGGCCCGCCTGTAATAACCACTTTATACATTCTCATCTTCGTCTTCCTCATCTTTCTCCATATTCCATTGTGTCAAATCCGGTTGTATGCCATTCAGATAATCTTTCATAATTTCATGTGCTTCTTCGACATCTGCACAACTATGTGTATAGATTTCCATCGCGGATCCCATGATCATGTTCAAACAGTCTTGTTCCATAGAAACCTGAATAAATTCCGTATCGATAGATTCTCTTCTTCCGGCGATCAAAAAATCTCTTGTCCCATTCAAAACTGCCTCGAGGATATTCCTGACATCCCGGTCATCAAACTGCTTTTGTATGCCTAAATCCGTTTCCAATATCCATGCCTTCTGATCAATTCTGATTAATCCCATATCCCCTCCTGAAAATGCAGCAATCCGCTGCCAGAAATCATTTGCCTCTTCATACAAGCCATGCCCATATTGATCATAAATATACAATTCACTGTCTTTAAGCTTTTGATGCAAAGCTTCAGATGCCTCAGCACCTATAATCATATCTTTTCTTCCACCGATAACCAATACCGGTTTTTGTATCCTTTCAAGATCATCCCATGCATCATGCATAAGACATGCCTTGGCTTGTAGAATAAATCTTTTTTTATCGGATAATTTCAGATAACCGGCATACATATTCGGCAATACCCGGTTTATCCCTGTATATGTCCTTTCAGCTGTATCAATCATCAATTCTTTGATCCTGTTGCTTTCAGCAAGATCAATCCAATTGCTGACAACTTCTTGTATTGATATGTTGGATTTTGCTGCAGATACCACAATGGCAAGTCTTTCCACTTTTTCAGGATGATCAATTGCCAGCCATTGGGCAATCATGCCACCCATGGATATTCCCACGACATATGCATGTTCTACCATCAGCTTATCTAATGCTTCGGCAAGATCGGAAGCCATGTTACGTGTTGTAACATTTTCCGGATTCATCGAAGAAAGATGATTTCTGCGGCTGAACATATAAACCTTATACCTCTTGGCAAGATATCTGTACAACAAGGCAAATGGTTTAGCCATGCCCTTTACGGTTGACATGCCATCGCTTAACCCGGGAATGAGTACCAGCGGTTTCTCTCCGGTTCCGAAAGATACACATTCCATGGAATCATCATGTAAGCATATTGTTAAATTCTTTGCATTATACATCATTCCAATACATCCAGAACAAATTGCACTTCTAAGGCCATGCCTGTCTTCATTGCCTCTTCTTTAAAATTCACATGATTATTATGTAAAGGATATCCTCCGTCACACCCAAGATGTGCAAATACACATGGTGCATAATGCCCATAGAAAGCAAAATCCTCGCCGATCATCTCTTGTTTTGCCTGTTTAAAACCGTCTGTTCCGACAATTTTTAATGCCGAATCCTTGAAGGCATTATATGCTCTTTCATCATTGATCAAAGGTTTGCTTAAACGATCCAGCTCTAATTCAGCAGTACATTTATATCCTTCAGCTATATGCTTAACGATTCTTTCCATCGCTTCAGGAATCAAATCATATACATCTTCATCAAAGGATCTGCATGTTCCTTCGAGTGTTGCTTCATCGGAAATAATATTATATGCATGACCGGAATGCATTGACCCGACTGTCACGACAAGCGGCTTCATCGGATCACATTCCCTGGATACCATTGTCTGTAAACCCATTACCATCGCTGCAGCAGCTACAGTTGCATCACTTCCCTTTTGCGGAGTTGCACCATGTGCTCCTGTGCCATGTATTCTGATTAAAAAATGATCTACCGCAGCCCAATCCGGTCCCGGTTTACAACTGACTGTATTTACCGGTGATAAAGGATCAACATGAATGCCCAATCCCATTTGTACATTTTCCATGGCACCTTCTGCAATCATATATTCCGCACCTTTGGAAATTTCTTCACCCGGCTGAAAGATCAAACGAACCGTACCGGCATACTCCTCTTTGATCATTGAAAGAATATGCGCGCTTCCCAATAACATTGCCGTATGGATATCATGTCCGCATGCATGCATTCTTCCTTCGATCTCACTGGCAAAAGGAAGATTGGTTTTCTCTTGGGTACATAATGCATCCATGTCGGCTCTCAACATGACAATTTTATCAGATGATCCTTTACTGCCATGTATCTCTGCAATCACTCCGGAATCTCCTGTTTTCTTAAATGGTATATTCAGTTTTCTTAACTCATCACAGATAAAATCCGTAGTAACCGGACATTCCATACCGATTTCAGGATGGTGATGAATTGTCCTTCTGATTCTTACCACATCCTCAAATATTTCCTCGCAATATGTCTGTATTGTCTTCATAGTAACTCCTTGTATCCATTATACACTTTTCATGGATAAAACTTGCAAAAAACAAAGGAACCGCATCACACAGTTCCTATCTTGTCTTAGCACCTAATGCTTTTAATTCCTTCTTCTTTTGATACATGCGTGCATCAGCTCTTTCAAAGACATCATGGAATGATGCATCCTCACCGGCAATAAAATCAGATAAACCTCCTGAAACAACAACCTCATCTTTTTCGATATTATCAGCAGATCTTTGATGTAATGCATCTAAAAGTTTAGCCCTGTTTTCAAAATCCCTTCCGGTCAGGACCACAACAAATTCATCTCCTCCGATACGGTATACAGGACTATGCTCAAAGATTTCGCATACCATTCTGCAGGCTGCTTTAATATATTCATCACCGGCTTTATGCCCGTAAGTATCATTCACATGTTTTAACCCGTTTACATCACATACAACTATTGCAAATTCATCAATTGCATGATTGGAGATTTTATCATTGTACTCATTTTCGCTCTGGGTATATGCATGCTTGCTTTTGACTCCCGTTAAAGGATCGGTATTGGCGATTCTCTTGACAAATCCCAGCTCCAGTTCACTTTCCTCTGCCCTTTTTCGCATTAAGGAATAGATATTTAATAAAGTTGTTAAAGATAAACCGAATAAACCTATCACAACAATCATGGAAATGCTGGCAGTTCTTTTCAGGTTTTGAATGGTTTCCTGCACAAAGGAATCTTCATTGATTGTCACACCGAGATGATTTAAATGTGTTACATAATACTCCTGAATGGTTTCCATGGCTCTGCTTGTGGCATTCATCGTCGACTGGTTCATCCAGACAAGAGAAGTAAATAACACCAATGATAATAATCCGATCCACACAACAATGGATTTTCCAAACCTCTTTTTTTGATCTTTCTGCAGAATATGCCTGAAAAAGAGAAAGCCGATAATTGCCCAGGCAGTAAACAGGAAATAGGATTCCGGTTCCAACGATCCCGTGGAAAGAAGACTCGGCAACAAAAGTGACAGAATAAATATGATCATTAAGACCAGTCCTGTTAAACCATATCTTTTTTCTGTCTTATCCTCTCTTAAAGAAGCGGTTTTATAAGCGGAAGCTGATACAAAACCATATATAATTGTGGCTCCGATTGTTGTGACATCGACAATCCATCCGATTGCTGTTCTGCCTAAAAACGGAATAATCATGGATATTCCGGCAATAAGACAAATTGCCTTAGAAGGCACGAGGTGTTTGTTCAAGCCTGCAAAAGAACGGGGAAGAATATCATCTTTGGCAATCGCATAAAGCAATCTGCTCAAAGCGGTAATATTGCCGATTAAACTCGTTACGATCAATGCCAATAAAGAAATCATTAACACATATATACCAAAGCTTCCTAAATAATATCTTGCCGCATAAAATGCCGGAAGCGCATTTATACCTTGGTTATTCCCCAAGTCCTGTATATATGCCAGCCAGTTTGTATAGCCTTCAGGATAAGCTGTTACCGATAACAATGTCACAAAAACATACAGAATTGTTATGGTAATGACAGACACAGCCAATAAACGAAATATCTTTTTCCCGGGAAAGGTAAACTCTTCGGTTGCATGAGAGATATTTTCAAATCCGATAAATGCCCATGGTGAAATTGTTGCAATGCGGATAATCTGATTTAACGCATTTTTACCGGGGATATAAGAAGGCTGAAAAGTAAACTGTGTTTTTCCCATCTGCATAAAAGACCCGATAAAACAAATCATAATGCCGATCACAAAAAAGGAAACAAGGATTTTCATTGTGTTAAAAGTTATCTTCTTGCTTAAGGTACAGAATACAGCTGCAATAACAATCGCTGCAACTGTAAGAAGAATCTCTCCCAGATAAACCTCATAGCCAAAAAGAGAATACAAATAGCCAAAGTGAAATGTACTTCCCCAAAAATATCTTGCAAATAACGGTAATGAAGTCGCATTTGCCCAAAACATCGCCATATAAGTTAAAGTCAGAAACCATGCAGTTAAGAAGCCATAATCATATCCGAAAGCCTCTTTTGTATATGTATAAGCCCCGCCTGCTTCAGGATAGCAGTTCATCAGATAATGATAATTCTTACTGATAATCAGCATGATCAATGCACCGATACAAATGCCTAAAACACTGCCTAAAGGACCTGCCTGTAAAAGATAGGTATTTGCGGTAACAACCACCGATCCCCAGCCGATGCTCGTACCTAACGCAAAAGACCATGCGCCGAATTCATTCAGACTTGGTTTAAACTGATTATCATGAATTGCTTCTTTTATACTTGTCATTGCATGCACCTGCCTTTTGCCTGGAAAACCGGTTGTTGAAAATGATTATGAAATACGGTCGTTGTTTATCAATACAATTATAAGCTAACATTTCAGTTTCCCAAAGACAAATTGTTCAAACGGATATATAAAATGCACATACCATACGACTATGTGCATTTCATTCAATCCTAGCTATTTTTAAGTATAATGTTTGTCATTTCTCTTTCAGCAATATGATTAGCACAAAAATGAATAACGGCAATCCTCCGATCAAGCCATTAGGAGCAGGTCCCAGCAGCCTTGTTGTTCCTTCCATTACCGAACATATTGCCAAAGGAATGGTCGCTGCAGCATTAATCGCCCCATGAAATATTGAAGGAAGCCAAATGCTTTGACTTTGTTCATATAACCAATCGGAAAGAGCACCTGAAATGATGGTAAATATGCAAAACAACAGCATTCCCGTAATCGGAAAACCAATATATTCACTTCCGTATTCATAACCGATTAACCAGATTAAAGGCCAGTGCCAGGCACCCCAGATAATACCTCCCAGCAGCCATCCTTTTTTCTTGCCGTATTTTATCTTTAATTGCGGATACAGAAATCCCCGCCATCCCGTTTCTTCCCCCAGCGCAGGTAATGCATTGATTACAGGTGCATAGGTAACTGAACTGATGGCTGTGATAATCACATACATTGGATATGTAATACCCTGTGCACGTAATTGTTCAAGTGCTTGTTCACCCGCACTCGCTGCTAAAAATGAGCCGCTTAAATCAAAATGTTTCGGAAAAAACAGAAAATAAAGTACACAGCCAAGTGCTGTGAGAATGGCAGGAACAAACCATGCAATCAGAATGCTTTTAACGTTCTGACGAATATTTGGTTTCCACCCCATGTTTTTTATATCTCCGTCTGCAAACAACACGCCTAACAGAGGCACAAACATCATTCCCGCCATTACCAATTGTCCTGCTCCTATATTTCCGTTTTTATATAAAAGCCATACTGCTATCTGAATCATATACGCCAATCCAAAAGTAAAAATCAGATACTTTACGACTTTTTCCTTCTTGTATTCTTTATTATGCATTTTCAACACCCTCCTGTGCTGCCACTTCCACACAAAAACCATGATGCTTGCATGATGGACAAGTTAACCTACGAGTTGCCGGAGTATGCTTTGCCCAAAATGCTTCTTTAAATTCCGGCTTAAAAATCGTATGACATTGCGGACAGATATAGGACACTTTCCTAAAATACCATTTAGACACCCACACCGAATAGGGAATACCCGTAACAATCCATACCAAAAACAGCCACCGGATTCCTTTGGTAATCCATAGAATAATCGATGCCCATTGCAGAACTGTAAATGGTATTCCTGTCACCAGCCATAATACATGCATTTTTCTTAATGCTTCTTTATTTGTCATGATGTACGCTACGTCACCTATCGACTCTGCAGAGACAGATGCAAAACTCTTTAATTCATGTTGAAGACTTTCCAGTTTGTCCAATTTTTCCTGCTGATCTTTGATATCTTTTCTCAATTCTTTCTCCTGTTGTTCCAGCAATAACATAATCACACTTCCGGAGTCTTCTTCAGAAAGAATCTGTGAAATGGAATTGATCGGCAATCCAAGATCCCTGAGAAAACAAATAACTTTCATTCTTTTCAGGTCATTCTCTGAGTACAGTCTTCTGCCGCCTTCTGATAGTTCAGAAGGAACAAGAATACCTCGGGAATCATAGTATTGCACTGTCCTGACTGTTACACCGCAAAGCTTTGCGATCTCTCCTGTCGTATATCTGGACATAGCTTTTTACCTCCTTTATGCCTAGAATAGCTTATTACGTAACGTTATAAGCAAGTCCCAATGCAAAAAAATGAAAAAAATCTTATCTTTACCGGCATTATATCACCGGAGTATAGCATCTTTACGAGCGAAAAGAAAACTGCAGATAATCTGCAGTTTCACTTATCAATTATTTAGATGCAGTCTTTTTTGCCTTGTTCAGAAGAATCTTCATTTCACGTTTGGCTGCATATGGTGTTATAAGCTTCAGTTTGTCTTCAGCTTTGATCATTGTTGAAGCCTCAGGAATATCCCTGGTTAAATGAATTGCATCAAATTCACATCTGACTGTACACATGCCGCATCCCACACAGCGGTTTACATCTACGGTAGTTGCACCACAGCTTAAGCACCTGCCGGCTTCAATCTTCACCTGCTCCTCTGTAAACGGCAGACGATTGTCTTTAAACTTATTATCAGGTGTTGCAATGGTATGTCCCGGAACCTGGCGCTTGCTGGTATCGTAAGACGGGAAAACAATATCTTCTTTATCCAGTTCAATGAAATGTCTCAGGTCTCTTCCGATTGTCAGAGAGTTACCCGGATGAACATAACGGTTGATAGAATCTTGTGCAATTCTTCCTGCTGCAATGGCATCAATCGCAAATCTCGGACCAGTGAATACATCGCCACCGACAAAGATATCACTTTCTCCGGTTTGCAATGTTACCGCATCTGCTTTAGCTGTTCCATTGCGGTTCAGTTCGACTTTTGTATCCTTTAACAGATCTCCCCAGACAATGCTCTGGCCGATGGACATCAGGACATTTTCACAATCCAGTTCCATTGTATCTTCTTCGTCATATTGCGGATTGAAGCGATGATCTGCATCAAATACAGAAGTACACTTCTTAAAGATGATACCTGTAACTTTGCCGTCTTTTTCGATGATTTCTTTCGGACCCCATCCATTCAATACTTCGATATTCTCTGCTTTTGCTTCGTCAACTTCATCCTTAGCTGCAGGCATTTCATCTGCCTGTTCCAGACAGATCATCGTCACTTTGCCATCTGTCAGTCTGACAGCAGTTCTGGCAACATCAACTGCGACATTGCCGCCACCGACGACAACAACATTACCACTCAGCTTCTGTTCATGATCGAGGTTAACTCTGCGTAAGAAATCAACACCTGTTTCAACACCTTTGGCATCTTCGTTCGGAATACCCGCAAGTCTTCCTCCCTGTGCACCGATAGCAACATAGAATGCTTTATAGCCCTGATCACGTAAATCCTGGATCGAGTAATCTTTGCCGATTTCCACACCGCATTTGAATTCAACACCCATTGTGCGCAGAACATCAATTTCCGCTTCAATGACATCTTTCTCCAAACGGAAGGATGGTATGCCATATACCAGCATTCCTCCAGGCTTCTTCTCTTTTTCAAAGACGGTTACAGGATAACCATGCTGACGGAGATAGAAAGCAGCACTCATACCCGCAGGACCTGCACCGATTACGGCAATCTTGAATTCATCAGACCACATGCCGCCATCATCTTTTTCACACAATGGAATATATCTGTTTTCCTGCTTCAATTCCTGTGCAGCAATAAACTTTTTAATCTCATCGATTGCAATAGGAGAGTCAATCAATCCTCTGGTACAAGCATCTTCACATCTTCTGTTGCATATAGCACCGCATACTGCCGGGAATGGATTATCCTGCTTGATTAACTTTAAAGCATCGAGATATCTGCCTTCTTTTGCCATCTTAACATAGCCCTGAACAGCAAGGTGCGCCGGACATGCTGTCTTACATGGTGCAGTTCCTGAGTCATAGCAGTTAACCTTGATATCAGTACGATAATCGGGATTCCATTTATCTGCACTCCATGCTGTTTCATCCGGAAGTTCGGATAACGGATACTGTTTTTCACCATGCTTCGTACAAAGTTTCTGTCCGAGCTTTGCCGCTCCTACAGGGCAAGCTTCTACGCATTTTCCGCAAGCTACACACTTATCCTTATCCACATGGGCACGATAAGCAGAGCGGACCATATTCGGTGTATTATACAGATTTGCCAGCCTTAAAGCGTTACAGGAACCCGGTGAACAGTTACAAATACCAACGATTTTATCTTCGCCATCAATATTCGTAATCTGATGAACAAATCCATGTCTTTCTGCCCTTTTCAGACATTCAATGACTTCTTCAAATCTTCTGTAGTGTCCGACTCCTCTCAATACCATGAATTCGGCTAAGTCACCGACACCGATGCAGAATGCACCTTCGATATCACCGCAGTTTTCTCCACGCATTGTCTGCTGTCTGCGGCATGTACATACACCGATACTGTATTTATCATATTTTCTGAGCCAGTGTGACAGTTTTTCAACACTGACTGCAGTGCTTTCATGTTCAATTGCCTTTTCTACAGGAATAACATGCATTCCGATTCCTGCTCCTCCCGGAGGAACCATCGGCGTGATACCTTCCAAAGGCATCTGTGTCATCAAATTAAAGAATGTCGCTAAACGCGGATGTTCTTTCACCAGCTGGGTATTGATCATCATGAATTCTGCACTTCCCGGTACAAAGATCGGTACATTATATTGCAAATGCCTGTCTTCGTTATCACGGTTACATTCCACAACACCCATCCACATTAAATGCTGGATAACATCTTTAGCATGTTCAACACTCATGCCATTCATCTTTGCAAGATCTTCAAGATCTTTGTTGACTCTGGTTTTGCCAAATGACAGCATGAACTTGACTTCTTCCTTTGTCAGGATTTCATCCAGCATCCAGTACTCCGGATCCGTATAGTTCATCGTTCTTGAATATTTAACAAGATAACGGTCCGTAATCATATTGCCCAGTTTTAAAACAAGTTTTGCTTTTTCAGGGTCTTCCGGCACATAATTGGGATCAACAGCCATATTGGCACGATCCCAATCATTAACCATTCTATTCTTTTGTTCCTTCATTATGATACTCTCTCTTTCCGTATATTTATTCTATCTCAAAACATATATTATAGCTATGAGAATTTACCAAATACAGATTCCCGAAAATGTCAAAAATAAACCCTCCGTCAATTGACACAAACGATTCCCGGTATTACGATCAAAATCATGATTGGTATTGTTGATGTAGGCGGAGGCATGAGAGGTGCTTACGGTGCAGGCGTTCTCGATTGTTTTCTGGAAAAAGATTTTAAAGCTGATTATTGTATAGGTGTTTCTGCAGGAAGCGCTAATCTTTCTTCATACCTTGCCGGGCAAAAGGGAAGAAACTATGTCTTTTATACAGATTATTCTTTCAGAAGGAATTATATGAGTCTGTATAATTTTCTTCATGATCATAATTATGTGGATCTGGATTATATTTACAGCGTTCTTTCCAATCAGGATGGAGAATACCCTCTGGATTTTGAGAAGATCATTGCATCCAAAATCCCTTTGGAAATCGTTGCCACCGATGCCCTTGAAGGAAAACCGCATTATTTCCAACTAAATGATATGCGCATAAACCAGTACGACGCTATAAAAGCAAGTTGTGCAGTTCCAATTGCCGATGAACCTTACTTCATAAACAATATTCCTTATTATGACGGAGGCATAACAGATCCGATACCTTTTCATAAAGCCTTTGAATATGGATGTGATAAGGTTATCATCATCTTAACCAGGCCGAAAAGTTTCAGAAGAAATCCCAAAAAAGATGAACTTACTACAAAATTATTATCAAAGAAATACCCAAATGCCTCAAAAGCGATGGCACTTCGTGCATCCACCTACAACAGACAGCTGGATGAAGCATGCAAATTGGAAGAGGAAGGCAAAGTCATCATCGTTTCTCCTGATTCCATCGGGCATATGAAAACCCTCACCAAGGATAAAAATGAAATCCGTAATCTATATCTGAAAGGATATCGTGATGCACTGGAAAAATGTTTCCATCAAGCAGTATAAAAACTGCTTTTTTTCATGCAAAACGGCATTGAAAAGCATCTGAGCCTTCTAAATATAAATGATTTTCCTGCAGGCAGAGCAGTTTAGAATCTTTTCAATTAGATGGCAAAAAAAGAATTGATCCATTCGGTTTGTTCTGTAAAAAAGAGGAGATTCGCCAATCTCCTCTTTTCAATTGATGACTTCTGTTAAACGTGGAAGAATCTGGCTTTTTCTGGATAATACTCCCCTTTGGAAAGAATTGGGAATTCCGTCAATATCCGGAAATGCTTCTGTACATTTATCCGCCTGTTCGCCACAGGCAAAGAATACAGTTCCATCTTCAATAACACTTGTAAATCCGACTACCAAAAGATCCATTTCTTTCTTAGTTGCAAGGATTTCCATATCTGTTTTGATTTCTTTGGCACGATTTCTCATCTCTGTAGCATATGGGACAATGACTTGAGAAATCATTACTTTACATCCGTTAATATCATAGTATTTTATATCCTGAACAATCATTTCGCGGATGGACTGATTTGGATTTGCCGATGTAGAAGAGAACAATTCCTTTCCGAAATCTTCAATATCAAGATCCGCTAAAGCGGCAAGAATATTCGCAACATCTTTATCTTTTTGTGTTGTCGTAGGAGATTGAAACATCAGTGTATCTGACAATACTGCACCAAGCAATAATCCGGCAAGATCTTTTGGAATAGGAATCTGGTTTTCACGGAACATCGTCGAAATAATTGTTGCGGTAGAACCGACAATTTCATTACGGAAAGAAACCGGCTGGCTCGTGGCAAAATCATTAATACGATGGTGGTCGACAACTTCCAGAATCTGTGCCTTTTCGATAGCTTTTACAGATTGAGAAAATTCGTTATGATCAACAAGGATAATCTTTTTATTTTTCAGATTTAAAACATGATATCTGGAAATATATCCCACTAAAGATCCGTTATCATCTACAACCGGATAACTTCTGAATCTTGTTTTCATCATCTTCTGCCCTGCTTCTTCCGCAAGCATCGAGCTTTTAAAAGTCACAGGATTTTTGGTCATAATCAGTTTGACAGGCGGAGCAAGAAACAGGTATCGGCTGGTATTCATAGAACCATGACCTGAGCGAATAATCTGACAATGTGCTTTTTTTGCATGTTCCAGAACATCCGGATCGATCTCTTTTGTCCAAACAACAATCAGCATGCCTGCCCCTTTTTCTATGAGTTCCGACTGTGCCTGAGGATCATCTCCGACAATCACAATACGGTCTTTCACCTCATAGCGAGCTACCTTTTCTTTTGTCAAAGCAATAATAGAGACCTTTCCATTGATATGACGTTGCTCGTCTTCATAGATAATTTCTCCGTCAATTGCTCTGGCTATATCATCCACAGGTGTTTGTATCAACAATTCAATTTCAGCTGCAGTATCTCCCAAAGCAATGTTTGCCAGATCACTCTTGGATACATAACCGACAAGCTTTTGATTTTCATCTACTACGCCGAATGAGTTTCTGCTATTTTCCTCCATCTTCTGGATTGTCTCTCTGACAGTTGTTTCCGGGGAAATACTATATGGCTCATCAATTTCAATATCGCTGATTTTCTTTCTTGCATCCGCTAAAAGCATCGGTTCTTCAAAACCAAAACGATTTAAAAGATATTTTGTCTCCGTATTCAAGTCACCCAGTCTGCAGGGAATAGCTTTGATGCCATTAGCTCTTTTAAAAAATGCATAAGCTATCGCAGCAGCAATCGAATCGGTATCAGGATGCTGGTGTCCTGTAATATAAATCGGTTCTTTCTGAATCATAAGGATCTTTTCCTCTCCTTCGGAATAAAAGAAATAGTTTCCTTTTTCCATTTGCCAATTATAATAATACCATGAAACTTCCCGAAAACTATCTCATAGAAATGAAAGATCTCTTAAAGGATGAATATGATGCCTATTTAAAAGCAATGGAAGAGCCCTCTGTAAACAGTCTACGCATTAACACAAGGAAAATATCTGTCGATGACTTCTTGAAAATATCACCATTTTCCTTAACACCTGTCCCATGGTGTTCCAATGGCTTTTATTATGATGCATCAGAACGCCCCGGCACACACCCCTATTACTATGCAGGACTGTATTACATCCAGGAAGCAAGTGCCATGGCACCTGCAAGTCTTTTACCAATAGATCAAGGAGACATCATTCTCGATGCCTGTGCAGCACCCGGTGGAAAAAGTACTGCCATAGCTTCTAAAATGGATGAGACAAATCTTTTAATCAGCAATGATATCAGTGCCTCAAGACAAAATGCCACTTTAAAAAATATGGAACGATTCGGCGTAACGAATGCCTATGTCATCAGTGATGATTTAAGCAGAATGTCAAAGAAATATGAAGATTTCTTTAACAAGATTCTTATTGATGCCCCTTGTTCGGGAGAAGGCATGTTCCGCAAAGATCCTTCATTGATTAACAGCTGGATAGAAAAAGGCAGTGACAGCTATGTACCCGTACAAAAAGAAATAACATCTTCCTGCTTAACAATGCTGAAAGAAGGCGGTATCATGGTTTATTCCACTTGTACTTTTTCCATAAAAGAAGACGAAGAGATTATTCAGCATCTCATGAATCTTGATTCATCTTTAACCCTATTGGAAATGCATCAGGAAGGCTTTGAAAAAGGAAAAGTACAGGGATATGAAAACTGCATGAGATTATTCCCGCACAAACTGAAAGGAGAAGGTCATTTTGTGGCAGTCATGCAGAAAGGCAATGCATCAAAGTCAATGCACCGTAAAGAAAAACTTCATTCTTTTCATCAACCAGACTTTGACAACTTCCTGCATCAAGTGACAAAACCTTTGGATCATGGATATTTCAAATACATTAAAGACAAAATCTACTGGATTCCCGATACTGTATTTGATACATCGAATATACGGGTATTACGTTCAGGTTTATGTATGGGAACCATGAAAAAAGACCGATTTGAGCCTTCACAACATCTTGCGTTTGCCCTGAAAGATACAGAATTTAAAAATGTCTTATCTTTATCGGTGAATGATCCGAGAGCGGAAAAGTATTTACGTGGTGAAACAATACCTTATGAAGGAAAGGATACCGGATGGGTTCTTGTGTGTTTAGACAAATACCCTCTCGGTTTTGGAAAAATACAGAATCATACCATCAAAAACAAACTGGAAAAAGGATTTCGAAAACTATAAGGAGGAAATCATGAGCAAACATATTGATAAAGCAAAGGTATTAAGAAACAATCCGGAAAAACATGTAAATTGTGCACAGACATTATTAGTCGCTTTCGCTGATGATCTTGGCTTAAGTGAAGAAGCTGCCATGAAACTGGGATCAAATTTCGGAGGCGGTATGAAAATGGGATCGGTTTGCGGAACAATCACCAGCGGTGCGATGATTCTCGGCATGTTCGGCATGGATGATGTCAGAACATTGAATATGTATTATCAGAAAATAAAAGATACACATGACGGTTTAATTTACTGTGCCGATCTTTTAAAGAGAAATGCCGAAAAAGGCGGACAAAAGAAACCGCATTGTGACAGCATGATCTATGAAAGCATAGGCTATATTGAAGAGATTCTTCACGAAAAAGGGTTACTGAATGAATGAAAGAGACAGATTCTATCTGTTTCTTTCATTTTTATAAAAATCAATGTTCTAAACACCTGTACAACTGTTATAATTCTATTAGAAATATTTTTGAAGGAGGAAAATATCATAATGTCTGATAATACAGAAAAAGTTTTAAGTGCATTTTCAGAGAATCCCGCATTAATGGAAAAGCTGCTTACAGCTAAAAAAGAAGCACCTGTACGTGCTTTACCCGGACAAGATCCGACATCATTATTTTTGAAGAGTATTCTTGGTGAAGATACAGATGTCTCTTCAACAGGTGAAGCCCTTGAAGGAAACGGTCTTATGCAGCTGTATCTTGGTGCAGATGGTGATATCGATGCCAAAGAATTAATGGATTATGTAGGTGGCTTCTCCGGCACAAAAGCCAACAGCAATCCAAGTGTC
>CACXCB010000312.1 GCA_902766005.1 uncultured Erysipelotrichaceae bacterium | reverse complement strand
CACCATGTGCCGACTTAGCTCAATTGGCAGAGCAACTGATTTGTAATCAGTAGGTTGTAGGTTCGATTCCTATAGTCGGCACCATTTTATGGAGACGTAGCGAAGAGGCTAAACGCGTCTGACTGTAAATCAGATCCCCATGGGTTCGGTGGTTCGAAACCACCCGTCTCCATTTTTTTCTTAAGAAGCATACGTCTATGCCGACATGTGAGTTTGAGGGTATATTGGGGTATAGCCAAGCGGTAAGGCAACAGACTTTGACTCTGTCATTTCGCTGGTTCGAATCCAGCTACCCCAGCCATTTTAACTGATGACTCGGTAGCTCAGGTGGTAGAGCAACTGACTTTTAATCAGTGGGTCGAGAGTTCGAGTCTCTTCCGAGTCACCATTTTCCTAAAATATGCGCGTGTAGTTCAATGGTAGAACGTCAGCCTTCCAAGCTGAATACGGGAGTCCGATTCTCCTCACGCGCTCTGATAAAGCACCGAAAGGTGCTTTTTCTATATATAAAACATATCAAAATTTGATCCGCATCTGATACCATGTATCTCCTCCATGAATGGAATCTGATATTCCTTCATTGATAAAACCAAAAGATGCATAGTAGTGTATTTTTTCTTCCAGGCATGTTAGGACTACGCCTTTTTTCTTCTTGTCCCTGGACTCTTCGATGACTGCCTGAATCAACTGTCCTGCGTATCCTCTTCTTCTGTATTCAGGCAGGGTATTGACACCGAAGATCATCTGCCATGCACCGTCCGGATCATGCATTTCTGCATGTTCGTACATTTCGTCTGTCAGATCTTTCTGGTCTGTAGACAAGCCATCAATAAAAGAGATGATATGGTCATCTTCAAGAATCCAGAAATGATCGGAAAAAACTTTTAATCGTTTTCGGATGGCTTCATAAGAGGCCGCCTGATTTGGAGGGAAACAGATCTTCTCGATTTCAGCAAGTTCATTTAAGTCCTGTAATGTTGCTTTGCGTATTTTCATGAGAAAATCATATCCCAATATCGACTTGAATACAAAAAATCTGCACCTTTTGTGCAGAATTTTATAGCCTATTCGTATCTCTTCGGAATCAAGGCGTCCACATCACAAGTTTCGTTTCTGTATTCACCATTGTAGTATGGGAAACGAGAGACCGTTGCGCGTATCCTCTTGACTCTGTGTCCCGGCTCACCCCAGATGACTTCGACTTCTGTTCCTTCTTCTGCATACTTTGGATCGATGAAAGCGAGGGAAATCATTCTTCTTTCATAGAAGGCATAGGTTCTTCCTGAAGCAAAACCGATCTTTTCCCCATCTTTTTCCACATAGTCGCAATGGATACCGAAGGTTTCGTAGCTGTCAAGTGCGGAGATGCAGTCAATCTGATCATATGGCTCTTCATCCTGCCCTCTGAATTGTGACATGAAGACATCACCGACATCTTCCGTATTCCATTCCAGGGTTACGGCTTTTTTGAAGTTTCTTTCTTCCTTGATCTTCATAAGAGCTTCTTTGCCCATGAAGTCATGATTGAAATTGATTCTGTTTCCCCAACCCACATCATACGGTGTTACTTCACAATACAGCGGATCGTTCATTGCTGAACCTCTTAATGGGAACAGCATGCAGTACTTCTTGGCAAAATCAGCCAGCTGTTCACCGCTTGTCAGCAATGCATATGGATAATGCTGCAACTGGTTGGGATATCCACCGGGGGTATGATTGAGAATGCTGTAATTGTAGGAGCCTAACGGCATGCCACCGTATTTTTTGGTAACTTCCAGAAGCTTGCAGTAAACTTCTTCAGCCGTATCGGCAGAACCGTGAACCTCATAAGCCAGTGCACCTGACATGCCGAGCCTGTGCACAGTCATCTCATGCCCACAGCATGTAACTGTTTTGTTTTTGGCAAATTTGATGTCATGGAGATTGCATTCACATGCTTCTTCAAGAATTTCAAGTGATTTGGGACCGTCAATCTGATAGAAATATTCATCATCGACGTATTCTCCCTGCACATCTAGGCCGCTGGCAAACATGAAGTACTGGATGCATGGAGCTAACCAGTATGTACGATAACAATCGTCCTTCTTCATGATGACACCGTCTGCTAACATATGTCCCTGTTCATTACAGATGATGCCGTGTTTGGACTGTCCCGTTTTCATTTTGTCAAAGTTCGGATTCACACAGGTCTGGTTCAGAAATTTCGCAGCATCGGGTCCCTTGATGTCAAAGACAGGAGACATACATAAGTTAACGCCTAGCCATGCGCTTGTGCGGCAACACAAATATTCTGTGCGGGAACCGAATTGTACCCATGGCATCATGGCAGCACCGTTCATCGGTGAAATGGTATAAGCACCTTCGAAGATCTTGCTTGTCATTGGAATTTTCATGATTTTTTCCTCCTCATTATTCATTTTCATTGTAGGTGAATTGACGGATTGCATAAACGGATGTATATTGAGAAAAATAAGATGTATATTCGTCAAAAATATACGAAAGGATTCAATGATGAAAACCGATATAAGAATTCTCATAGAACTGCTGAAACGCAAGTATAATGTGCAGAATCAAGGCATAAAGGAAGAACCGCTGACATTCCAATACCTGAAAAATCAAAATAGCGTTCATATAATTGTGACGAATGAGGGGGAAGAGATACCGGTGTATGCCGACGGCAACAGACATCCCGACTCCTGTATGATCCTTCCTTCAGGGACAGATATTGAAAAAGAAATATATGCATGTGTAAATGAATATACAGAATGGAAGGAAGAGTGTTTTAAGACAATCGCAATATCTTCTTCTGTGAATCATGTGCTGGAACAGTGCGCATCCATTCTTTCCAATCCGATCGCCTTGTTTGATGATTCGCTTGTATTGACAGCTTATGCCGGTAAAATGCCGGCATCGGTGGAAGGGACAATTTGGGAAGAAGTATTATCGAAGGGAATATCCAGACCGGAAATCTATTCCAAAGAAGAGGCAGATTTGATTGCACGGCAGCTGGAGAGCGGGAAAAGATCCTTTGTCTGGAAATCTACATTGTTCCATGGCCAGGAACATATCTGTGCCCAGGTATATCGTAACGGTGTTCCCTTCGGGATACTGGGTGCTTCCGATCTTTATGGCGGTTTTTCGAAAGGCGAGATTCAACTTGTGGAAGAAGTGTCTGATATGATCTCTTTGTTCTTTTCCGGCAATCATGAGAATCCCGAAGAGAAGACGAGTTTCTATAGTTTAGAACGCATGTTGAACGGATTGTCCGTGAACGAAATTGCCATGCAGAAAAGTATTGAGCCTCTTGGATGGAATATCCATGATTGTTATTCCGTCTCTTCTTTACGTCGGGGAAAGTCCAACGAATATGCTGCATCTTCCTGGCAGAAAAGAATCCGGAATATGTTTCCGGATGCATTGGTAATGGTTCATGAAGATCATCTTGTATTGCTTGTGAATAAAACCAAAGACCATGATTTTCAATTAAAAGGGTTGCAGGAGGAATTCAGTTTTGCATGTGGTACGGGAATGCCTTTTCATGATCTTGGAAAACTACATTATTCCTACATCCAGAGCCTGATCGCATTGAGCTATGCAAAAGAAAATGAAAACGTGGACTTTTCCGACGCTGCTGAAAAAGTCCATAAAATCAAAAAAGCTCATCAAATTGATGGGTTTTTTTAAACACTGATGAAAACTAGCGGCTAGTTT
>CACXCB010000311.1 GCA_902766005.1 uncultured Erysipelotrichaceae bacterium | reverse complement strand
CGTAGCTCCTGCCATACACGGAGGATGTACCTGCCTCGCCATTTTCGCCCGGGAGAATCTCGTTTACCTCCAGTTCTGCCCCTTCTTGGATCCCGGTTTCGGCCCCAAACGTCATAGTGATGTGGTAATTCTTCCCATCACTCGCCAGTACATTCTTCTCAATCACTGTTCCGACGATGACATACACAGAGAATGCATCTGAATCAAAGATGATTTCATCTTCTGCAGATTCAATGTCTGCATTCTGTTCTATGACTGTCCCGTTTCCCTTGTCATCAATATGCACGACAGACTGTGTATCCGTTTCCTTGATCATTTCAGATGTCATGGATACCTGTATGGGTTTTAACGGTTCAATGGCATTCCCGTCTTTGTCATAGAAAGTGATATCTACTGCCTGCACGGAATTGACTTCTGCATCAACGGTATCTTTGACAGTGTCAATGATCTCTTCTTCTTTTACAGGAGTAACCTTCATTGTTGTCCCTTCAGGGAATGTGCCTTCTTCGGCAGCAGCCTTGACAGTAATTCCGTTAGATGTCTGCTCAAATGCCTGTGCAGGATACTCTGTCTCTTTCTGAGGCTGTGTCTCTGTTACGGCTGTTTCTTCCGTGATGACCTCTTCCTTCTTCTGAATTTCGTCCAGCACCAGGATGACAAAGTTATCCGGCATTTCTTCAGCTTCAAACTTTATCTCTTCTGTCTTTTCTTCTTTTGTCCTGATTTCAAGCTTCTTTTCGTCCCATTCACGGAACTTCATGTCATCATCAAAATAACCGAAGACTATGCTCTGGTTCTCTTTCAGTTCTAAAGGCTCATAGAATGTGTATGTGCCTTTAATGTTTTTATTCCATTCCGTATTATTATTCCTGATCTTCAGAGTGAAGAATCTTGCAGAGAATATTTCCTTTTCTTCTTTCTTAACCTCTTCGGATGCCTTTTCGAATAAGCTTACCCATTCATCATTCTCTGTTTCTTTAAGCTCCATTTCAGCATTTGCAGAGAAGGAAGATTCTAGTACGAATGTATAATCTTTTTCTTTCTCGGTCTTTATCTCTTTGAGAAGTACTTCTTCAGGTTCATTCTCCTGTATTTCTGTTACAGATTCTTCTGTTGAAATCACTTCTTCTTTTGTCTCTTCAACAACGTTTTCTTCGTATTCAGTCACTTCCGATTCTTCTGTAATTTCTTCTGTTGTTTCTTCCGCAACTTCATCCGTCATCTCCTGGATCTCTTCAGAAGTTTCATTTAAGACAATGCCGGGCTCTTCTTCGGCAGTTTCCTTACTGATACTGACAGCCGGGAGGATCAATGAATATGTCGTCACAAAAACAACCAATGCGCACATAAACATGACAAATTGTCTATGTCTTTTTGTACCTAAATATTGGTTTACTTTTTTAATAAACTTATCCATATTGACCTCCTTTCCGTAGTATTGACTATTCTTTGGTTTGATATGCAAGAATGTTGTAGAATTCCCTATGTTAGATATAAAAATCTAAAAATATTACACTGAGGCATATTATATTATACCAAAAACATAAATTCTTGCATATCTAACAAAACTTCTGTTTATTAAACTTTGTTTAACGTTGAAGTGAAAAGTTAAATTCCACTTCAAAAGCCGCAATATGGAATTTTACTTTTCACTTCAGCCATAAGCTAATAAGTCATACAACTTATTAGCTTTTATTGTGCAAATCATTATTTTCGTATTATAATGAAACATATAATGAAAAAGCTGTACAGGAGGAATTATGCCAGCCAAAAAAAAGATAATAAAGACAGCAGCCGAACAGGAAGTGACAGAAGAAGTCGTAGTTGAAGCTGCTGAACCTGTTGCGGAAGAGCCTGTCGTTGAAGAAACACCGATAGAAGAAACCATGCCACAGCCACGCCGTAGTGTTGCATTTATCGGCTCAGAATGCTATCCGTTTGTTAAGACCGGTGGTTTGGGCGATGTTATGTACGCACTGCCAAAAGCTCTGATTCGTCAGAACTGCGATGTAAAAGTTATCCTTCCACGTTATGCATGCATCAAGGAACAATTCCAGGAGAAGATGGTTTATGTCGGTGCGTTTGACATGGATCTTTGCTCAGACGGACGTTCATTCTATGTAGGTATTATGGAATATGTCTGGGATGGTGTTGTGTATGACTTCATCGATAACGAAGAATTCTTCAGCTGGGGCAAACCATATACAAATCTTGTTGATGATATCCCGAAGTTCTGCTATTTCGCAAAAGCAGCTCTTGCAGCATTGAACTTCATGGATTGGACACCGGATATCATTCACTGCCATGACTGGCAGGCTGCGCTTGTTCCGGTATTCCAGCGTGCTTTCTTCGCTGATACACCGGTTGGCCGCGCAAAGTCCATTCTTACAATCCACAACCTGCGTTTCCAGGGCATCTATAATATCCCGACATTTAAATACTGGACAAATCTGCCGGAATACATGTTTGATTATTCAGTCATGAAACAGGGTTATGAAGATGCAAATATGCTCAAGGGCGGTCTTGCATGCTGTGATATGATCACGACTGTATCCAATACATATGCCGGTGAGATTCAGACACCTTTCTTCGGTGAAAACCTTGATGCGCATCTGCGTTATCATTCCGGTAAGCTGTACGGTATCGTCAACGGTATCGACTGCGATATCTGGGATGCCAATACTGATAAACTTCTGCCGGCAAACTATACGGCAGCAAATGTCATCGAGCAGAAGAAAAAGAACAAGCTTGAACTGCAGAAAGCATTTGGCCTGGAAGAAGATGAAAACAAGATGGTCATCGGTCTGATCTCCCGTCTGACAAACCAGAAAGGTCTGGACCTGATCACACAGATCTTCCACCAAATAATCGACGGCAATACACAGTTTGTTCTGTTAGGAACAGGTGATGGTGAGTATGAAGACGCATTCCGTTCTTATGAGAATACATACAAAGGAACTGTATGCTCCAACATCATGTATGATGAAGGCAGAGCACACCAGATCTATGCAGCATCCGACGCATTGCTCGTGCCAAGCTTATTCGAACCATGCGGACTGACACAGCTCATCGCTATGCGTTATGGTACAGTTCCGATCGTTCGTGAAACAGGTGGCTTGAAAGACACTGTTGAACCATATAACGAATTCGAAAATACAGGTAACGGTTTCACATTCGACCGTTATGAAGCATGGCTCTTGTTGGATGCGATCAACCGTGCGAAGACACTGTACTTTGAAAACCGTAAGGGTTGGGATGAGATGGTTGTCCGCGATATGGAAAAGGATGTTTCCTGGGAAGTTTCCGCAAAACAGTATCGCAATCTCTACTTACAGTTAAGACCATAATTTTATCAGGATCGGTTATTGCCGATCCTTTTTTTCTGCATATGTCACAATCATATAGCACGAAAGGAGGATGGCATATGCATGATCGTTTTCTTTGAGATTCCGCGACAGTCCTGTCAATGTGAAGGTGCTTGGAATATAGATGAAAAAAACGGGATCGGCTCCATAGCCAATCCCGTTTTTTTGATTCGATGGCACTATCATCGGTTGTGTACTGTAATGTTCCTTCTGCAAAGCAGGAATCCTGCTACCATAACCAGGAGTATTCCCATAACAGTAAACATCTTTGTTCCCGAACCGCCTGTTGAAGGAAGCGGAGAACCCGGTAAATTTTTCACCTCGATTGTCGTGTTATCATCTTTGAGCACTACATCGGAATACGTTTTTTCCTCACCACGATTATCGGTAAGTGTCAATGTTCCATCTGACACCTTGAAGTAAATCTCTTTTGTGAGAATCACATAACCGCCTGGAGCGTCGGTCTCTGTCAGCCAATAGATGCCATTCGTCATACCTGTAAAGGTCTTATCTGCACTGTTTGTTAAATCGATTACACCATTTGTAAGGCTATATTCAGTAACAGGATTAAAGCCCTCATCATTCTTCTTATAAAGCTTGAATTTTGCTCCGGGCAATGCATTTCCGTTTTCATCTGTCTTTCGGATTGTAATGCCAAGTGGTGTATTCTCAATGGCGATCTGATAGGAGACAGTACCCGGAACAGAAGTATCCTTACTCAGCCAGTTTGCATATCCCGTGTTATTAATTTTTACAGTTCCGTCTTTACCGATTGTAAAGCAAAGATCTTCTGCAAGCTTCTTATAGCCGCTTGGAGCTGCTTTTTCTCTCAGATAATATGTACCTGTTCCAAGACTAGTATTTATACTCTCAAGAATACCCTCTTCATTTGTCACAAGATCATCATAACCGGTCTTTGGGTTATATGCCGGACGTACATTTCCTTCACTGTCTTTCACCTGATCATACAGGGCAAAATGCACACCACTGAGCGGTGTTCTGGTATTACCATCAACACCTATTTTTTTGACCTTCAGACCCGATATCGTACGGTTTTTCACAGTAATACGAGCCATATCCGTTGCTGTTGCTGCAGTTGTTGTATAGAAACCATTCGGCCCACTCAGTTTAATGTAGTAAGTCGTGGTTCCTGAGACCACACTCAGATCATATTGGTTTGGCTCTGTTGTCGTCACGGTAATTGTGATCGGTTCATCCAGTGCCGCATAACCTGTCGGTGTTTTGATTTCATCCAGAGTGAAGGTTCCTTCATTCAGATAAGCTGTAGTCACCAGACCGTCTTTATCGGATATATAGGAAGAATGTCCTACATCATGTCCTTCAGAATCCTTAAGTGTAAATTCTGCACCGGCAAGATAAATAGCTCCGTCCCAATCTGTCTTATAAATCTGAATACCTGGACGGGAATTCGTTATGGTATCCGTACGGATATTTTCATTTTGGCCTGTAGAGTCACCAGGCTTATAAGTTACAGTATAAGTCTCTGTTCGTGGAGTGCCGCTGTATGTTCTGCCGCCGACGGTGATAGGCTCCCCATCGCTTACAGGTTTTACACTGGTATACCCGGTCACAACACCGGTGTTTTCATCAACAACCGGCGTACCTTCCAATTTCACCTCACGAACAACAAATTGGCTAAAGGATTTCGGATCATCATTTATCTTCAGATCCGGGAAGAACCAATAGACCTCTGTCTCATAGGTATTCAGCCTGCGGACGGTTCCTTCTATCGGTTCATTACCGAGATTGACGGTTCCATCATTCAGATAAACTGCAAGATAGATTGGATCGTGAATGATAAAGTCCTTATCCGTCCATTCCTTCTGTGCGGTTAAGCCCCAGCCTTGCTGGTTTCGAATCTCAACCTTTGGTGATTCCTCTTTATTAGCGATAGTATCACTGATCGGCTCTGCCGTTTTTTTATTGCCCTCTGCAGGATGCTTTCCATATATACTGTCTTCAGTATAATAAACATAATCCGGGTCTGTATCCGTGCGGACATAACCGTCACTGTCACGACGTGTATACCCTTTTGGAATTTCTCGGTCAGGCTCTTCGATCTTATATTTGGTACCAACGATCAGGTCTCGTACCTCAACAGTATAGCCGGCAGGTATTTTTGAAATAGAACCATACATGGATGTAGTAAATGTTCCTGCACGCTGATCTGCTTCAGGCAAATCTTTAAATTCTGCATAAGACTCTACATCAAGAGAAACAAATGTCTTGTTTACCTTATCCCATTTACAATATTTATTATCCAGTCCTTTGACATAATAAGTATACATATCTGCCGGAAGAAGATTCTCCTGGTCTGCAAACTCATTGCCCAGATACAATCTGAAATTAAATGTAGATTTTATCTGTGCTGCCTCATCATCAGTAAGAGGTTGGCCTTCTGTATCATAAAGCACCTTCTTGAAAGATACTGTACGCATGACTTCCGGTGGAACTTCATTTGTATACTCTACTCTCGGACGTTCTACTGTTGTATTATAGCTAATACCAAAATCGGACCGGGTTGTTCCTTCATATGGGGTAGTACTGGTCGGCTGTGTTTCCGGTACAGTGGTTTCAGTCCATCCGTCGGTATTGTTGTATGGTTTTCCGTAGATTTCATTATCACTCTGATCACCGTTGATGTAGACATGATTATATACTGCAGTATCTACACCGCATTCAACGATTTTATACCGGAAGGTATTCTCAGGGAAATTGATCACTGATGTCTCACCTGCCTTAAGCAGGAACACATGATCGTATTGTTTTCCTCCTATCGTCATGGAATCCTTATACGGAATCAGCGTTTTTGTTCCCTTGTAAACTGCATATACTTTTCCGTTGAGATTGTAGTTGTTTGACGGCTGTTCCAAAAGAACAGGAGTGTTATAAGACTCTACTACACGATTGCCGTTCTCATCTAACACGTAGGTGCCATCTTCATTTTGCGTATAATTAGCTGTCTGATACCAGATCTGATACGGATATTGAATCAGTTTATTTGATGCCTGGTCAATACCTTTGAGCTTTTTGGACAATTCTACTGTGCCGGGCTGTACAGAAGCCAGGTTAAAACGCATCTTCAGGTTGGATGCACCTGCACCACGCTCCATATAGAACATCTTCATCTCATGTGTGGAATAATCATTAAAGACATGCACAGTTTCACCATTCACCGTCTTTGTCACAAAGAGTTCATCGACTTTGGAAACATCCAGTCCGCGTGTCTGGTAATTGCTTTTAAATATTTCATACAGTGTTGTGGCAGTTCCATTGCAGATTACTTCACCTGTTCGGAAGTTTACAGAACCGCCTAAAGCACTGTGAACACCTCCCAGGTCAAGAACTAACTCACCGTCAACGTAGAACCAGAAGTCATCATCACCGGTAAATTCAAAGATAATATCGTGTCCCCAGTTATCTACCCCATCAGGTGTCTGTGTAAATACAGCGGATAATTCCATGCCAAAGAAATAGTCAGCTTGATTCTGTGGAATCAAATACAGTGGTTCTCCCTTACGTGGATCTGTGTCGGGAAGCTCCTGACCACTAACATTGTATTGGTTTGTGATGATATTCCCATGAGTATCATGAGCATAGCCTGTATTTGCGCTGATATCGTTATAAGGCATAAACTGGCCATGGGATCTGGTTGGTCCTGTATTCGTTCCGATTGCACCAATCTCATTGTAAACGGTAAAGGTTCCATCCCCATTCAAATGCGCAAAGTTTTGTGTACTGTCATATTCAAAATAACCGCTTTCGTTATAGACGCTTTGAATAAACAGGTGATTAGCAGGTGCCATATTGTCAAAAAGCCCTGCCAGGCTTTGGCTATTCATTGCAGTATTTGCGGTAATTGTCGGATAACCATTTGTCAAATTGGTGGAGACAAGTCCTGTTTCTGCTTCATATGCATGAGCTTGATCCCATTTTTTAAAGCCTAAATATAATCTCTGTTTGGTATCGCGATTATCTCTATCGATTGTATTATTGAAATCAATCATCTTAATACTGATGCCGAAATCTTTGTTGTCAACTGTCTCTACTGTCGAAGTTTGATCTGCTTCCTCTATAGTAGGTATTACCGCAAAGTTAAAATCGTCTGCTTCATCAAGTGAGCAGGTAACAACCTTAAGAGATCCATCCTCATTATGTACTATTTTCAAGCCTGAAAATGCATATGCAGAGTCATCCCATGCAACGATAGATGAATAATCAAAACCATCACGGCGTCCTCTCAGATTGATACCGACAGGTTCTCGAGAGATGATTCCTTCGGACTGAGGAGCCAGATAGGTTCCGGTATAAGCAGTATTCTCCAGTTCGTAATAATAACTCGGCGTGCCGTCTGCATTAGTATATTCTGTGAACTCCCAAAGAGCTGAATTGACTTTATTACCAATCCAGTTAATCTGATCACCGCTGTCATAAACACGTATGAGTGATCCGTCATGATCAACAGCATAGAATTCATATTTCTTGGTTGTTTCATTCCAAACACGAGTATAGATGACAACCTGTTCCTTTTCTGTTCTATAAACAGGATCTCCGTTTTCATCTGTAAGGATCTCGCCGTTATCATCCTTCACTGTTGCACTGAGAATATCATCACTCACACTGATTTTGCGGGCAGTATATTCAACAAAGTCATCATCCGACAATGTGGATTTTTCAACCAGATTCAACCAAGTGGTTGCGTTGCTGTTATTGGCCGCATTAAAACTCTTTGAATTAGCACCATAATTCAATGAATAGTTGCCGACGGTAAAATGCCATTTGCCACTGTTAACATCCGTCCCCGGTGTAGCTTTGATCTGTGAAGCTTCGTTTTTATCAACAAGTGTAACGTTACCATTCTGGATATGCAGATATTTTTCTGATCCATCCACTGTTGTCTTAATATAGTACTTGTCAAGTTCAATGGCTTCAAACGTCCACTCCTGAATATCGCTGTTTTCAGCAACCAAAAGGTTGCCATCATTGTCGAGAACATCATTACGTATAAGCAGATCCAGACCTTTCAGCGTATTACCGTTACCGCTCTCCGCAGTTAATGCTGCTGCTGAAGTTGAATTATCGTTATAGGCAATTCCGAAAGTTTTTCCATCCAGTTTATACAGGTCTTTCACATACTTTGTCAGAACTACACGCTCATTAGCATTCACTCCATTATTTCTTTGTTCAAAGAAGAAATTTCTGCTACCTCTGACACTGAGAGCCCAATTCTTATTACCGATTACAGTATAAACGTAAAATGACCCTGTATTATTTGTTGTTTGCTCTATAAGCAACGGCTGTGGAGTTGTAGAAAAGCTGATATTCCTGGATGAATCTACATTCAGATATTGTTTTACTCCTCCTGAATCAAGGAAGTAGATATTTACCTTTCCCTCTTCAGGAATCTCAAAACGCCACATTTCTGCAGATGCTGTAGATGTATTACCTGTAAGCTCATAAGTCCCACCATTTGACACTCTTGTACTGGTCATATAATTGGTGCCGTTTCTGGCAATTGACAAAAAGTAATCCTGATCTTCCTCTATTTCATCGATCGTATTGACAGATAAGGACACATTTCCCGGTTCCGGTGCATCAACAATCGAGTATACACTGAATCCATCCGCTTGGAATTCCACTACAGATCCGTTCTCTCCGTTTTCAGTACTGCTCTGAACTTCTTCGCCTTCTTCTGTTCCATCTGAGAAGTGAATGACATTTAAACGATCACTGCTGCTGTCAGCCAGTTCAATCTTTACATCAACATTTGTTCCTTCTGCAGGCTGAATCTTCTTTCCATCCTTAACGATGCTGATATCAAACAATCTGATATATTCAGCACTTCCTTCTTCCATGCCTAATGCATTTTCAGTCTTTGAGACATACGCATTGTAGATTGAGGAGTCTTCCGTAATCTCATTGACATCTAATCCGGCATCAGCAGGAATGCCTGTATCAGATCCGTAACTGACAGTAATCTTATAGTTATGGCCGTCACTTGCCAGAATGGTCTTTTCAATTGTTCCGACTACGACATAGATGGAGAAAGAATCCGCATCAAAAACAACTTCATCTTCTGCAGACTCAACTGTTTCACTCTGTTCGATGACTGTACCATTTCCTTCATCATCAATATGAATAATGGACTGTGTATCGGTTTCACTGATCATCTCAGAAATCATAGATACCTGTATCGGTTTCAATGGTTCAATGACATTGCCATCTTTGTCATAGAATGTAATATCAACTGCCTGGACAGAATTGATTTCTGTATCTACTGTGCCTTTGATTGTATCAATGACCTCATTTTCACTGACAGGTGTAACCTTCATGATTGTACCGGCAGGGAATGTTCCTTCTTCGGCAATTGCCTTGACTGTTAAACCGTTTGAAGATTTTTCAAAAGACTGTGCAGGATATAAGGCATCTGTTAATTCAGTTTTGATTTCTTCAGGTTCTTCAAGAACAAGGATCATGAAATTATCAGATATTTCATCTGCTTCAAAACAGATTTCCTTGATTTTTTCTTCTTCTGTTTTATATTCAACTTTCTTCTCATCCCATTCATGATATTTATCATCTTCATCAAAACAGGCAAGAACAAGTACTTGATTCTTTTTCAGTTCTATAAGCTCGTTAAAAGTAAAAGTGTATTTTACTTTTTGGCTAAGTTCAGTTGAATTATTCTTTATTTCCAGTTCGAAGAATCTTGCAGAATAGATCTGCTTTTCTGTATCTTTATATTCTTCTTCAACTTTTTCCAAAGCAGCAACATATTCTTCATCTTCTTTTTCTTTGAGTTCTAATTCAGCATCTTTTGAAAAGGAAGATTCCATTGTAAATACATAATCTTTTTCCTTTTCAAATTGCAACAGATCAACAAGATTTTCTTCTTCATTTTCTTCATCAGGCTGAAGCTCTGCAACTGTTTCCTGTTTTGTTTCTTCAGGTTCTGTTTCAGCGACTTCTGTAGTGACTTCTTCAACAATTTCTTCAGGTTCAACGATGACAGGTTCTTCTTCAGCGTTCTCTGTTTCTGTCACAACTTCATCTGTCATTTCTTCCATATCCTCTGAAGCATTTTCCAGGACGATACCTGCTTCCTCTTCGGCAGCTTCTTTACTGATGGTAATCGCAGGAAGTATCAATGAATAGGTTGTCACAAATACAACTAATGTCGCAATGAAAAGAACAAAACGGAAATGATGAGAAGTACCGATATATTGATTGATCTTTTTCAATAACTTATCCATTTGTAACCTCCTTTCTGTGAAACTGTTTTTCATCCGATAAATAATCTTTTATAAACAGAGATCACCTATCTTCATATGTATTTTAGGTGATTTTGCATCTATATATTAGTCAAAAGAGCTTAAAAAAGGTGCAAAAATGAAGGATCTTATTGTTTTGTGAAAATATTATCACATATTTACTGAAAATTCTTCATTTTGTAAATCATTTTCATAAAAACATGCATATATATTAAAAAATGCTGACTTTCATCAGCATTTATATCAAGCTAACTCCTTGTGATAAATCCTGTGCCAAGAGGAATACTTCGTATAGAGGAATTGTCAAAATCATGTTTTCTTTATCGTAACCGTACTGGTTTGCAGATATTTTTATAGCTATGTCTCTCTTATTATGTTGCCTGAACTTTTCCAAAGAATTCAATTTCCTACTTTTCTTCTTAACATCTATCGGAATTGCTACATCGCCATTATCTACCACAAATTCAAATTCGCTTTCATTCTTTCCTGTCCAGTAATATAGCGGAATTCCTTTTGCGGCCAGCTCATCCGCAACATAGTTTTCAAAGAAAATTCCGGATAATACATTTCTTTTCTCTTTGACAAAGAAATCAGATCTTCTGACATGGCTTTGATGGACAAACATACCTACATCAGAAAGATATAACCGGAATAGTCCCTCTGTTTTTTGTTGTTTCATCAGCGGCAAATCAACTTTCCCTTCCAAATGTATGCATCTGTATACAACACGTGCCAGTTCAAGCCATTGATAAGCATTAAAATAATCACGATTTGATTTTCCTTTATCAATTTGAGAGATTTTAAAATTTTTATTATCTTTATTCATCTGGGAAAAGATATGATTATATATATTCCTTGTTTTTAAAATCGTTTCATTAGAGACATTATACGTGTCCATATCTGCCAAATAGTTATCATATACTTCTTTGATGATTTCTGCTGCATCCACATAAGATTTTGTATCTAGGAATGTAACAACAACTTCCGGAAATCCGCCTATAGACAAATACTCATAAAGTGCATTCAATGCTAATTCATGCTCGTACTCTTCAAGAGGCAGTTTATTATTATATGATGTTTTTATTCTTTCCAAAAGAACAGAATTGGCATTCATAAAATATTCATCAAATGTCATTGGATACATATTGACAGATTTAATCTTTCCAACAGAAAAAAAGATATCTTCTCTGTTTTTCTCATTTTCATGTTTTATTGATAACCGGACCATTGAACCTGTCGCAATAACCGGAAAATCTTTATAATCCTGCTCAAAATATTTTAATGATGTTAAGACCTGATGACATTGCTGTGCTTCATCAAAAACAAGCGGGACCTCATTAGATATCTTTTTCATATATCTTGCCTCTATATATGTCGGGTAGTGTCAAAAATCGTCATTTTTAGTTGATTTCTGACCTACTCTTTTTTTATATTCAAACAGCTTCCAAAGCCGCTTGAATCCAT
>CACXCB010000310.1 GCA_902766005.1 uncultured Erysipelotrichaceae bacterium | reverse complement strand
ATGGTAAAGAAGCCTGCGGAAACGGAAACGAATATCCTTGTCCGGAATTTCCGTTTCTGTTTCTTTAGACAGTATCAGATGCAGATACATGCCTGAAGGTCTTAAAGATGAAAGAGGACAGAGAAGCAGTATCCATTGCAATGATCAAACAAATGTTTGCACAAAGGTAATAATATTGACAAAAACAGCTCACCATTAAATGAATCATGTTTATCGAATGAAATCATCATAAAGTTTTATTCATCCCTTATATATTCAGTGCACAAATGTATTATGGTGTTACAGGAACCAATGCTACTATACAGTCAAGTTCTATACTAAATATCCGTTGCGATGGTGTTGTCGAATATGTATATGAATATTTTGGCTATCGAGTTGGCGGAGCAGATGGAGTTTGGAACATCTCAAAAATAATTTGAATAATTATAATGCACATAGTGGCACAAATATCACACCGTATGGACAATGCTGGTATTATCTTACAAGAGTATCCTCTTCTTTACCCCAATAGTTGATATTTCAGGTCATTAACAGATATTGACTTGTCAAGATTCGGTCAAATATCATAGAATATTAGGAGGACTAACATGGCTATAAAGAGGATTCGAACATGTATTCTAATTAATATTTTATTGTCTGTACTTTTTCCCAGTATTCCGGGAGCTCTTTATCATGGAAATCTATTCTATTCTTTTATATGCCTGGTATATGCAATCTGTTTTTTTCAATTTGTTTGGAAAGATACAAAGCATGTATGGATTCACTTTATTTATCTGATCGCATTGTCTCCGTTATGTATTTTTTGCGTTTGCACAGCTTTTAATATAGGCCAGATGTTAACAGTATACATGATGGAAATATATTGGTGTTCTCTTTCCATCTGTTTTCCATTGTATATGGCTTTACCTGTTTTTGAAGCACTGGTTGGGAAATCGGGATACCTTATCTGGTTGGTCTTCTGGATTCCGTTGTTTATCCGTTGTATATTTGAAATAGTGAATCAGATGAAGAAGCCGGAAAAAACAGGTGAGTGATTTTTTCATTGGTGTGAACTTGGATATTTGAAGATTATCTGATGTTAAAACATCCTATTTTGAGGACAGGATGCCTGAAGGTCTTAAAGATGAAAGAGGACAGAGAAGCAGTATCCATTGCAATGATCAAACAAATGCTTGCATAAAGACAACAGTGAACAGAGTAAATCTGTTCATTTTTTTCTGCTGTTATGTATAGTAGAATATGGTATAAAGCAGTAAGGGAGGGTTTATATGTCACAATATCAAAGAATGATCGAGGGTAAAATATATGATCCAATGGATCCGGAAATCACAAGCGAACAAAAAATCTATCAGGAAAAAGTATATGAATTCAATCAGTTGAAACCATATGAATCTGAAGAAAAACAAAAATATATGCATGAGGTATTTGCGGAATGTGGAGAAAACTGTTATATAGAATTACCATTTCATGCAAACTGGGGAGGGCATCATCTTCATTTAGGATCAGGCGTATATATGAACTTTAATATGACAATGGTGGATGATGGAAATATTTATATCGGTAATAAAGTAATGTTCGGACCAAATGTAACGATTATTACCGGAACACATCCGGTGAATCCTTCCCTTCGTGAAAAAGGTCTTCAATACAACAAGGATATATATATTGAAGATAATGCATGGATTGGATCGGGAGTAACGATTCTTCCGGGTGTAAAAATCGGGAAAAATTCCGTAATCGCAGCTGGAAGCATGGTCACAAAAGATATTCCTGAAAATGTTGTTGCGGCAGGTATTCCATGTAAGGTAATGCGTAAAATCGGTGAACATGATGATCGGTATTATGACAGGGATAAAGAGATTGACTGGGAAAATTTGACAGAGGAATAAAAATGTTTGGATTGAGAAAAGAAGAAGTATTGGATATTAATGAAGTGATTCAGACAAGAGATAAGGGAAGCATACTTCTCGATGTACGTGAACAGGATGAATATGAAGAAGGACATATTCCTGACAGTATCAATATACCTGTTGATACGATCGGAAAGACAGAACTGAAATTTGATAAAGACAGCTGCATATATGTATATTGCCAAACCGGCATGCGAGCAATGCGGGCTGTAAGAATTCTGAAGAAACTGGGATATACAAACACAAAGAATATCGGCGGTATTCTTTCTTACAGAGGAGAGGTGGAAAAAGGATGAAACAATATATTGTTGATGCTTTTACAGATCATGTATTTGCGGGCAATCAGGCTGCAGTATGTGTTTTAGACCACTGGCTGGATGAAGAATTAATGATGAATATCACAAAAGAAAATAATTTCTCTGAAACAGCTTTTACCGTAAAAAAAGATGGATATTATGATCTGCGCTGGTTTACACCCGGTGGTGAAATCAATTTGTGCGGGCATGCGACTTTAGCTACCGCATATGTATTATTTCGCTTCTATGAGAAAGAAAGTGAGCAGATCGTTTTTCATACAATGAGCGGTAATTTATATATCGGAAAACAAGATGATCTGTTACTGATGGATTTTCCTGCATATACATGTAAACCTGTACCACTTACAGATACAATGCAGGAAGTCTTTGGAAAGATGCCGAAAGAGGCATATCTCGATCGTGACCTGCTGCTGGTATATGAGGATGAAGCATTTATCAGAACGGTTGAACCTGATTTTGAAAAGATGCTTGAACTTCCGGGAGCAGGTATCTCCATTACCGCAAAGGGACAGGAGTATGATTGTGTTTCCAGATTCTTTGCGCCGGAATTAAAAGTCAATGAAGATCCTGTAACCGGATCGGTTCATTGTATGATTGCTCCATACTGGTGTGAAAAACTGTCTAAAAAGGAAATACATGCATATCAGGCTTCTGAACGGGGAGGAGCTATGACATGTACCTTAAAAGATGACCGTGTTGTATTGGCAGGCAAAGCAGTATTGTTTGCGGTATCTGAAATTCTGTGTGATCAATGATGAAACTCGATTTATTATTTATCCATTGTTATTTGATAACAATGCAAGGTAACGGTGTCGGTTTTGTTGAAGATGGTGCAATAGGCATTATCGGTAATAAAATCATTTGTGTCGGTAAAACAGAAGATATTGTAGAAGCATATCATGCTGAAAGATGTATTGATGCAAGTGGCAAGGTTGTTATGCCTGGCTTGATTGATGCCCATATACACACGGGTGATTGTTTAATCCGTGGCGTATCACAGGATATTCAAAACTGGATGCAGCATGGTATCTGGCCTTACAGTAATGTGCTGAGAAAAGATACTGATGCGGTTTTAAAGGGAAGCATGCTGAATATCCTGGAAGGGATCAAAGCAGGTACAACAACTTTCTGTGATTTTGATTCTCCGATGACAGAGATCATTCAAAATCATGTCAGGATTGGAAGCAGGGTAAAAGCTGCAGAAATGATCAATGACATGCCAAAGGAAAACAAATCCAAAGTGGGAGAATTGTATCCTCTGGATGCAGATGAGGGTCAAAAGAAATTACAGAGAAATATTGACCTGATTGAAAAATGGCATGGCAAAAAAAACGGCAGAATTACCTGCATGTTTGGACCGCAGGGAGCGGATATGTGCACCAAAGAACATCTTCTAAAGATCAAAGCTTTAGCCGAAAAATATGACACAAGCATCCATATGCATGTAGCCCAGGGAGATCGCGAAATCAATCAGATGATACAAAGATACGGAAAGAGAACCATTCCTTTCCTGGATGAGATCGGATATTTGAATGACAGGCTGATTGCGGTACATTTAACGGAAGCTACAGAGGAAGAAACAGAATATCTTGCATCTAAAGGAGCAGGAATGGTTTTGTGCAGTGGCAGTATCGGCATTATTGACGGCATTGTTCCTCCTGCTGCAGCCTTCTTAAGAAAAAGCAGTCGTTTAGCCTTGGGAACAGATCAGGCTCCCGGAAACAACTGCAATAACATGTTCAATGAGATGAAGTTTACCGCCATTCTGAATAAATGCAAGGCAAAAGATCCTTCTGTATTTCCCGCATGGAAAGTATTAAGAATGGCAACAATCGAAGCGGCAAGAACCATTCGACTCGACCATGAAATCGGCTCTCTGGAAGAAGGGAAAAAAGCTGATCTGATCATGATTGATATGACCAAACCAAATCTTTCTCCTGTTATCTTAAAACCGATTCGCAACATCATTCCCAACCTTGTCTATTCCGCTAAAGGCAATGAAGTGGAGATGGTTGTGATTGACGGAAAGATCATTATGGAAGACTATCATGTGTGCACTGTTGATGAAAAGATCGTTGTATCTGAAGCGCAAAAGGCAGCAGAAAGAGTAGAAGAGAAAACAATTGATTTGTTTAAAGGGATGGAAGATACGCCTTTAATGCAGATGATGGAAAAAGGAGAGTTATAAAAGAGTGGCATACAGTCACTCTTTATTCTTCTAACATGTTTTTTAAATAGGTGTACCAGAACAGGTCTTTTCCGTATGCCTTCCAATACCCGAATTCATCGGAATTCAATAAAGATGACTTGTCATAATCTGCTCCTGCATAGGAGTATGCATTGACTTCACATGCAAAATCGATCATTTTATTGCGAATATCTTCGGTAATGTTTAATCCTTTCAGCTGAGGCTCAACCATTCGTGTGACAGTCTCATTAAAACGATCTTTCGCTTCATCTTTGTATATGCCGAGTTCTTTGTTTTCATAGGAAAAAAATTGTCTGTCTTTACTGATGGTAAGAATTCCGAATTGTAATGGATAGACAGAAAGACTTTCTGTACAGATATCGGTTAAAGAACCGGATATGGCTGTATGCTGAAGATGAGAATGACCGCTGAGGTTTAAATATACATCATATTTTTTCAATAAGGTTTCCACTTCATCATGATTGTTCATCACAAAACCCTTGTACATCATGTCATTCTGTTTCAGAACATTCTGATGGGACATGGTGATGACCTGTATGTTTTTTTCTTTCGCGAGTTTTAACTGTTCTTCTGCCCATTGGAAAGTTTCATCGGTTAATGTGCCGCTGTTGAAATGTGTATTTGTATCCAGAGCCATTAACCATAAATCGTCAGATAAAGCAGTCACATAACTGAATGAGGAATCATCTTTATAGATTGCATTGTCATAACCAAATCTTCCTGCAATTCTGCTGAATGCTTCCGTATTCATGTTTTCTGTTTTGCCATGCTCATCACCGATATATGTATTTGAGAACGGATAATCAATATCATGATTGCCGGGAATCACATAGACAGGAATACCTGCTTCCTGTAAATAAGAAAACTTTTCGGTGAATTTCTGCAGGCTGATCGCTTCTCCATTGAAAGTCAGATCACCGCAAATCAGGATTCCATCCGGTTTTGCGTTTTTTGCCTGTTCAATAAATGTATCGAGAATTTCCGAACCTCTTTCAATCAATTTTCCGTCATTGGTCAATAACAGTTCTTGAAAGATAGGACCGTCATCAAATAATTCATCGGCTAAATAATGCATATCCGTAGCTATCCAGTAAACAAGAGATCCTTCTTTTGAAATCGTATCTCTTTGATGCAGGTGATTAATCTGTTTCATACAGCCTCCAATGAATAAACAAAATATGAGTAAGATGTGTTTCATTTTCATAAACATATTTTACTATGATTTCAATGTGCAGATAACCTGTCTTTTCAAATAAAAAACTGCAGATTCAGTTAAACTGAATTGCAGTTTTGAATGTGATTAATGAACCTGATCAGCAATCCAACTGTATCGATCCGAAGATGAAAAAGTTCCAAAACTTCGTTAGTTTCCATAAATCCGTCGCATTGAAAGGTTCAAAATACAGTTTGTGAATAATCACAAGACCGTTATCGGAAATATAGATATGCTATTTCCGATATATGCTAAGATAGTTCCGACAGGAGAAAAAATTTTGAGTAATAATGGATACTTAGGAACCACAGAGGCTGCGAAGCTTTTGCAGATGACCAGCCGACGGGTCATTGGCTTATGTGCTGAAGGAAAACTGCTTGGAGCATTCCAATCAGGCAGAAACTGGAAGATCCCGGCAGAATCAGTGAAACAATATATGAATGATGCGGGAATGAAAGTGCCGGCAGAAGCTGCAAATCATAATCAGACACTTCTTCCGTGCGCAATCGGAAATACTTCTTATATCGAAATATCCAGTGAATGCTATTACGTAGATAAAACACTTCTGATCCGCGATCTGATTGATGGCCACAATATGGTTACTCTGTTTACACGTCCGCGCCGTTTTGGCAAAACGCTTGCCATCAATATGATTAAGACGTTCTTTGAAAAAACTGAGGATGATACCGTTTTTTAACCGAATAATCAAGTTTAATACGCATTATTCGACCGAATAACGAGAAAAGAATTGCGTTTTTCGATCGAATCAGTCTAAAAATACACGATATTTCATGATTTCTTTTTTTGCTGAATATCATGAGTCAAAGTGAAGTGCTGAAGAATTTTTCTATGCTGGCTGAAAACCAGAAATCAAAGATGAAGACATTCCTCTGTAACATAACAAGGAATCCTTTAAGAAACACCCATTTATTCATTGGCTGACGTTAATTTCTGATCGGAATGTACTAAGTGGCTTAATTAGGCGTTTTTTATAACATATCATTTTGAATATGTTTATAATTATGCATGTATGAACCGAGGTGAGAGATGATGCATGAATATGAAATACTTCCAAGCGGAGATACAGCAGTATTACTACGTTTTGAACAGAAAATTGATCCCGAAATCCTTCGTCAGGTTACTATGATGACTAACGCAATCAAAAAAGCAGAAATCAATGGCATTTTGGATATCATTCCGGCTTATGCTTCTATTCTTGTCTGTTTTGATCCGGTAAAAACCGATATGAGAAGCATGGTAGGCAAGATACAGAAAATCAAACCGGAAAAGCAGAGTGAAATAGAACAAGGACAGAGAGTTGTCAGAATTCCTGTCTTATATGGAAAGCCATTCCCGGAAGACTTGGAACATGTTGCAGAGCATGCCGGTATTACTGCAGATGAAGTCATTCAGATTCATACGATGAACACCTATCCGGTTTACATGATCGGATTCCTGCCCGGATTTCCTTACCTTGGCAATCTGGATGAAAGGATTCATACACCGCGAAGAACAGAGCCAAGAACCGATATACCTGCAGGAGCGGTAGGCATCGGCGGCAGCCAGACCGGGGTATATCCGATTTCCTCACCGGGAGGATGGCATATTATCGGACGGACACCGGTAAAACTCTATGATCCTGCAGAGGAACAGCCCGTTCTTTTGCGAAGCGGTGATTTAATACACTTTTATTCCATTACAGAGGAAGAGTATGAAAAGATAGAAAAAACCGGAGGGAAGTTATGTTTGTAAAAGTAAAACAATCCGGTGCCTTAACCACGATTCAGGATGCAGGAAGATATGGATTTCAGGGACAGGGTATTCCTGTCAGCGGGGCAATGGATCCTCTGGCAATGAAGATGGCAAACATCTTAGTGGGAAATGAAGAAAATCATCCGGTGATTGAATGTATAGGTATAGGTCCTGTATTGGCATTTTCGGATTCTGTTTATTTTGCGGTCAGCGGCGGAAACTTTAAAATGCAGCTGAATGACAGGGATATATTGATCAATCATGTGTATAAAGCGGACAAAGACGATATATTGAAGATTGCGTATTCTGCTTCACACAGAAGCTGTGTGATTGCCCTGGCGGCGGATTTTGATCTTGACCCTGTTTATGGCAGTTATGCGACAGATATTAAAAGCGGGATCGGTCCGTATGAAGGCAGAAAATTTAAAAGCGGTGATGTCATCCCACTTAAGAATGTGAAGGATAAATTGCCGCATGAAAAGATAAGAATCATGGAAGACTATCCGCCAAAGGAAACAGTCATGAAGATCAGAGTGATTCCGGGGCCGAATGAAGATGCATTTACAGAGGAAGGTATCAAAACATTCTATCAGAGTATCTATACTGTTTCCCCAAAGTCTGATAAGATGGGATTCCGTCTGGATGGAGAAACGATTGAGACAACAGGAAGCAATGATATTCTTTCTGCAGGCATTGCAGACGGCAGTATACAGATCACTTCCCAACAGCCGATTCTGATGATGAAGGATCATGCCGCAACAGGTGGATATCCTTTGATTGCCACAGTCATACGTGCAGATTTTTCCAAGGCATCCCAATTGATGCCCGGGGATCAGATACAGTTTGAAATGGTCAGCATCGAAGATGCACAGGATGCGCTGAAAAAGCAGAATGCATATCTGGAAGAAAAGAAAAAGGAATTTGAAAAGAAAGGCATTCTCGGAATATTCAGGAGGTAGATATGTTTATTGATTTAAACAGTGATTTAGGAGAGAGTTTTGGAAGATACAAACTCGGGTGCGATGAACAGGTTGTGCCGTTAGTGACTTCAGTCAATGTGGCGTGTGGCTTTCATGCGGGCGATCCGGTTGTGATGAAAAAGACCGTTCAATTGGCAAAGGAACATAAGACATCCATCGGTGTACATCCGGGATTTGATGATTTACAGGGCTTTGGCAGAAGAAATATGAATCTGTCTTATGAAGAATTACAGGCATGTGTTCTTTACCAGATCGGTGCTCTTGATGCCTTTTGCAAAGCAGAAAGGATAACCCTTGCTCACGTCAAACCGCATGGTGCCATGTACAACATGGCCTGCAAAGATAAAGAAATGGCAAAGGCAATTTGTGAAGCTGTCAGACAATACAATCCGCATCTGATCATGCTTGCTCAGGAAAGCGGAGAATTATATAAAACCGCAAAGGAAATGGGATTGCGGGCAGCTGCGGAAGTATTTGCGGACAGGGCATATGAAGAAGACGGTACGCTTGTTTCCAGAACAAAACCGGGTGCCATGATTACAGATCCCGAAGAAGCGATAGACCGTGTCATACGAATGATTACGAAAGGTAAGGTACAGGCGATAACCGGTCAGGATATTTCTGTAAAAGCAGATTCTGTCTGTGTGCATGGAGACGGAGAGAAAGCGCTAAAGTTCATTCAGAAAATCAGAAGCGCATGCGAAGAAAAGCAGATTGATATCGTTTCATTAAATGCATTTATTTGAGGAGGTACACATGAAGAAATATGTAAAGATGATTTGTCTGTTTTGTATGGTATTTACAATTGCAGGCTGTAATTCCATTCAGCAGAAAGTAAATGATTTTAACGGTAAGATCTTTGGAAATACCTATACGATTGATACATTTGACAACTTCGGCACAAAGGTATTAACCACACACGGATCGAGAATTGACATTTCCGGAAATGTTGTGCAACAGGCTACGTATGATGAGTCCTCATCCTCAACGGGATATGTCAATACATTGAGTTCTGTTATTACATTAACGATTGACGGCCATGAAATGCTGACATGCGGTGATACAACTATCTTTTATGAAGATGGATTGGAACCGGATGTGGATTTCAGAGTTGATGTGATCGATTCTGAAAGTGATTCCATTCTGGACAGTCCTGTGATTTCCGGACTGGTAAACAGTGTCAAAAACAAATTCGGCAAACAGATGGTTGTCATCATTAAGTCACAGACAGGTTATCCGATTTATGCATTTTCAGGGAAAAAGGTCACATGGTCCATTCCGGATGATTTGCCGAAATTTACAAAACTGATGATTGATGGGAAAGCATTGTATTTACACAGAGCCAATTTCCAGATTATCGATAAAGATCTGATTGATGAATGAGGAAAGAAGATGTTGGAAATTGGATCGATTGTATGGGGTGTTAAAGATGTTGATCGAGCTGTGTCCTTTTGGACACAGGCTCTGCACTATAAACTGAAGTACCCTGCATCCGATGACTGGGCGGTATTGATCCCTGAATCAGGAGGAGGCATGCAGATGTCTATTTCCAAAGTGACATCTGACAAAGCGAAACGTCATCATATGGATTTGTTTGCGGATAATCAGCAGGCAGAAGTAGAAAGACTGCTTGCTCTTGGGGCAACAAAAAAACCATGGAACTATGAACCGGATGCGGACTACGTTGTATTAAATGATCCGGATGGCAACCCGTTCTGTGTGGTACAAAAATAAAAAGAGGAATTAATGATTAAGAAATTTGAAAAAGTTACAGGAAGATATATTGAAAAAATCATAGGTCAGGAAAAACTGGCTTATGCCATGTCTGATACATCCGATATGTATGATCTGGTTGAATGGTCACAACATGGCGGATATCCCGGTTCTGTCATTATGTTCTTTGATTTTGAAACAGGCAAAGTTTATCAACCGTTTGAAAAGAAAAGAAACGTTTTGTATGGAATCCCGATATATGCAGAAGGGTATTATTATTTCCTGCAGGGAGATTATGATGCCAAGAAGGTTACATTGTACAGATATCTTCCGGAAACAGAACCTGAGATTGTTACAGAGATGCATCTGGAAGAAGTCAATCTCTATAATCTGAGAGTTGTTCCAAGTCCTGTACATGTGATCAGCCAGGATGATACATTCGTGTGTTATTACCCTGATAAAATTTCCTTTGCGTTAAAGCCTGAGGAAACGGTTGAATTTATTGAGGATGGCAAAGTATATCTGGAAGCCTGGGTTGAAGAAGGATGGGATGAGGTCCGTCAATGTGCCTCTGAGAATTACAGATACTACCATAAGGTGATTGTGAAGGATTACCTGGGAAATACTTTGTCTGAAGAAACAGGTTCTCTTTTCCAATCACAGGATGGTACCTGGTGGATTTCATAAAAATGATACGAATAGAAGAAATACCGGTAGAGAGAATAGATGAATTCTGGAATATTCATCTGCAGTACCTAATCAATGACAAAATCATTGATGATGAAGAAGATGTAGAATATTTTTCCGGTAAGGAATATAGAAATATCATCAAAGCGCATATGAACAGAGAAACAGACAAGCATCATATGGTTTATTTCATTGAAGATAATCAGAGAATCGGAGCAGCCCAGTATACTACTTATCAGAGTGAAGACGGAAAATGCTTTATACTGGATTTCCGGGTATTCCCCACATACAGAGGGAACAGGGCATAAATGTTTTGAGGCATTGGAAGTGTATACGAAAACGGATGGTGCAGAGTACTATGAATGCAACAGCCAGAAGGAAGATTCCATTCGTTTCTGGAAATCCCTGGGGTTTTACGAAAAGGGTAAAGATGAATATGGAATGACGGTATTTATGAAACGTTTATTACAGGAGAAAACAACATGAAGATCAAACCGATTGATATGAATCACATAACCCGTTATGGTGAGATTTATGCAACTGCTTTTTCAGGTGAACCGTGGAATGATCCATGGAAAGCGGAAGATGCAGAGATACATGTCCGTGAGTTGTTGGAAACAAAAACTTCCTATGGTCTTGAATATGTGGAAGATGAAAAAGTAGTAGGATTTCTTGTCGGGACATCCATGCTGTTTCATTATGGAAGAACATTTGAAATTAATGATCTTGCGGTAGATCCACAATATCAGGGACATGGCATTGCAAAAGCTCTTCTTGAGCAATGTAAAAAAGATATGAAAGAACAAGGCATTGTCGGAATACATCTGATTACAAGCGGTGATGGTTTTCTTCCGGAATTCTATCAAAGACATGGTTTTAAACGGGAAGATCAGGTAATTCTGATGGGAATGGCATTATAGATACGATGCGTATAAAATCAGCAGAAAAGGCAGATTCTGCAATTGCCAAAGAACAACATTCCAAGGTAAAGGTTATAGAAGAGAACTTCTTGTGTTTGCCACAAAAGAAATAAATCAAGATAGATGCTTCTCTTTCGGCAAAATCTATCTATTCGAAAAGAAGGAATAAAGAATCATGATTATCTCTGTTATGATGTTATGGAAAAGAAACTGAACATAATTACTGTTCGTATATAAATCGAAGGAGGAAGTATGACCGTTCAAACCAAATACGGTATGGTTGAAGGCATCTTCCAAAATGCCTCTTGCACATCTGTATCAGGGTGATTTTACAAAAGGTTTGGTTGAACCGTTGATGTCTCAAAAATATGATTACATTATAGCGACATATTCCCTGCATCATCTGACAGATGAAGAGAAGATTATATTTCTGCATGCATTGCAGGAACAATTAAATGAGAACGGAAAGATCCTGATTGGGAATATTGCCTTTGAAACACGTGAGCAGCTGAAACAGTGCAGGGAAATAGCTGGCGAAGAATGGGATGATGAAGAGATTTATTTTGTGGCTGATGAATTGCAGAAGGAATTTCCGCATCTATCCTTTTCAAAGATATCTGATTGCGCCGGTGTAATCACGATTACAAATAAAAAGTATAACCCTTCAGTTATACTTTTTATAAGATTATTCGTAAGCGTCAAATAATGGGCGTCTAGGAAGTCATCCGAACCTCCACTACTATCTATGTAGATAAGTGGAGGTTTTTTAGAGTTCTATGACAACTGAAGAGACATTGCAGAAGCTGGAAGAATGGAAGGTACTCATTGATTCAGCCGGATCGAGCGGGAAACCAGTCCAGGAATGGTGTAAGGAGAACGGCATAAACACCCGCAACTTCTATTACTGGAGGAAAAAGCTCCGGGAGAAGGAAGAGGGCTCGCAGTTCTACGAAGTACCTGACAATGAGCAGCCGGCAGTAAGATCCGGCGGCCAGGATCTGATCCTGAAGTATAAGCAGTTCAGTCTGGTGATTCCTGAAGGAGTTGATACTGCAGCTCTGGAGAAAGTGATTATGGTATTGAGCCATGCTTAGAGAAGCGTATGGAATCAAGCGGATCATTATCCGGACCGGCAAGACGGATCTTCGGATGGGAGTTAATGGCCTTGCGGCATTCATCCGGCTGAATTATGGCATGGAGCCTGTAGATGACGGAACGCTGTTTCTCTTCTGCGGAAACAGAAGAGACCGGATCAAAGGTCTGATCTATGACCGTGATGGTTTTACCCTTCTCTACCACCGGATTACAGATGGTGTATACCAGTGGCCCAGGAACACGGAGGAAGCCAGAAACCTTAACAGAGAGGAATTCGAAAAGCTCATGGACGGCTTCGCCATCGAAGGAAGTATCCGCTATAAGGAGAAGATCTAAACCATTCAAAAATATTTATATAGTTTAGTTAAAAGAGTATACATAAACTATATGATGTGTTATAATATTGGTGTAGATGGATGGAGGCCCTATGTCTATTGTCAAAAGCTATTCCAAAGCCAATGACACTACCTATGTCTACGAACAGGACATGAAGTGGAATCCGGTTACCAAACGGCCGGAAGGCACCAGAAAGCTGATTGGTAAAATCGACCCTGCCACCGGTGAGATCGTCCCCACCGGGAAGAAGGGCGGGAAGAAGAAAGAGAAGACCGACAGTGTTCAGGTTTCTTCCGATTCTGAACTGGTAAAGAAGAATCAGAAGCTTCAGGCACAGATCGATACGCTGCGGGAACAGGTTACTTCCCTGTACGCTGAAAACAGTGCATTAAAAAAAGAAAACAGTACGCTTTCAAAGAAGATCCAGCAGATCAGAGACATGGTAAATCAATAAGCTGAGGAGAACAGTCATGCCGAACAGAAGAGCAGTGGCAGAGAAGTTGAATATCGAACCGAATATGCCGGACGATATCATCTTCAAAAGAATCGCCGCTGCTTTTCAGCTGGCTTCTCAGGAAACTGGTGATTATTCAAAAGACAAACTGGCTTCTGTATTACTTGAGACCATCCGGATCCAGTCTGAAGAAACTGAACTGCAGAGGAATATCTGCGTTAACCTGGAAAAACAAAACAGCCTTTTAGATGAAAGAGCTAAGAAGGCAGAGGATAAATGCATTGAATACAAAAACGCTCTTGAAGAGCTGAGGAACTCCACGCAGCCGATGATGGAACAGTTTCAGCACATTCAGGATGAAAACAAAGGCCTTAAAGCAGCCAATGAGGAACTGCTCCGCCAGAACAAGCAATTAACCGAGCAGATTTCAAAGATGAAAGCTGAATTATTCGGCTCCAGCAGCGAAAAGATGGAGAATCTTATTGAACAGGTACTCGATGAAGATGAGGCAGAAGATCCGCTGGATGAAGACTGTGATTCCGAGGAAAAAGAGTCAGATCAGAAAGTTCATCACATTAAGGAAAACAGACCTCAGCGCCGGAGAAAGGAAAAAGGCTTCAGGGACAGAAACCTGAAGGGTCTTCCGGTACAGACCATTTATGACTACGACATTGATCAGCTGAATGAAAGGTACGGCGAAGGCAACTGGCGTTTTGTGAACTGGAAAGGCCACAGAACTGTTGAATTCATCCGTGCCGCCACATATGTAAAGGTTGTATACACACCTGTTATCTCCTATGGGCTTGAGCACAGTATAGAGACTTTATATTATGAAGGCTCGATGTTTCCCAAGAGCCTGGCTTCAGCGTCTCTTCTTACCAATGTCGTTATGGATAAGTTCTGTATGTATGTGACGACCTACAGGATGGAGAACGATATAAACAAATACGGCTTCAGACTGTCCCGGCAGACGATGTCTAACTGGATTATCAAAGCTGCGGATCTTTTCTTCCTGCCTGTATACCTGTTCCTCAAATCCTTATTGAGCAGTTATCCATATCAGCAGTGTGATGAAACTACATGGCGGGTGATCAGGGATAAACGGGGATCGGGAAAGAAATCATATTTCTGGGTTCACCGTTCCTCAGAACTGCAGAAAGAGAGACCGCCGATCATCCTGTATGAGCTGGAGCCTTCGCGGAGCGGAAAGCATCTGGAGAAATACTTCCGGGAAGTCTTCCTGGAGTGTTACGGAAAGATTCATCTGACCAGCGATGCCTTTTCCGCGTATCCATCACTTGAAGAAAACCACAGTGAAACGATCAAAAGCTGCGGATGTTTTAGTCATGCCCGCAGAAGAGGCGCAAATGCGCTTAAGCTGCTCAGCGGGAAAACGGCTGAAGAAGATTTGAGTTCACTGCCGGAATTCAACTTTATCAATAAAATAGCCGGAATCTACACTGAGGAAAGTAAGCTGAAAGAACTGAGCGCTGAAGAAAGACTGCTTCGCCGGCAGGAGAATATAAAGCCGTTGGTCGATGACTTCTTTGAATACCTCAGAACACTGGATATTTCCGATCCCTCATACAGTAATACATTCAAAGACGCAGTTGAATACACCCTGAATCAGGAAAAATACCTGCGTAGATTTCTGGATGACGGTAATATTCCGATTGATGACAACGCTTGCGAACGCAATGTCAAAAGCCTGGTCCTCTTACGCAAGAACTGTCTGTTCAGTAATACATTCGGGGGCGGATATGCCTGCGGCATCATCATGACACTGGTTGAAACAGCCAGAGCCAATGATGCGGATCCGTATTGGTATATCCAGTATCTTCTGGAAACAATGCCCTCAAGGTATTATCGTGGCAGAGAAAATGAGAATCTGGAGCAGATGGTACCCTGGTCCGAGGAATATCACCGTTATGAAGAGGAACAGAAACGTAAGATGCTTGATCGTACTGCTCCGCCGGGTAACGAGAAACCTAAGACTCCAAGAAAGAAGGACCAGGCCATCGTAATTGATCAGGGATCAGATCGCAGCACCGGTGCATATGCCTGATGTCAAAGAACGGGATCTTCCGATCTGCACTCATTGTAGTCAGAAGATCCCTCTTATCCTAGACGCCAATTATTTGACGCTTACGATTATTCAATCATGATTGTCTTCTTTTCAGGAAGCTTCGGTGTTTCCTTCTTCGGAACATTCAGATGCAATACACCATCTTCAAATTTAGCTTTGATATCTTGTTCGGTTACATCTTCACCGACATAGAAGGATCTCTGCATCATGCCGGCATATCTTTCCTGACGGACATATTTGCCTTCCTTATCCTTGTCTTCCTGATCCAATCCTTTGGAAGCGGTAATGGTCAGATTGCCTTCATGAAGCTCAATGTTCAAATCTTCTTTCTTGAAACCAGGCAGATCAATTTCCACTTCATAATGATCACCATGGTCTCTGACATCTGTCAGCATTTCTCTGTTAGCGTGTTTGCCATAAAGCTTACGGCTTACATCATGCCCGAAATCAGGCATCATTGGAAAATCATCCATCCAGTCATCAAACAAATTCTCTGTAAATAATCTTGGCAGTAACATAGTTAACACCTCCTTTACTCATATCATTGTTCATGTTTGAACTATGTTTTGAGCAAGGGAATGGAGGGTTTGGATTCTTATCAGGATCTTCTCTTTTCCTTTGCACTTATGTTATAGATCTAATTTTTGGCACTGTCAATAGGCGAGTGCTAAAAAATTGAAATTATTTTTTCTTCAATCTGTATAGTGTAAAATGCTTATATACAAGGAGTGAAACGATGATCTATTATGTACCGGGATGTGATTTTAACAGAAATCATCCGGAAGAAGGAAGAAAGATAAAAGAGTTTATTCTATCAAGAAATGTGAAACTCGGACAGTGCTGCCGAAAAGAGATTGACTATCTGAAAAAAGGAGACACATTGATTACCAACTGTACATTATGTGACATGATGTTTGCGGAAAGATGCCCTGATATGCATGTCATCAGCACCTATGAATATCTTTTGAATGAAAGTTTTCACTGGCCTGACTATCATGGAGAAATGATAACCATGCAGGATTGCTGGAGGGCAAGGAACAATCCTTCCATACATGAAGCTGTCAGGAAATGTCTGGCAAACATGAATGTCCGTATTGTGGAAATGGAAGATAATCGTCAAAACAGCATGTATTGCGGTGTATGGCTGAATAATCCTGCTGCAGAAGACTGTGTCATGCTTGCACCAAAGACTTTCAAAAATCTTGATACCTATAGAAAACTTCTATCAGCACAAGAGCAGAAGGACAAAATGGAAACATGGGTTCAACAATATACGACGGAAAGAATTGCTGTTTATTGTAACGGTTGTGAAAAGGGGATTCGTCTTGGTGGAGGAAGTCCTGTGCATCTAATTGAGTTGTTGGCAAAGGAGTTATGATGAAAATTGAAGAGATAATGAAAAAGATGATTGCATATGCAGATGGCAATCATCATGATATCAATCATTTTATGAAAGTACATTCTTTTGCAAGGACAATAGGATTATCAGAAGGATTGGATGATCATACACAATATATTCTGGAAGTAGCAGCGATTGTACATGATATAGCCTGTCCCTTATGCAGGATAAAATACGGTAATACCAACGGAAAACATCAGGAAGAAGAAAGCGAAGCACTGTTAAGAGAATTCTTTAAGGATACGGATATTACCAATGATGCCTTAGAAAGAATTATTTATCTGGTAACACATCATCATACATATACTGGTGTGGATGGAATAGATTATCAGATCTTATTGGAAGCAGACTTTCTTGTCAACGGAGATGAATCAGAAAAGTACAAAAACCAGATCAAAGAATTTGAAAAGAATGTCTTTAAGACATCATCAGGCAGATGGCTTTTGGAAGAAATATTCAAAAATGAAATGTATGAATAATTGATTCACTTTTGTCATGCTTTAAATGAGAATGCCTGTTTGATAATCTCCGGCATGATGCGGTATTCAAAAGCCGCAAGTTCTTCTGCAGTTACATTGTGGTCATCCTGTAACCATTCAATGGTATATCCAAGACAGCCGAAAGAGTGGTAACGAAGGATGAAATCCAGTTCCTTGTCAATGGTTTCAATGCCTGCATTGACATGCGTACAGGTTCTGGATGCAGTGCATTTCTCAGCAGGTGAGAATTTATGCCGAACTGTGTATTCAGGAAGAATTGCCGGAACAGAAGCAGCAAAAGAACAATAGCATAACGAAAGAGGTGGTTTATTTGCCACCTCTTTATTCATTAAAGATGAACTTTTGTATGACTTCAGCAACTGCACTCTCATTGCAGGTTGCTTTTGTGATATAGATACATAATGTTCCATGCTGACTGGCACAGGGATATTATATGCATTTGTCAATCTCTAAGATCGCTGCGTATTGCGGTTTTCAAACATCCGGTTAATTCACCGCTTAAAGGATCGGAACCGGATCACAGGCTTGCAGCAAAACAAAAAGAGGCTTTCGCCTCTTTTCGAGTAATGCTTAATACTCCAGGTTTTTTCCTGTAACAGGATCAAACAGATGTACAGCATTCGGTGCCAGAGTGAACTTGACTGTGGAACCGTGATCAAATGCTGCATTCTCTTCCAAATCAAGAGTTGGTACGATGATGATGCAGTCTCTTCCATAAGCATTCAAATGCAGATGTACAGAGGAACCCATCATTTCGCTGACTTCTACAATACCTTCCATCATTCCGTTTTCCAGATGATCCAGAGTGATATGTTCAGGTCTTGCACCTACAGTAACAGGCTGTGGTTCAACATTCTTTTCAGCAAGTCTCTTCTGTTTTTCTTCAGAGATGCCGATCTTAGCGCCCATAATATCCAGGCTGTACTTGCCGTTTTCTTTCAGGAGTTCGCCACCGAACATGTTCATACGTGGCATACCGATGAATCCGGCAACGAATGTGTTAACCGGTGCATTGAATACTTCCTGAGGAGTACCGATCTGCTGAACTTCGCCGTCTTTCATGATGACGATTCTGTCACCAAGTGTCATAGCTTCTGTCTGGTCATGTGTTACGTAAATAAATGTTGTGTTGATTCTCTGTCTGAGCTTGATAATCTCAGCTCTCATCTGGTTTCTCAGTTTAGCGTCCAAGTTGGAGAGAGGTTCGTCCATTAACAATACTTTTGGTTCACGGACGATAGCACGACCGATAGCAACACGCTGTCTCTGACCACCGGAAAGAGCTTTCGGTTTTCTGTCAAGATACTGCATGATGCCAAGAATTTCAGCTGCGTCATTAACTCTAGCGTCGATTTCATTCTTCGGAAATTTTCTGAGCTTGAGCGGGAATTCCATGTTTTCACGTACAGTCATGTGCGGATAGAGAGCATAGTTCTGGAATACCATGGCGATGTCTCTGTCTTTCGGAGCGACATCGTTTACAAGTCTGTCATCGATGTAGAGTTCGCCTCTTGTGATCTCTTCAAGACCGGCGACCATTCTGAGAGTTGTGGATTTACCGCATCCGGATGGACCGACTAATACGATAAATTCTTTGTCCTTGATGTCAAGATTGAAGTCATCAACTGCTATAACGCCTTCGTCTGTGACTTTCAGCTTATAGCTCTTTTCCTCGACAGGCTCATCCGCTTTCTTCTTTTTCTTTTTCGGTTTGTCTGCCTCGGTGTTTGGATAGATTTTCTGGATGTGTTTAAGTGATACTGTTGCCATAATTAATTTTGCCCCTTTCTTTATAGCATGAAAGAATTATGATGCCCTCGCCGGCAATACTCGAAAAGGCTCAGACATACTGGCACGGTCTTTCACCGTTACAGCCTTAATTGGTGCTGATTACTCAGCATAATTCATAAGATAATCTATATAAGATATATCTTCTTCCGGATGGGGACTGTTTGCGATAATTGCAATACAGAGACCTTCTTCGATTCCTGCACTCCGGAATACAGGGAAGGTTGAAGCATCAATGCCATTGACTGCTTCTTCGGTAGTCGCTTCATATTCATCAGCTTCACCGAGACTGAATTCAATAGAATTGTCGTCCAATATAACCGTGTTTGTCAAGAGAAACGGTTCGAGCTGTGTATATAAAGATGGATTTTCCTGTTGAATATAATTTAAGTCCATTAGAAGACCGCTTGTAGACATTAAATCATAAGCTTCTTCATTCATCAAGACCAAATCGAGCTGTTTTGCACTAATTGCTCCTAAAGTTTTCAGTTTAGAGGCATAAGCATACTGATGATCATCACCTGTAGCATCTTCAGAGATGTATAAATCACGGTAGACGAGAATTTCTTCTCTCTTAGGATTTTTATCTGCATACTGCAGATATTCTGTTGTCAGCTTCTCATCCAGTGTTTCACCGACTACTACATTTGCATATGCCGTATAGAGAACAACATCTTTTTTGGTGATATTTCTGTAGAGTGTTGAACCAAGTACCAGTACAGCAACTACTGCAGTAAATATCGGCAATTTGTAGTAAGTGAAGATATAATCCACCTTTTCAGAAGATGACATTTTGGAGAAGGCTTTTCTATTTGCTTCTCTTTCTTCTTTGGTCCCGGTCATTCTTCACCTTCATATGTACATGTTCTGAAAACGGGCAGAAGCAGATAGGAGGAGAGTACTGCGCACATGCCTTCCCCTAAAAGGATTGCCGGTGTAAACAGAAATACAACGATATAGAACATCACAAAATGGATAAAGATAACCATGATTGTGCAGAACAGATAGTGAAATCCGATCAGGAATGCATTCTTAAACATGTTTTTGTCTGTGTTGACAAAACGCGCCACCATCGGGAATAAGTACAGCAGAACAATTGTAAATACCACAGCTGCACAGATCAGCAATGCCAGATTGAATGTCCACATGACTGCTAACGGTCCGGTTGTTGCTGAACGGAGGTGGTAGACAATATAGCCGTCGGTTGCCAATACTGCACCGATGACTAACATGATCAGCCATATGCGCGTGCTTTGCACAAAGTTCTTTTTAAAAGAATCAAAGAACAGTCTTGTGATATGTCTGTCTTTATCATCCACGATTTTGAAAGCCGTGTAATATAAAGCAGTTGTGGAAGCACCTATTGTAAAAATAGGCCATGAGCAGATGAGCCAAAGCAGATTCAGCCAACAGCAGTAACTGAATCGGAGAAAAAGCTGACTGAATCTGCTTTCGTAAGAAAAAATACTCATCTTAACCTCCGTTTAGAATTCTGTAGAATCTCTCAGTATGAGATCTGTAGCAACATAAACCGATCTGTAATCTATTGACGGTTCCTGCATTCTGGACATCAGAAGCTGCATTGCGGAATATGCCATTGCCTGTGTGTGAATATGGACAGTAGACAATGTCGGATAGAAAATGCGGGATTCATGCGTATCGTCGAATCCGAGGAAACGAACTTTATGTAAATTCTTTCGATTTCTTTGTGCCAGTATCTGCATCGCATCTATTGCGGAAAAATCATTTGAGCAAATAAATACATCCGGCAGTTCATCCAATGCATCCAAAGTATCAGCCAGTGCATCAACATCTCTGTCCTTGAAAGGAATGATGTATTTTTCATCGACCGGTACCCCTGCCATTAACATGGCGAGACGGAAAGCAGTATATCTTTCGTAGAAGGACTGGCAATGCGTATAATCACCGATGAAGCCGATCTTCTTGAAGCCTCTTTCCAGCATTAAGTTAACAAAACGTGTAATCTCGGTCATGTTGTTCATTAACAGCATGTCGGCATTCAGTGTTTCACCTTTCAGACGCGCAGGACCATCCACAAACAGTACGGGAAGATCTGTATTACAGAGGATGTCGGCATACTCTTTGTCAAACACTTCGATGCACACAATTGCGGCAACGCGTTCCGGATTGTATGAAACAGGAAGCGTTTTAGTTTGCAGATTTTCTCTTGTAATTCTGTGAATTGCAAGAGAAAACCCCAGTCCTGAAATTTCCCGATGAAATTTATCGAGAAATAATGAGGCAAAGTGATTGTATGGAAGATAGAAAGGTGTAAATAAAGCAATCTCACCCGAGTATTTCGGCTGATCGCCATTTATCGTTGCTCTTGATGCAGTCAAATTTGCCATCGTTGATACATAAGAAAATTGCTTATAACCCATTTCAATAGCTTTCTGCAAAATTTTATCTCTTGTGGCTTCTGCAAGACCATCAGAGTTATTAATTGCTTTTGATACGGTGTTCCTGGATATTCCCAATGCATCTGCGATATCCTGTATTGTAACTTTTTTATTCATACTTTCTCTCTTTATTTAATATGACATTTGTCATTTCTGATATGACATTTATCATAATATCATTTAACTTTTTCCGTATCAATATTATTTATAACGCAAAATGTGCAAATGCACAACATTTAAATAAAAAGTTTTTTTGGAAATGATAAATGTAATTTTTGATGTTTAAAATGCCCGAAATTTAATTGTGCAAATGCAAAATTTTTATATTGACGATGCTAAATGCGAATGGTAATATTTCAATGTATCGTGACCTTCAGCTTTATAAGTACATAATATATCTTTGCCGCGGCGTGCTTATAATCGGAAAAGGTTCATTTGAAAAGGAGGATTTCAATGGGAAAGGCTTCAGGAAACAGCGCAACTGGCGTTGCTGAAAGCTCAAAGCTGCATAATACGCTTGTTTACATGAAACAGCATTGGCAGCTGTACTTGATTTTCATCATGCCTGCTTTCTTGCTTACAATCATCTTCCGCTATTTTCCGATGGGTGGTGTTCTGATCGCATTTATGGAATACAACCCAATCAGAGGTATTCTCGGAAGTGAATGGGTAGGTATGGCACATTTTGCAAGATTCCTCTCCTCACCGGACTTCATGAGCTATCTGATGAACACATTGAAACTGAGTGTATTCGGATTGCTGTGGGGATTCCCGATTCCGATTCTGCTTGCTTTCCTGCTCAATCGTATTTTGAGCACTAAAACAAAACAGAAAATTCAGCTTGTATTGTACATGCCGAATTTTATTTCGGTAATCGTCTTGTGTGGTATGGTGCGTATTTTGCTTTCGCCGACAGGAATGATTAATTCATTGTTCAGGACTTCTACAAACTTCATGACAATGCCTTCTGCTTTCAGAACGATTTACATCGCTTCCGGTATCTGGCAGGGTGCAGGTTGGGCTTCTATCATTTATACTGCTGCATTGTCCAATGCAAGCAAGGAATTGAAGGAAGCTGCAGTCATCGATGGTGCAAACATTATCCAGCAGATTAAGGCTGTTGAATGGCCGGCAATCAAGGATACAGTACTGATTCAGTTCATTATGTCTGTAGGTAACATCATGAGTATCGGTTTTGAAAAAGCATATGCTTTACAAACCGACTTGAACTTGTCAACATCCGAAATTATTTCTACATACGTGTATAAGAAAGGTCTTTTGGATGGAGACTATGGTTTCTCTACTGCTGTAGGTTTGTTCAATACAATTATCAATGTCATTCTTCTGATTTCGATGAACAAGATTGTTCAGAGTATGAATGAAGGTAAGGGCATTTAATTTCAGGAGATTGTTATGGCAAAAAAGAAAAGCGAATTTTCAAAGTATCCTATTGAGGATAAAGTGATATTAACAATCGGATATATTATCCTGGGATTGTTCATTGTTGCGATCATTCTGCCAATGATATATATCATTCTCGCATCTTTCATTGATCCAATTACTTTGCAGAACCAGGGCTTGACCTTCGATTTCACAAAGTGGACTTTGACTGCATATGAGCGTGTATTGTCTAACGGACAGATCTGGGTTGGTTTCAAGAATGCATTACTGTATTCTGTATTGTTCACAATTATTTCTGTAGTAGTTACCTTGCTCGCTGCTTATCCTATGTCCCGTCCTGACTTTAAAGGTAAGGGATTCTTCAATATCATCTTCGTAATTACCATGTTCTTCGGCGGCGGCTTGATTCCGACATACTTGTTGATTTCCAATCTCGGTATGTTAGACACAATCTGGGCAATCCTGATCCCTGGCGCATTCAGCGTTTGGAATATGATTATTGCCAGAACATATTACATGGGAATTCCTCGTGATCTGCAGGAAGCTGCTGAAATTGACGGTGCTGATGAAATGGTTTACTTCTTCCAGATTCTTTTACCGGTATGTACTCCGATTATTGCAACCATTTCTATGTGGCAGTTTGTAGGTATGTGGAACAGCTACTTTGATGCAATGATTTATCTGAACAGCGCATCCAAGCAGCCATTGCAGCTTGTATTACGTTCCATCCTCATTCAGAACCAGCCTGAAGCAGGCATGGTGTCTGACATGCAGAGTACAGCAGAACGTGCAAGACTTGCAGAGTTGCTGAAATATGCAACAATTATTATTTCCAGTTTGCCTCTGATGATTATGTACCCATTCTTCCAGAAGTATTTCGATAATGGAATTATGGCAGGGGCTGTCAAAGGATAATCGATTTAGAAAATTAAAATGATAGGAGAGAAAAAAATGTCGATTAAAAATTTATTCAAAAAAGGTACAGCTGTTGTAATGGCTACATTAATGTTAGCTGCTTGCGGCGGCTCTGGCGGTGGAACAGCCGGCGGTGGAGCAGCTGAGGATGTAGATCCTGCTTCTCTAACATTCCCTCTTGCTGAAACAGCAACAATCAAAGGTTTGACAAACTTCCCGGCAGGAACAGAGTCCGAACCAAACAACCGTACAATCTTCAAACGTCTGGAAGAAAAGACAAATGTCCATGTTGATTGGAAGACAATCCAGTCCGACCAGTGGGGAGACAAGATTGCTCTTGAAATGGCTAATGCCAGCACATTACCTGACTTCGTATTCAACGCCGGTTTCGGTGACACAGACCTGCTCAAATATGCTAAACAGGGCGTTATCATCAACCTCGAAGATTACATTGACAAATATATGCCTAACCTGCAGAAAGTATTCGAGCAGGCTCCTGAATACAGAACAATGTGTGAAGATGCAGATGGTCACATCTGGGCTCTTCCTTGGATCGAGCAGTTAGGTTATGAAAAGACAGCTATCCAGACAATCGATAACATGCCGTTTATCAACCTGGATTGGTTGGAATTCCTCGGCTTGCCGGTTCCATCAACAGTTGATGAATTCGAAGCTACATTGATCGCTTTCCGTGACAATGCTGCTGCAATTAAGGCTGAATTCGGTATTGATGGCGACATCATTCCTATGTCCTTCATCATGAACGATGGCGGCCAGGACCCATATGTACTCATCAATGGTTTCGGCGAAGGTATCGGTGATGCAGATAAAGGAAGACACATTGCTGTTACAGATGACAAGAAAGTTGTCTGCTCCGCTACACAGGAAGGCTTCAAGAAGGGTACTGAATGGCTGCATAAGCTCTATACAGAAAACCTCATCGACCCAGAAGCATTCACACAGGAATGGTCCACATATGTTGCTAAGGGTAAATCCGGACGTTATGGCGTCTGCTTCTCTTGGGACGTTGCAAATATCGTTTCCGTTACTATGGACGATCTGATTGCCGGCAAGAGCTGGGTACCGCTGCCAATGTTACAGGCTGACACAAAGAACCTGACTCCAGGTAATGGTTCCTTCACATCCGGTTTCGACCGTGGTCGTTGCGTAGTTACAGCTGCTGCTAAGAACCCTGCTCTTGTATGTGCATGGTTAGATCAGATGTACGACCCGATTCAGTCTCCACAGAACAACTGGGGAACATATGGTGAAGACGATGATTTCGATATCTTCGAAATGAGCCAGAATGCTAATGGCGAACCAATGCTCAAGCACACATGGCTGGGCGATGCTTCTCCTGTAGAAGTACGTGAAGCTGAAGCAGTTGGCGGACCTCTTGCAATCCTCGACTCTTACTATGATGTATATGTAACTTGCCCGGATGATGCTCAGTACAGACTCGACTGGATCAAGAACATCTACACACCAGACATGCATACTAAGTATGTATTCCCGAACGTATTCATGACAACAGAAGACACTAAGGAATGCTCCAACCTCATCGCTGACATCTCCAAGTGCATCAACACAGCTAAATCTGACTGGGTTATGAATGGCTTCACAGATGCTGACTGGGATCAGTTACAGGCTGACCTCGATGCTTACGGATTGCCGAAGTATCTTGAAATCCACCAGAAATATCTGGATGAATTCTACAAATAATTCAAAAAATAGTATATGATATATATCCGCTCCGTACAGGGGCGGATATATATTCAAGAAAAACAAGGAGGAATAATGATTAGCGAAGAACTGAAAAAAGTTCGTGAATACGAAGAAGCAGCCGGAAATGTAATTCCGCCTGAAGAGAGACCATTATTTCATCTTTCACCACGTGTTGGATGGATGAATGACCCAAATGGATTTTCACAATACAAAGGTATGTTTCATCTGTTCTATCAGTACTATCCATACGCAAAAAAATGGGGCCCAATGCATTGGGGACACGCTGTCAGTAAAGATCTGTTGAAGTGGGAATTTTTACCGGCTGCACTTGCACCGGATTCAGATGCCGATAGAGATGGATGCTTTTCCGGAGGTGCTATTGAACTCGAGGATGGCAGACATATGCTGATGTATACAGGTGTTATTAAAATGCCTGTATTTGAAAAAGAAACATTTTTACAGCATCAGTGTATTGCTTTCGGTGACGGTGTTAACTACACAAAAATTGATTCCAACCCGGTTATTTCTATTTTTGATTTGCCAAATGATACGAACGATCATGATTTCCGTGATCCGAAACTCTGGAGAGAAGAAGACGGCAGTCTTGCTTGTGTCGTAGGAAACTGTACTGTTGACAATAAAGGAAGAATTCTTTATTTCAAGAGCAAAGATGGCTTAAAATGGGAGCTTGAAAGCATTCTGGCTGAAAATGACGGCACGACCGGAAAAATGTGGGAATGTCCGGATTTCTTTGCGCTGGATGGCAAATATGTTCTCCTGTTAAGTCCTCAGGATTTTACACAGACAGATAAGTATTATTGCGGTAATAATGCGATTTATATGATCGGTTCCTATGATGAAAAAGAAAAGAAATTCATCAAGGAAACCGATAATATGATTGATTGCGGTATCGATTTTTATGCGACACAGTCATTAAAACTCGATGATGGCAGAACAATCATGATCGGATGGATGCAGAACTGGGATACAATCACATATTTTGGTGAAGAACTAAAATGGATTGGCCAGATGACTCTGCCGAGAGAATTATCCATTCGCAATGGCCAACTCTATCAGAAACCGATTCGTGAATTGGAAAATATGAGAAAAAATCCGGTGATTTATAAAGATGTATTCTTAAACGGAAGAAAGAGATTAGACAAAGTTGAAGGCAGAACAATTGATCTGAAAGTGGATGTGCATCCTGCTGAAGAATCTGCTTTCTCGAAGTTTGAAATCCGTTTTGCAGAGGGGAAAGGCGTCTATACTTCTCTTGTATATCATTACAATAAAAACAAGGTGTCTTTTGACAGGACATATTGCGGTTCAGCCCGTGCAGTTCAGCATCACAGAGAATGCAAAGTGAAAGACCATGCAGGAAAAATCTCTATCCGGTTAATTCTGGATCGTTACAGCTCTGAGATATTTATTAATGATGGTGAAAAAGTATTGTCCGATATTATTTATACAGATCAGTCATGCAAGGGAATCAGCTT
>CACXCB010000309.1 GCA_902766005.1 uncultured Erysipelotrichaceae bacterium | reverse complement strand
TTTCTGAATCTGGGGGAGGTATCGACTGTTCCAAGTCGCAAGATATTACGTCAAGAGTTGGGTTCCCGCGAGAGTGGCGGTTTCTTCATCTGTACCATCCAGAAATTCTGCGACCGGAAAGATGACCCGATAGGTCTGATAAATTCTCGCTCGAACATCATCTGCTTCAGCGACGAAGCCCACCGTACACAGATTGAAGGCTCGAAACGCATCAAGTTCAGCGAGGATGCTGATGAGAACATGAAGGCGATGATTTCTAAACCATACGCCACTGTTCTTCGCGAGGCTTTACCCAATGCGACCTTCGTAGGATTTACAGGAACACCTATTGCTGAAACCTATCAGACTTTTGGTGATGAGATAGACCGCTACACAATGGACCAAGCTGTAGCAGATAACATTACTGTTCCCATAAAGTATCACCCAAGAATAGCCAAGGTGCTGCTGAACCAAGAAAAGGTAAAGGAGATAGAAGCATACTATGCCAATTGTGCAGAGGAGGGTTCTACAAAGGAGGATATTGAAAAGAGCAAGAAAGCCATGAGTTCATTGGAAACGCTTCTTGGAGAGCCTGAACGACTGGATAAACTATGTGTTGATATTCATAATCATTATGTATCAGCAGTAGAAGCTGACCCTGATAGAGTACAGAAAGCTATGATAGTTTGCTCCAATAGGCGGATTGCATATAGTCTGCTGCTGAAGTTCAAGGAACACTATCCAGAATGGTTCGTAGAGAGAAAGGCTCCAAAGGATATGGTGCTTACTGCAGAAGAACTGAAAGAGCTAAAGAAGATGCCAATGATGGCGATGGTAGCTAGTGTTGGTAGTAATGATGAGCCAGAAATGTATAACTATCTTGGCGGTGTGAAGAATGATAAGCGCTCTGAAGAGTTGGATACAGCCTTTAAGCAGGAACATTCAAACTTCCGTATTGTTATAGTTGTTGATATGTGGATTACTGGCTTCGATGTGGAATGTCTTACTTATATGTATAATGATAAGCCATTGCAAAAGCATACTTTGGTGCAAACAATCAGTCGTGTGAATAGAAAATATCCAGGAAAGGAATATGGACTTATAGTAGACTATATTGGCATCCGCGACCATATGCTTGAGGCAAGAAAGATGTATGGTGGTGGCAGTTCGGTTGCTCCTAATAAGGATGACATAGAGCAGGCAACACTTATCTTCCGTGAACAGTTGTTTATCCTCAAGAATCTTTTTAGGAATTATGATTTGACTCCATTTCTCGATATCAATACAGACCCAACAATGAGGTACATGTTTTTGGCAAAGGCAGCTGAGTATGTATTTGCATCAACAGAAGTGTTAAACTCTAAAAGCCATGATGGAAAGAAAACTAAAAAAGTAGGCTTCAAAACTTATTTCTTGCAGGAGGTGAAAAGAATGAGAAAGGCTTATGACCTTTGTCAGCCATCAGGAGAACTTGGCGATGAAGAATCTGCATTGGCACAATGCTTCATGGGTGTTGCTGGTATGGTATATAAGATGAATGGTACGGATGCACCTGATACTGACACCATGAATAAGCGAGTGGCAAAGATGGTGGAAGAAGCATTGAAGTATAATAATGTAGAAAGCATTCTGGAAGAGGGAGAAGAGATGGATATCTTTAGTCCTGAATTTGCAGAACGATTGTCTGACATTAAAATGCCTGCCTCTAAATTGGAGATGCTCATCAAACTGCTACGTCAGCAGATTACAGAGTATGGAAAGACCAATCAAGTGGCATCAAAGAAGTTCCAAGAGATGCTGGAAGAAACTATCAAACAGTATCATGAGAGACGTAAGTTCTTGTCAGAGCAAGAGGCAGGAGCAACTCAAGAACATGCTGCTGACGATATTCTTAAATGGGCAACTGATGAGGCTGTGAAGATACTCAATGGTATGCAGGCTGACCGTGAGAGCTTCAGGAAGTTAGGACTTACATTTGAGGAAAAGGCTTTCTATGACATCTTGATTCATTTAAGAGACCAATACAACTTTGAATATGGTGAAGATAAGATGGTGGATGGCGTTGTTATAAATGATAAATGTAAGAGTCTTGCTCGTAAGATAAAAGAAATCATTGATGCTAAATCATCATTCGCAGATTGGTTGAATAATTCTATTGTACGAGAAGATTTGAAGAAGAAAATCAAGATTTGTCTTGTAAAGAATGGATACCCACCTCAGTACACTCCAGAAGTATTCCGCGAGGTGATGGACCAAGTGGAGAACTTCAAGGAGAACGAGACTGTGGGCATTCGTAAATTGGAAAATATTGAAGATGACCGTGATGTACGTAATCTTATTTATCAACGAATCCAAATGGATGCCACTACTAGCGAAGATGATTTAAGACGTGAAGTCATAGAACAGTATGGAATGCGTTATCCTGACATGTCTCTAAATGATTGGCGTCACATTATTGATGCGTATATCCCAATGATAAAGAAATCGGCAGAGGGAACAATCAGAGCCAAAGAGATTCGCATGGAGCAGTATAGTATGGCAGCTGAAGAACCTGAAATGGAAGAATAAAATAAATAATATATAACAATCATAAAATCATAATCAATATGGGAGCATTTGATAAATTTTTAAACAGATCTAATTATGAAACCTCCAATAATACAACAACTAAGGGGTTTTGTATAGGAATTCCAGAAGCTGAGGCTGAAGCCACTACTGCATCTATTAAGTTAGATTCTTTGTTTGTCGACTATTTTGACGTACTCAAACAATTAAACAACGAAAAATTTATTGTTCTAGGAAGAAAGGGAACGGGTAAATCTGCAATCGGAGAATATATTCTTTCGTTAGCAAAAGACGAGCCAAATATGTTTTGTGATTTTGTAAAGAAAGATGATATTGATATTGAAAAAATAGTGCAAATTGGTAAAAATGAAGGAATTGAAATAGAACGAGGTTTGCTGTATAAGTGGATTATCCTAACAAAATTTGTAACTCTTTTTACGGAGAATCAGGCCTTGAGTGATTACAGAGGAATGAATTATCTTAAGGACTTCATTAAGAAGAGTCGTGGCTTTATTAATATTAGAAATTATGATGTAAAGGAGATTATAAAAGAGTATGGTATATCTGTAAATATTGAGTATTTAAAAAGATTTCTTTGCGTTTCTGGATATGGGAAAAACCAATATAAGTATGAAAAGGCTGATTTTTATAAGTTGATACCAGATTTGGAACAGGTGGTTGTAAATATTCTGAAGGAAGATAAAGATAATCAATATATTGTAATGTTCGATGATTTGGATATAAATTTGAAATTGAATAATCAGGATAGTATAGCTACATTAGCGGACCTTATAAGAACCGTGAAATATTTTAATAATGACGTTTTTGCAAGGAACTCTATTGAGTCGAAGATTATTATTTTCTTACGTACTGATATTCAGAAACATCTTGTATATTCTGCTGATATGCCAAAGATTTTTTCTAGTTATGCAACAGAGTTAAGATGGTATGAAGATATTTTTAGAAACAATGAACTCAAACTTCTTCTTCGCAAATTCATAAACAAGAGAATTCAGATAAATTTCCAAAAGAACCATTTAACGATTGAGAATGAGAATGATCCATGGACATCGTTTATAGATGAATCTAGTTTTCATTTTGAGAAAACAGGCTTTAAGCATATAATTGATCATACATTTTTCCGCCCTCGTGATTTAATTCTTTTCTTTAAAGACATAGATCGGCTTGAACTTAAACTGCCTATTAGTTGTAGTGATGTTAATAATGTATTAATGGAAAGGTATGCTAGAGAAATGATTAATGATATAAAAGGGGAACTGTCAATTAATTATAGCGACGAAGAAATTGAAGGAATATTTGATGCTTTAAGGAATAGTTTTGGTGTTTATAGAAAAACATTTAAGCATAGTACATTAGTTGAAGAACTAAAAAGTAATGGATTGACAGATACTATGAAAGTAATATCTGACTTGTTTGATTACTCTCTTATTGGTAATTATGACGATGATGGTAATGTGGAATTTAAGTATAGAGAAACGCAAGGACAAATAGTTGAACTTGATACCAGTGGATCCTATATATTACATTATGTTTTACAGACATACTTTAAAAAGAATTGATATATGACACTGCGGAACTATTCCGCAGAAACCATCGGGGACAGGCACCTGTTTCATTTATATTTGCGCTGCATACAAGTCACTGTTATATTAATATGTGGAGAATAATATTCATACTTAACGCATTGTAATATTGTTTATTACGCGTGAGTGTGAATATTGTTTTTGCAAAGGAAAACAATGTAACAGAAACTGAAAAATAATTCTTTATTTTGTTTTGTCTTT
>CACXCB010000308.1 GCA_902766005.1 uncultured Erysipelotrichaceae bacterium | reverse complement strand
GCTGAAAAAAGGTAAGCGTAAGTCCAGATATACTGGGCTTGCGCTTTTTTTCTACAGGAGGCAGATGGGAATAAGATAATGGATGATCTATACTTCTGGAATGATGATTACTCCTTCTTCTGGTCAAACGTCTTTGCCGTGAGGTGCTCCTGGTTAGATCGACAGAAGAGTCTGGAGAGAGACAACGAAGGGGAAGATAATTCAAAGAAGATGAGCGGTAGGCCTATCGCTACCGGGAGCTGGTTTTATTGTTCCAAGGTTTTTGTTGATAAACAGCCGTAAGCGGATTATAATATGAGCATACGGCTGAATACCAACAATGGGAGTGATTCGCATGATAGGTCGAAAAAAAGAAACAGACGAGTTGATTACTTTATATCAGAGCTCAAAAGCAGAACTGGTAGCTGTTTATGGAAGGCGTCGTGTAGGAAAAACATATCTTATCGATCAGGTTTTCAAAGGGAAGTTTGCTTTCAGACATGCGGGACTTTCCGCTGTCGAGATGAAGAATATGTCCGGTGGCAGCCCGCTGAGAAAACAGCTGAAACATTTTTATCATTCACTGCTCATGCAGGGTATGAAAAAAAGCAGATGTCCGGCAGATTGGCTCGATGCATTCCTTTTACTGGAGCAGTTTCTCGAAAGCAGAGACACAGGGGAACGCATGCTTGTGTTTCTTGATGAGCTACCCTGGCTGGATACGCAAAGATCCGGATTTATTACTGCTTTTGAGGGCTTTTGGAATAATTGGGGATGCCATAGAGATAATCTGATGGTAGTTGTTTGCGGTAGTGCTACCACTTGGATTCTGGATAGCCTGATCAATAATCAGGGGGGGTTATATGACAGGGTAACCTATGAGATTAAACTGTCGCCATTTAGTCTTTCAGAATGCGAGCAATTTTTTAAAAGCGAAGCGATCAAACTTTCGAGATATGATATCGTTTGTGCTTATATGGCTGTTGGAGGAATCCCCTATTATCTGCAGTACTTTAAAAGGGGGCTGAGTTTACCGCAGAACGTGGATCGTCTGTTTTTTTTAAAAAATGCAAAACTTAAAAACGAATACAGCCGGTTATTCGGTTCCATCTTCAACAGGCCTGAGATGATGAAAGACATTGTGGAAGCCCTCAGTGAAAGGAACGTTGGGTTTACAAGAAATGAGATTTCCAGGAAGACAGGATATACTGCGGGAGGTACGTTGACCGATGCCCTGAATGCCCTGATTGCAAGTGATTTCGTTATAAAATATCATCCTTTCGGACTTAATAAAAGGGAATGGTATTATAAACTGATCGATCCTTTTTGCCTGTTCCATATTAAATTTGCTTCTTCAGGGGATGCTTTGAACGGCTCCTTCTGGTCACAGAATAATACATCTTCGAGAATAACAATCTGGAGAGGCTTTGCATTTGAAAATGTGTGTTTTAATCACATAGAACAAATGAAGAGTGCACTCGGGATCAGTGGAATATCAACGACACAATCGGCATGGTCGAGAAAAGCAGATGATGAAGAAGGGACTCAGATCGATCTGATTATTGACCGGGCTGATAATGTAGTTAATATGTGTGAGTTGAAGTTTTACAGCAATGATTTCAAGGTGGAAAAAAAGTATTATAGGGTACTGCTTTCACGACAGGAACTCCTGGGAGGAATCATTTCGCCCAAGAAAGTAATCCATCAAACTCTTGTTACAACATTTGGACTGCAGTACAACGAATACAGCGGCATCTTTGATCATGTCATAACAATGGATGACCTGTTCAAATGATGCAGGATATTCAGCCATAAGGAAGAGAAAATGTATGAAATGGCTGGATATATACATTTTCCAGCCCTCAGGCAAACCTGACACCTTTTGGGTTCTGCCCCAAATGCCGCTGAAAAGCGTATAAAGGGGCCAAAAAGTATTAGACTTCTGCACCTTCGCGGTGTATGATAATTATAGATTTGGTCAATTGAATATTGTCTGTCATTTCCGCATGAACCCGGCGATGGTGGCCAATGTTTATGACTGTTAAGTTTCACGGAGACTGAACCCTAAAATTAGCTGTGCTAATCGCCAGCTAATCAGAAGGGCAGATCCAGGGCTTACAGAGACGATCTGAGGATGACTCAAAATGACAGCGAAGTCGTTTCTAAGCCTTACAAATCCTGACAATTCTATACTTCCTTTGACGAGGATGAGCGAACACCTTTCGTGCTCCTAAGCGGAAGGTCGTGGGTTCGAATCCCGCCAGGAACGGTGATGCCGCCGGTGATTTTGCTATCAAAGCAGAATCCGGCGGCATTTTCTATTTCTGGGGAACTCTGTCTAATGGCCATTGACCAAAATTCAAGTCTCGCTTGCGAGACTTGCACGCCGCGTGCGGGATGCCGAAGGCATTATCTTCCTATCCGCACGCGTGCGCATCCTCGCGGAGCGTTATCTCAGTGGGAGATTGAACCCCCCGCTGAGATAAATGCAGATGTAAAACATTTGCTTGTTTATCTTGCTGTTTATGTGTTACAATCCAAGTGAAAGGAGACGTATGATATGGCAAATACACTCGTAAAAGATACGAACTTTAATATGAGAATGAACCGAAAAAAGAAGTCAGACCTTGAAGCTTTATATGGCAGCCTGGGAATGACATTGCCTGAGGCAGTCAATATCT
>CACXCB010000307.1 GCA_902766005.1 uncultured Erysipelotrichaceae bacterium | reverse complement strand
ATTCCATAGTGATTAACCAGGATGATTACAGACTGTTTAAGGATAAGGGAAAGTATCTTGCTGCCAAACTTATGACTATATTTATGGAGTATCCGATTATATTCATTGGATATTCTCTTTCTGATCCTGATATTCTGTCAATTATAGAAGATATAGTGGTATGCCTTCCGGAAAGCAAAATCAAATCCATGGAGAGCAGATTTGTATTTGTCGAATATGAAAAGGGGAAAAGCGGCGCTGATGTTGCATCCCACACAATGGTGATTAATGGGAAACTTATCAATATGACGAAAATAATACTTGAGGATTTTTCACTGTTATATGATGCTCTATCAATCAAGAGGGCAGCTTTCCCGGTAAAGATTCTAAGAAGGTTTAAGGATGATCTTTATTCTTTTGTGATGACAAGCGAACAGCGAACAACGATGCGAGTCGCTGCCCTTGACGATAAACGTATCGATGAGAATACATTGGCAATTACGATAGGTGCATCAGAATCGACAGGAACGGTAGGGCTTGTAAGCAATGTTGATGGAGACGAGTGGTACAGGAACATCATCTTAAAGCATTTGAATTATTCCGCAGATGATATGCTGAATTTGAGGTATCCGGATCTTTTAAAGCAGAATTCATGGAAATTGCCCGTATGGTACTATGTGGGCGAGGCAAAGCATGAAGAGAATTGTAAACTCGCATATGAAAAAGGCGCTTTAGCTTATTCGGACATTGTTACAGAGAAAGACATGCTAAGGAACAAAAGTGCTATTAGGGAAAGAACTCTGAAAGAAATATGGGACGAAGAACAATCGAACCCAAATAAAGCTATGCGATTAATGGCATCCTTGCCGGAGGAGAAAGTAGCATTGGAAGATTTGGAAAAGCTGTTAGTCGAAATCTTTAATGAAGATAAGGATTATTTGACAAAAGTGGATCCGTCGACACGCACACATACGAGAAAGCTTATCAGAATCTATGATTTTATGAAATACAAAACCCCGTGATTCAAGCATCTGTATACAGACACCATCACGGAGCTCTGTGCCAGACACCGGTGCTTGACAGCACTTGCAGGCAAGCACCGAGGCACACAGCATCTATAGTGAGCATTGTAATATAGATCAGGTTGGGTGTCAAGAAAAGGATACATGTCTAATGAATTGCAAAAATGCATTGAACAAACATAAGAATATGCAGAAGAAGGTGACAGTTTGGCTAAGAGAAGAATAATAGAAAATCGACTTCCGTTGTTTGAACTGTCAGCTTCTGCGATGACGGATAAAGTTCATAAAGGGCATCCGGGAAATCTGCATTTATGGTGGAACCGTAGTCCTATTACTTCATCATCCGCATTACTGTTTGCCGCATTATCGGATGAAGATGATACAGATGCTGAGAGTCTGATTACTCAGATTGCAGCAGATGATAAATTGGCTTTTCAGACCGCAAAGAAAAGAATCAGTGGTCTGAAGAATGCAAAGATTGTGGATCCCTTTTCGGGATTTGGTGGCCTTACAATTGCTTCAGAACGGATAGGAGCACCTGTTGTGTCGGGCGATCTTAATTCCGTTGCGGTGTTGCTGACTAAGGCGGCAGCAGAGATTCCTGCTGTATTTACAGATCAAGCAGCTGTTCATCCGGAAGGGCAAGGAACACTTGGATCCGGAAGTACAGGGCTTGCAGAAGATGTTGAGTATTACGGGCAAAGGCTGGGCGAAGAGGCAAGAGAGATATTAAGGTATCTCTATCCCCTGCATGAAAATGAAGAGTGTTTTTCATGGGTGTGGGTAAGGTCAACGGAATGTGCAAATCCTGCCTGCAAGTGTGAAATGCCTCTTAGTAGCAGTTACATATTATCGCAGAAGAAAGATAAGGAATACTGGGCGGAACCGGTACAGATTAAAGGAAAAACCTTATTTAACATAAATCGGGGTGTATGCCCGAAGGATAAAGAGACAAACAAAGTAGGCTCAATGGGAGCGAAGTTTGCCTGTCCTTTTTGCGGTGAGGTCATTACCGATGAATACGTGAAAAAACAGGGATCAGCCGGGAAGCTTGGGAATATTCTGATGGCTGTGGCATTAGATCGCGAAGATGGAAGAGACTTTTACAGCCCGTCAGAAGAACAAATGAAGGCAGCAGCTGTATTGAAACCTGATGATCTTCCGGCGGGAGAGCTTCCGAATAATACAAGATGGTTTAGTACACCTGCATTCGGAATGAAGGAATACAAAGATCTGTATACTTCAAGGCAGTTACAAATGCTT
>CACXCB010000306.1 GCA_902766005.1 uncultured Erysipelotrichaceae bacterium | reverse complement strand
TTTGAATGGCTCGTTGGTCATCGGGAAAGTGGTCTCAATATAATCCCCGATGCCTTTCTCTAATTGTTTTGCAAGTATGGATGGTAACATACTGCACGTCCTCCCTCCGATAATCTGTTTCTAACAAGATAGCTCCTTCAGAACTTAATCCCATCAGCAATGTTCTGCACATTGATATAATGCTTTTGCTTTTTGAGCTCTTCCTGTTCCTTTTTCAATCTTTCCTGTTCGAGAATCTGGGCTTCTTTTTGATTCGCGATATCCACGCAAAGCTTCAATGTGTCTCGGTGATAATCTCTTACTTCTTCAATCGTTGTTCCATTCAAAACGATCTCATCACCATAAACAGAAGCAATTCCTGGCCTATGCATCGTTGAAAATGATGGGGGTCTGTTCCATGAAGCGATAAACAGCTGCCCCCACAAGCGACTTGGCCTTTTGGAAAGCTTGAATGGAATCGAATATAAAGCCGATCCTCTGGTTCCGTCCATTCTTGGAATTGTTACCCTATCAGTAATAATGCCAAGAATGGAAATTGCTTCATTCTCCGTTTCTTTTACATCAGTTTTACTCGAAGCAAAGTTCGTCAAATATGCTGGTTTCATTCCTAACGCTGGTTTCGATTTTGCTCCCCAGAGAGTGGTTACTAAGTCTTTAAAACTGTTCTCATCATAATCAGCCTCCGACAAATCGATCCCCAATTTTCCTGAAAGATATGTGGGTAACGCTGTGATTACAGATCCTTTCCGTATTATAGGAATAAATTTGCGCTCATTACCTTTTGCAAATAACTCCTCAGAAATAATATGACCTTCATACCCAACCCCACCTTTTCGATTATCTGCCTTTTTCTTATATGTTGGTGTACAGATAATCAACACATAATCAGCCATTGTGATAGACTGCTCCATGAATGCAGGAAGTCGATCACCTAATGTTAAATCATACTGATCCAAAGTGGCATCAATACCGTTTTCAATCAACCTGTCTGTTAATGATTTTACCCATAACTTATGAGCTTCATCTTCCCATGAATATGAAATAAAAACTTTCGGCATTATTATCCTCAAACTTTCTTAGCATATTTCTCTTCAAAGAATTTCCATGCGGTCTCATAGTCCTGTTCGCGATCACAACGGTCAAACGGAGCCACATATTCGATAGTACGCTCTATTGGTCCACCAGGCATGGTATCGTCTGTGATTAAACGGTGAAACTTCTTGCCATTACTTGCACCTTTTATTCCGTTTTCCCATTCGGTTCTTTTATATGTTAAATCCCCCATGTTCTTTGCAGAGAAAACTATTCTCCCATTAGCATCAAACCATGTGTCATTCTCGTATTTTCTCATAACGGAAAAAGTAATCCTATAAGAATCTATTAGTTGTTCTAATGACATACCTAAAGACAAAGCCGCTAATACGTCTATCTCAATCATTGCTTGCCTTCTTGAAAAATCCATGACTATTGGATATTCTTTTTTCCAAGTTCTCGAAAGATTAGAGAATACGGATTTTTTTAATCTTGAATCATTTCTACTCCAGGAAATATCATTAAATGTATTTTTATATACTGCGGACCATAAATCTCGATAATTCTGTGTTAAGGCATTTAATAATAGTGTTCTAACAATAATCTCATCGTCATAGATAGTTGATACTTTAGGCAAGGCATTTAATGTATCTGCGGTAAAGTTTTCTTTATGGAGCGTTTTCACAAAAAAATCATACGGGATACTGCTCATTAGTCCAGCGAATAAACAAAGATTGCGTTTATCATTAATTACAATACCTCTAATTCCATCAGTATGTGTCACACCAGGAGGTACAATGCAACTAATCATAGTTCTTTCGCCTGACGGATCAACCATTTTCCGAGAGAAAATCTTATATTGATCACCGTACCCTTTTCCCCAAGGTAATGTTGGGAGCTTCAAGCTGTACTCATTCCAAGATGCTTTTACTCTATACGTACAGCGCTGTAAGTAACTTGCTGAGATTTGTGTTAAATCTACTAAATCATAATCACTATTTTTAGAGGCATTTGATCGAGCAGATTTAAACAGAGGATTCATGTTAAATATATTTGCACCCAAAAGTATACAATCACGACTTGTTTCGGGGAAATGGATATCTCTTTCAATAAGTCCATCATCTTGCGCAGATGTTTCAGTCCAAAGTAATGTTGAAAATACTTTCATCGATGTCTGCTCACAAGTCTCGAAAGCCTTTAGTGCATCAAGAATTGGTTGTGCATGAATTACAGCTAGTCTTGCTTCAAGCGGATCCTCACAGTTATCGAATAAAGACGCAAATAATGATAATTCCTTCTTAGTTATATGAAGAAGACGTTCCTTATTTCCAAGAGTATTCCATTCATTTTCATCGTTTTTTGTTCCATATAGTGGATTATTTGCTTTTCCATAGCACTGCTCAATAGTTTCTGGTAAAAATAAGTTGAAAATACAATCAAAACCTGACGTAGTCTTGTTCGAATAAATATTCAAACTAAAAACGGTATGATGATCAACTTCTGCGAATAATCTCTTCTCGTTAATAAAATGAAAATGTGCCCGCAATCTTTGATAAACTAATTTTCTGAATGCTCCTGCTTTAGCATCATCAAAAATGTTATCTTGATGAATGAAAGCCATTACTCCATCATTCCTTCCGAACATCCATGACTGAGGCAGAAAATTTTTATAAAGGTTAATACTTCCTCCAGTAAGAACTGTAAAATTTTGAAATGCGCCCAAAAAATTCTGCATTCCAGCTACGCTTAAGTATTCCGCCAAATACTCCTTGCGAACAGCAGTCATTTTTAACAAGTCAGCTCTTTTGCCAGATATTTCATGCTTCGATAAAGACTGTATTGCCATAGAAGGATTGAATTCACAAAGAATATCTGCATCTTTCCATCCCAACAGGATCCAGGGAGGATTTCCGATTGTCAGGTCAAAGCCACCCTTCGCCGCAAACAGGTCCGCGAATTCCAGCTCCCAATGCATGAACTTGTACTGTTCTGCAATTCTATGAGCTAGATCCAGTCTGGGATTATTCTTTCTCAGCGAGGGGATATCCACGACGCTTCTCTGATAATTCAGGCCATAACTTGCGACGATATCAACAGCCATCTGCTCCATCTCTGTTGGAAACAGCGACATCTGGCCAGCCATCGCATACTTATCTACATTGACAGAAGCAATGGTCCCTTCCAGAATCAATGACATATCAAAGAAGAATTCACTGCGAGAAGGCAGCAAATCCGCTTTATCTATTGGCCAGAACCAAAGAGCACACCAATAATCCATCGCAAATTTCAGTCTTGCGTATGGTCCAGCGTTCCTCATGTGTTCTGATTTATATAGTTCACTGAGGATTTTATCCTTCTGCCGGATCGTCGTATGGGAGTCCTCTGTGTCATCCTGATGTCCAAAAACAGATAGATGATCCTGCGTCTTCTGTTCTACTTCTTTCCTCAGACTAACCTGGGCTTCCCACAGCTCATCAACAATACTAGAAAGGCGAAGTAGTGTTCCTATATCATTTTGGTCATACGGCGCATTAAACTTCTTGTTCCAAACTTTCATCATCTTGATGTTGTCCGGTTCAAGAGACTTTATCACCTTATCGGAATAGTTGCACATTCCAGGATCACCAAGAAGAAAGTGGTAAATCTGCTTTCTGTGCATCTGATAGTTCTTGTCTGCGCGTGTAGTTCCAACAGGGATTCTTTCCGGTGCAAGCTCGAACCACCGCAGTCCCTTTGATGTGGTCGTGAGACTCTCCACCCGGTACGCCTGCCTTCGTGCTCCGATCAGTGAGTTGCCATTTACCAGCTGCGTGCCAAACCAAGGCACAAAGCCACCCTCATGGATGGTGTTCAGCCACAGGGAAACCTCCGCGAGCTCCACAGCAACAGGATTCAAGTCAATACCATAGACGTTGCGGTCCGCAATATACATTTTTACTTTCTGAATTTCGTTGAATCGATTTTCATAACCTATAACTTCCCCTGTCTCCTGCTCCTTGCGGGAGATATAAGCCTCTGCCAACTGGTTGATGGTTTCGTTTAAGAAGGCTGCACTTCCCATGGCGGGCTCACAGATTGTCAGATCTAGAATCTGGTCTGCTGTTTTCCCTTCCAGTAACTCCTTCAGAGCGTACTTCACCAAACATTTCGTCAGTACTTCCGGTGTATAGTAGGATGCGGATTTCTCACGTTCTCGTCCCGCCAGACGATAGATGAAAGTGCCTTTCTCATACATGCGGAGCTTACCCTTTTTCTCCCCAGATTCATATCGGACACGTTCGTCTTCGTTATACTGCCCCAGCTCGCTTTCCGACACAAAGTATCCGACATCCAGTTCATTAAAACTGTCTCCAGCTCTCTTCACTTCGTAAAGGTCATGTTCCGCAATAAACCCACGATAGGAAAGTAGTGCTTCATAAACTGCACCCATCTGGTTGATTCCAAGATTTGCATAGGAAATACGCCCGCGGCGGCTGTTTTTCTTACCCGTGGACTTTGTAAGGCTCATCAAC
>CACXCB010000305.1 GCA_902766005.1 uncultured Erysipelotrichaceae bacterium | reverse complement strand
TAAAACCTGCTGATATTGCCAGAATCAGGAATAATGCAATCAGTTTTTTCATATACAACCTCCTTACTTTTATGATAGCAGGGAAATGATGAACATAAGAAGTATATCTTTACAATCACAATATAGCGTATATTCTGTATCTTTTGCAATGAAAACAATGTGAAATTTATCTGTTTCTTTTTTATTTGAGCAAAAAAAAACACCGCAGGAGATCCTGCAGTGCATTCTTTTTATCCGAACAATATTGGAACAAGGAAGAATCCGATCATATTATTCAGAAAATGCGGAATGAAGCTGATCAGACAGTTTCCGGTCTTGCGATACAGAATTGCATAAAGAATTGCATCGATCAATATTCCGCCCAGATCCCACGCAACAACACTTGCAGCACCGGCAGTATAATGTGCTGCAGCAAAGAGTACAGCACCGCCTATAGCAACCGGCCAGAACGAAATGTGCTTCATTCCCTTTCCGACAAAAAACGCACGAAATTCGATCTCTTCTCCCAGAACAAAAATAATCTGATTAAGCAGCAGCAACGGAAGCTGATCAAGACCAGGCATATTTACACGCCCAAGCACATGATCTACATAAGCTCTGCCAAACACTGCCTTGCTCATGAGCATTTGTGCAGGAGTCAAAATAAGCATAAGAAGAATCAGGGGAATTACCCCCGGCTTCTTCAGATCGGAAAAGAAACGTTTGAAACTGAGACCGGATTCGGAATCAGGAGTTTTTTCAATACTTTCGATCACGAAGAAACATGCCAGCCCTGCGATGTGGATTGCTGCGGCAGCAATAACAGAAGATGTTGCTGCTGTGACCACAACTGCGATAATCATGACAGCCATTCCGATGAACGTAATCATCTTTACTCTGTCTTTTTTCAATGAATGAACCATAGATCTATCTCCTTTTTACGCTAATACATGTATATCCTTATTGTTTTTTTGCCAGCCATCCGCGGAAGATACCGCCCTCAAAGACGGAAATGATAATAAAGAAAATATCTGCAAACACAATGAAGATAAAGGAAGGAATCAATATGCGGGTGTATTTCTTACCGCTGAATTCTGCCTTGCGGATGTGCCGTCCCATGCGGGCAAGGAAAAACAGTACACCCAGGTTGAAATACAACAAAAGAGCCGTATTTTCCGCAAAGCTGATCCAGGCCTCCTTTGGAAAGAAATTACCGGAGCTCACTGCACTCAGCACGATATTCAGCACCAGAAGCGCTATATCCACGAAGAAGAGGATCCGGGTAACGTTCAGCATCACGCCCCCGCCGATCCCGACACCGCCACCCCAGGTGAGCCCGGCCCGGATGCAGAAATTTTCAAAAACCCGCATCAGAGGTTCGTTCTGCCTCCCTTCGATAAAGCCGTTGTTGGCGATGCAGTAAACACTGAGCTGCAAGCTGTTCTCCTTGCAGAACTTCTCCATTTTTTCCATAAAACAAAGCAAATGGGATGGAATGCCATCCACATACAGCGGAACTCCGAAAACAACAGCCTGTGCGTCACGCAGCTGCTCCAGAACACGGTCGTGATCTGCCGGAGTACGCAGTGTTTCCGTGACTTTTTCCCCACTAACGAACAGCCGCTGCAGGAACAGAAAATAGGAAGAAGCGCAGAATCGCTTTTTCGGACTGCCATTGATGAATACCGTTTTCACAGCAATCCCTCCCATTCTGAAAAATCCTTTATAAATATAACTTCGGAATGCTCAAATCCGTCATTGATCGCATTGCGCTTAGCCATTAAGCGGAAGGTATCCTTTTCGGCCTCAGTGATTTCTCCATAGACAATCACCTTCCATAGACCGTGCTTTCCATAGCGAAGCGTGTGATGCATCTGTCGTCCTCGGTAAGTGCTTAAAGGCGTGGAGGTCCCGATGGAACGATCCAGTATATTCTTAACCGCAGCGCTGTATGCACCATAGAGATTCTTTGTGATGATCACGAGTTCGTCGGCCTGGCCGATAATGCGGCAAACCTGTTGCAGTTTGTCCTTCATGAAACACTCCGCCGGATGTTTGGTCCAGCAGCTGAAACAGCCCTGACAAGGTGCATATTTGCCGTCTGCAGCAACCACCCGATCGCATTTTTCTTCAAACAGAGCTTCGTACTCCGGACCCAGATCATGGATGATTACTTTCATCTTAATCCTCCCGGGCAGCTGCAAGAAAAGCCCCGTCCCAAGCCTGTTCCAGATGTTTTGCAACAAGTGTTTCATCAAACTCCAGACTGTTATTGGCGATGATGCTGGCATAGCCGTGTGCAAACATCGCAACAGTCAGAAAGACCTGCCTGGTTTTTTCCATGCTCAATCCTGAGCCTTCCTGCATGGCGGCAAGGACCGGGATCAGCTCTTCGGAATCGATCATTTCCAGCAGACTGTTCCCTTGGGCGTAGCCGGACTGAAACAGAAACCGGAACAGCTGCGGTTCCTCCACAGCGAAGCGGATATAATTCAGACCGATCCCGAGGATCGGATCATCCTGCGAGGAAACAGTCATCAAATATTCCGTATGCATTTGATCAACCCAGGCATAAGCCGCTCTTTTCATGGCATCGATGGTTGAAAAATGATACATGACAGGCTGTGTTGAACAGTGTAACTGCTCTGAAACCGTTCTGGCGTTGATCTTTTCATATCCGCTTTGTTTTGCAACTTCAACAGCTGCATTTATAATCATGTCTTTCGTAATCCTTATTTTGGGCGGCATACACAGTTTCTCCCTTCTGTATTATAACTTTCGTTATATAACGATAATTATATATTATATACCTCGATTTGTCCTTCACTTTTTACATTTTCTATAACTCATAAGAAAAGCGGATGGTATTACCCATTCCGCTTTGTCAGCAATTGATCTATGAAGGTTTTTTTTCTGTTTGCCGATACGGCTATCCCTCATTTTATATAATCTGATACATCGCTTTAGAAAATACATTATTTCCTATCACAAACTTCTTCGGATCTGCTTTATTTGCCAATTCAGATGAAGTAATGAAATCCCTGCCTACTCTGACCAGTATTTGTTTTCCTTTTGTTTCCACAAGATAATATCCGTCATTGTCATTCATGTAATCCGTCATCTGTACTATACCCGGCTGAACAATAAAATCCACTGTCTTTTCTAAAAAAGACTGTTTCTTTTTCCTGATCAACGGATAGATTGCATCTGCATCTTTATATTTTTCATAACATGCAGCATCCTTCTTATCCCTGCATTTGCCTGTTTTCATATAGGAATCCAGATCGATTGCTTCTCTTGTTTCATTGAATGATAATCTGCTGTCATCATCCAACAGATAATCAACGCTGATATTGAGAAGAGATGCAATCACCTTCAGATTCTCTACATCCGGCATGCCTCTGTCGGATTCCCATTTTGCGATAGCAGATCTTGATACACCGATCTTTTCCGCAAATTCCTCTTGTGATAATTTTGCTTCTTTTCTTGCTTCTTTGAGCTTTTCTCCAAATGTCATATACAGACCTCCTTTTTCTGTCTGTATGATAGATTCATCTTTTATTGTTCACAAGGTACTGCCTGTGACATTACTGTTACGTATCGTAACACACAGGATTATCATCATTTACAGATCAAACAGATTCATCTGTTCATACTGTTCCGGGAATGCATTGATGTATTGAAAGCAGTCATCCGGTTTATACAACATACCGTTATTTTTACAGGTTCTCTGTAAGAGTCTGATCAATTGTTTAGCGTTGGGACTGGGAAGATTATAGGCATTACCATATCGTTTGATATACTTCTCTTTCAAACCTGGAAAATACTGATCCAGAGCAGCATAGTAGTATTCCCTGTCTCCTTCTCTTAAAGTTAATCCCATGCCGAAATCAATGATTCCTTTTACCCCTGCATTGACACATTCTCTTAATATAGCTGTTATATTTTCTTCCGTATCATTAATAAAGGGTAAGATCGGTGTGATCCAGACAATGGTAGGTATTCCTCTTTCCTGCATCTTCTTTAACACTTCGATCCTCTTCTTTGTGTTACATACATTCGGTTCAAGGATCTGACATAGGGCATCATCATATGTGGTCAATGTCATCTGTACAACACATTTGGAAATATGATTAATCTCATCCAGTAAATCAATATCTTGTAATATACGGTCTGACTTTGTGAGAACCGATGCACCGAAACCATACTTCTTAATCACTTCCAGACATTGTCTTGTTAAACGGAGTTTTTCTTCACAATGCATATACGGATCTGACATGGAACCGGTCATAATCATGCATTTCTTTCTTTTAGAGCGTAATGTCTTTTCCAACAGGACAGGTGCATTCTGTTTGACTTCGATGTCTTCAAAAGCATGTGTAAAATTGTAACATTTGCTTCTGCTGTCACAGTAAATACATCCGTGTGTACATCCACGATAAATATTCATTCCCGCATAACCGTTATTTACGGTTACCAATCCTTTCGCTTCAACAAAATGCATATATTTCTCCTGTATGTCTTATATATATATTCTATCGGAAGAATAATCATATGCGTAATATTTTGTTTATCAAAACGACTAATCTAAAGTCTGATTTTAGATTAGTCGTCATCAAAATACTATACAGAATGATATGTATCATTGTTAAGAGATTCTGTTTTTCCTGAAAACTCTTATTCATCCATTTTCTTTAGAAATTCCACAAAGGAAGCGGAAACAGTAAAATAAGTATCTTCATCGGTGTTACAGCTGTCGATCTGACAATAGATCTTTTTTTCAGGATTATATCCCCACAACATATCACCCATATCCGAACCTATGACCACAAACCCCTGCCACCATTTCTGTACTGCATATTCATCATTGATTTCTTTTAGTTCTTCCAGTTTATAAAAACAACCGTAATTGTTTTCTCCCAAAGGACCTTCTCCGCCATTATGTTCAGACATGAAGGCAAGATAATCTTCAGGCAGGGATATACCGTTTACTTCCTCTATGATCTCTTCCGGTTTCTCATTGAAATCAAATTCCTTAAACATTTCTTCCATGATGTTTCCTCACTTTATCCTGTTCTAAATTGTAGCATACAAAGACAAGGAAATTTTCATCTGTGCTATAATACCATTACATAATTTGGAGGTTAAAATAATGATTAAGATTTACGGAATGCCTACATGTCCTTATTGCGATTATATCCATGAACAGGTGAAAGGACGTGAAGATGAATTTGAATACATCAACATCGGTGAGAACATTCGTAACATGAGTGCTTTCACAAGACTCAGAGATACAAATCCTGTATTTGATCATCTGAAAGAAATCGGCGATGTAGGCATACCTGCATTTGTATTCGAAGACGGAAGAGTATCTGTTGATCCTGCAGATGCAGGATTAGTCGAATACGGCAAAGCCGATGCATGTTCCATCGAAGATCACAAAAGCGGTAGAAAAGGATGCTGAATTCATCGGAAGATGCCCTGGTTCGATTTGAAAATTCATTTTATCCTGAAGAAAAAGAAAAGCTTTTCCTTGTCAAGAGCAAAATGGGAAGTCCCTCAAAATCCGGCGGATATTTCCTGAACGGAGCAAGATACATTGCCTGTATTGATTGTGATACCGATGAGTTTCATCCGCAAAGCGGAACAATCCGATGGATGTATAAATTCAGTCTGTTTCATAAACAGGACTTTGACCGTCTCGGCATTTACAAAGTAAAAGTCAGAGAAAGCAGGAAAAATCCAAGGGATCATATGATTGTAAAAATCATCGGTAAAGCCAATGATCCAAAACTAAATGCAATACGGGAAGAATATCTGAAACCTGTTATCCTCAAAACAGAACTCGGGACATTTGAACTCGATCGTGATTATGATGAGTACAAAGGCACAGTCAATTATCTCAATCAGGAAATCCCGGTCTATCTGAATGTTGAAGAAGGTAAAACAGATGCATCAATACAGCTTCAGCATCTAAAAGAGATTCTCTCAAACCAGGAACAGTTTGATAATATGGTCAGGCAGTATATCGCAGATGATAAAACACTTTGGAGCTGGCTGGAAGATGGTGATTATCCCCGTGAGGGATTTGAAAAGAATCTTACCTATCCTGCATTAAGCATTGAACCGGATGGAAATAAAGAAATATGGTTTGACGGGGGTGATCCTTTCGGCGGTCACAGTATTGTAGTATCCATTGATCAAAATAATACATGCAAAAGAATCGATCTTGTTGGATAGATCGATTCTTTTTTAGTAGGATAACCACTTATACTGATTTCCTGACTGAATGAATATTACCGGCACTTCATGATCCAGATCATCTGCAAGCCATTCCGCTGCACCTTCCATGCCCGGTTCTTCCCAATTGAAATGACCCGGATTAATCAAAGCACGCTTAATGCCAAGAGATACTGCATCCTGTACATATTCTCCTATGGTCCAGTCTACAACTTCACCGGGTATAATGACCTGCATATCATTTTCTTCAATAAACTGTATATTTGTACGATCCATTTCATTACCGCTGAAATGGAAAATAATTCCTGCTCTGGTAACTTTCATGTCCGGATCACCGATGATACGCATGCCGTCTATATGCATGACTTTTGCTAAATGAGCAGCTATTTCTCCTACGGTAGTTTCCGGTAACTCAAAACAACATCCCGGCATGAATTCCAATGGTTTTTTTATTGCGTACTTCTCCCATCCCAGTTTTCTTGTAACATGATAAAAAATGCCATCAGGACGGACAGAATGAAGCTGATCATGAATGCGGTAGATTGTCATGTTTGTTTCTTCGATCAGTTTTTTCTTTGCGCTATACACACAATTTCCTCTTAACCATTCTGTGCTGTCCCATCCATCAAAAAATGTCGGTTCATGACAGAGAATAAAATTACAATTCTGTTTTGCTGCTTTTGAAATCACTTCAGCAGTGGGACAACATGTTACTGCTATACCGGTACATTCCTGATCAGCATTACCGATAATCACACCATCACATGTCTTTTCAAATGTATCATAGATTCTTTTATGTCTTCCTTCTATGATCTTTATGATTTCTTTTATTAACATGCTGCCCTCCTATTCATATATCACTTTCCATGATGGATTATGATATGCTTCAAAACACATCTTTACCTGTTCTTCACTGCACTTTTCTGTTGCTAATACAGGTAATTCATCTAATGAAAAATAATCAGAATCAATGGTTTCTGTGTTCGGTATAAATGTTCCTCCTGTACTGTGACAGAGAAAAAACATTTTCATCACCTTGAAGGGATAAGGCGGTTTACTGTATCTGTCCCTGTCCAATACGGCAATTAACCGATCAACAATGATATCCAATCCCGCTTCTTCTTTTGCCTCTTTTTTTACATTCTCAACAGGTGTCAGATTGTATTCACACCATCCTCCCGGTATTGACCATCTGCCTTCACGTTCACGTACAAGAAGAATTCTATCATTTTCTATAATCACGGCTCTTGTATCTATTTTCGGTGTCTGATAACCATGATCAACAAAAAACATATCTTTGATCTGATCTTCAGAAAGGCCGGTTCTTTCTGCCATCATCTCTATAGATATTTCCCTGATTCTCTGATACCTTTCCTGATCAAATACATCTTTGCCATAATAAAGGCCTGCCTGAGCAAGACTTTGTAATTCTTTTGCCCATTCAATGATTTTATCCATATAGTTCTATTTCAATTCTTCAATATCCGTCACTTCAGCATTGCCTTGCAGATCGGCATAGATTGTAACAATGACTTGTTTTTTGTCTTCTGTTTCACAAAGAAATTTATAATTTGTTCCGGCAACAAGCTGTGTTTCCAATAATTCAATTGCTGTATAGTTTTCGCTTTCTTTTTCCATTGCCTGATCAAAAATCTTTTGAAGATCTTCTGTAACGGTTTTATCTTCGACTTGTGTCCATCCGCCGACGACAGGATTATCTTGTTGTGGTTTTGTACATCCTGCCATAAGCAACAGGATTGTTAATGATAGTAATGCTTTCTTCATATATCCCTCCATTAGGGGGCGGCCCTCACAAAGTGGCATGAAACCCCTTATATTGTCTGCATCTCTTATGGTATCCTTTAGG
>CACXCB010000304.1 GCA_902766005.1 uncultured Erysipelotrichaceae bacterium | reverse complement strand
TTAGCCCTAAAGTTAGCTAGAGGACTAGTTTTACCAAGTTTCTGAGACAAATCAGCAGACACTTCTTAGGAAAATCCATACTTATCACCATCTATTTCTGATACGCTCATCTCGCCTACTGAATCAGATCAATAAAAGCCTCTGGCGTGTTGGCATAAAATCTATCCTTCAATTCATTATAAGAAATCTTCTCGTAAGGACTTTCCAAGAACCATATAAGTTGCTTAGCAGCATAAGTAGTATTTTCATTTTCATCCAGCAACAAAACGCCTGGATAGTGGTTCAAATACTTTATGCTGCTTTCGTTTTTGATTGGATAAGTAGAAACTATACGTTTTCCAAATGCCATATACTCAAATACTTTTGACGGAGTGAGATTCGCATTATTATTTCCCAAATTAAGGAGAACTGTTGCCATCTCCTCATATTTCATTGCTTCCTCATGATTGCACCTTCCAATTACAGTAATGCGTTTATCATTCTTTGCATATTCATTTAGAAGGCCACAAGAACTATCTCCAACAAATATCAGCCGCCAGTCTTGATTATTTATAGATGAAAACACTTTTAGAAAGAACTCCGGCGATCTGACTGCCGGAGTCAATGACCCCACATAAACAATGATAACAGGTCCTTCTATAGGTTCGTTTTGAGGCATTTTCTTTAGCATGGGCAAATCTAAATATACAATTGATTTATGTATTTCCGAACAGCAATATAGGTCTTCATGATACTCTCTTGAAGCTTCCATGAAAACAATACTGTCTGCGTTCGTAAGCAGTCGTTTCTCCCATGCAATCGCTTTTTTTTCAAAGGTTTCTTGTTTCATGAACCGGGGGGCAACACCACCAGACAACGAATCTAAGAAATACGCAATCCATCTTATCTCGGGATGCTTCCTTTTCAGTACATATCCAGTTATCAAAGATGACAATGGCATATAAACAGCTACCAATGTATCATATTTCTCTTCTCGATACATTTTTTCAGCTGCCCTTATTTCCCGAATTGTAACTAGTGGATCACTCAATGGCCAACAAAAAATAAATGGGATTTGCTTGATTTTCTGAAGAATATTGAAAAACTTATATGCAACCCTTGCTGCTGTTCCTTCCTTATCTTCAAGTCTGTAAAGCGCAGACTGAACCAAACCACGCGATACCTTGGTTTGTGCAATGGCAGAATTATCCTGTAAACCATCCCTGTAGCAAAGGATTCGTATATTGTTTGATTTATCCTGCATTTCATCTATAATATTCTTGATACATATAGAATTCGGTGATGCTTTTGGGAAATATCTTCCGCAAACAAACAAAATATTTTTCATATCAGCTCAACCTCTGTAGGAAAGATATGATTTATGAGCATCAACGATGTCTGCTGATACTGTCAAAGTACCATCTTCATTCATATATTTATGAACAGGATTATAGTTTCGATAATCTCCATAAATATGAGTCAAATATGCGTCCGTATTCGAAGGAATACTGACCAAAATACCTTCAAAAGTCACGGTATTCCCTTTTCCAAACCATTCCCATGGTATACCTCTCTCGTTAGGTTTCCCACCTATAACAATAGCACCTCCATTGCCAATTATATCTCGATACAACTTAGCCCTTTTCTTTACAGCCTTTTCCCATGAAGGTGTTATAACTGTAGCAACATATCTACTGATCTTTCGCCAAACAGGCTGTCGATTCCCATAATAAAGCCTTGTGCTGATTTTCGCTCTCAGTACAGCTTCTTTAAGTGTAATAATTTTCACTTTAAAAGGTTCTTTGGGATAGTTATCTATAGGAAACACATCTATGAACATGCCCATATTTACATTCAAATTTTTAAACATTGGCTGAATAAATGCTGTGTCTATTTTTCTGATTTTTCCAAATGGTAGGGGAAACTCCGGTTCAGTTATACAGGACTGCACAAAGTATCCATTCGCTATATGATTATTTCCTTCTCTCATTAAAATGTCATAGTCTTTCCGAGACATGGCGACATCAATGTCATCATCAAACGGAAAAAATGAGCCACGTGTATATGCGCCGAGGAGGCTTCCGTGAACCATATAATACTTTAGATTTAGAGAATCACAAACGCGAATAAATACTTTTAAAATGTCTATCTGGACATCATTCATTTCTCTTACTTGATTATATGTGAGCTTCATTTTACGCCTTCTTACATCTCTAATATATATGGTATATGCCCTATCCGCTCATTTTCTGGCGGGAGTGAATTAATATCACCATATCTCCGTTGAAGATGGGC
>CACXCB010000303.1 GCA_902766005.1 uncultured Erysipelotrichaceae bacterium | reverse complement strand
GCAGGTCTTGTTAAGGTTACTCTTTTTCTGTTCTCAAAGTGCTCAAAATCTTCAAAAATCAGCTTGACAAACATTAGCAAGATTTAGATGATACTATAAGATTAATTTTTGTTAAGTTTTGGCTCATTCAATGAAGAAGAAATGAGGACGAAAAATGAAAAGAACGCTGCGTTTCCTTTCTTGGCTTGTAATAATTACGCTGTGTTTCTCTATGTTGCAAGCAGGCGTTTTGGCAGATGAGAGCTTGGTAGAAAACACAGAATCTGAGCAGAATGTTGAAGATGAAATCTCAAATGAAGAATCCTTGTCTGATGAAGAAGACGATTCCCTTGACGTAGCTTTAAATGACGAAGAGCAGCCGCTGGAGAAAGAACCTGCTGCAGATGAAAATTCAACGGATATTATTGAAGACAATTCAGAAGAAGCTATCACTGAGTCTTCCTCTACTGATGCTGAACCAACTGAGAGTTATAATTCTGATGATAACGTTGATGATATTAATGATACCGCCGATGAAGAACCTAATCTATCTGCAGAGAATGCAATTACGCCTGAAGGTTCTATCGTTCAATGTATGAAAGCCGTCATTGACTCACATCCCAATGGTACATTTACGACAGGTGCTTCACCATGCCTAGGAGAATCACATATATTAGTGATCGATGTAGTAATATCTGGAGAACCGAATGAATTGTCGAAACAGGATGTCGAAGATATGCTGTTTGGGGACTATACAGAAGGTTGGACATTACCTGGAGGCCGAGATGAAAACCTTACAGATTATTTTAGAAGTGTCTCATATGGCAAACTCGAAGTAACTGGAACTGTTAAGCAAGTCGAAGTGACAGAGATGTCCGAACAAAGATCCTTTATCCAACATATAGTAGAAGAAGCATTACAGGGAGAGGATTTGACCGATTATGATTTGAATCATGATGGTTACTTGGACGGAATAGTCGTTTTTGCCCCTGATAGTTATGAGCCAGAGAATGCACGGCTTCCGGCATATGTTGATTCGTACACTTCTTCAGTTTCTAACATGAAATCTGCTGGTTTTGCATTCATAAGCCAATGGTATAAAGATGTTTACACCGTTGCGCATGAATCGGTTCATCTTATGGGGATACCAGACATTTACGATAATGTTGGATGTAATCTGGATGGTACACATGCTGAGACAATCATGGGAGAGTATACTGGCGCGTATGCAAATCAGTATGGAATAATACATTCAAATATTCCTGGAATAATAAAATTCTTCTTTGGTTGGATCGATAACGTAGTGGAAGTTTCTTCTTCTGGGTATTACGAGGTATCGTCTTATTCAACAGCTCCTGAATTGATGGTAATCTATCCTAACGGTGAAACCGACAGTAAATTCATTTTCGTGGCTGAATATATCACTAAAGATAATAATGACGCGGTTATATGCGAGAAAAATGGATTTAGAATATGGCGAGTTTTGCTGAATATTGATGATCAATATGAAGTTGTAGGCAATTCATCGATCATAGGGTGCGGAAATGGTCCTTGTGAGTTCCTAGATGCGATAACAGATTATGGTGATAATGCAACCTTTTTGCTCAAAACGGGAGATGTTTGGAATGATGATACATTTCCAAATTCGAGATATTTCACATCGGTAAGATTAGGCACATATTATAGTGAGTATTATGAGAGAACCTATGATTTTGCTGCATTGCCAACAGAGTATTTAACATCAGGCATTACTGTTTCTAAAATAGATACTTCTGAAAAAGTCGGCAGGATTCTTGTGAGTATCGGCACTGAGAACAAATTTGATATTTCGGCCGCCGATATAGAGTGTGAAGGCCAATTCAGCAACAGTTCACAAATCGAGGAGAACATAGAGGTTCTCTATAAAGAGTTTCTGCTTAAAAAGAATACCGACTATACAGTAGACATCGAAAATGAAACAGAAGATGGAATAGTAACAGTCACAATAAATGGTATTGGTGAATTCACTGGTATCTTGACTAAAGACTTCACTCTGCAACAGCAAAAAGAAATCATTCCAACAGTTGAACTGTCTGCGCTAACATTTACCTATGACGGTAAAGAGCACAAACCCGAAGTATATGTAAAAGACGGAAGTACAGTCTTATCACTGTCCGATTATGATCTTACATATGAGGGCGAGAGTATTAATGTCGGAACATATAAAGTCCTTATCACTCTTAAAGGAAATTATACTGGAACAGGTGAAGCGAGTTTCACCATCGTCCCGAAGAATGCAACACCTACGGTAACACTGTCAACTTCGGCCTATACCTACAACGGTAAAGTTAGAAAGCCTTCTGTTACAGTAAAGGCAGGCAGTAAAAAGCTGACTACCGCCAGTTACACAGTTACCTATGCTTCCGGCCGCAAAAACGTGGGTAAGTACAAGGTCACAGTGAAACTGAAAGGCAATTATTCTGGATCCAAAACAGTCTATTTCAAGATCAATCCGAAGGGCACCACGCTTGCCACATCTACAGCTGCTTCTAAAGCAATCACTGTGAAGTGGAAAAAGCAGTCTGCGAAGATGGCTTCAACCAGGATCAGCGGGTATCAGATTCAGGTGGCAACGAACAGCAAGTTCACGAAAAACAAAAAGACGGTGACAGTCAAGGGGTATAGCAGCACATCCAAGAAGGTCACAGGGATGAAGGGTAAGAAAAAGTACTACATCCGGATCCGGACTTACAAGACTGTCAGTGGAACCAAGTATTATTCACCCTGGTCTAAAGCCAAAACGGTAACTACAAAGAGCTAACTCGATTAACAAAAAGCGGTCTGCAGGTGAAATCCTTCAGATCGCTTTTATTATATGCCAAAAAGCAGCCCAAAGGTTTTCTGATTGGCAACATTTGGCTTATTAGAATCTAATTAATTCTAATTATTGACATTTGAAATGAAGAGTGTTAATGTTCTAACAAAGTCTCAGAAACAAGGAGGACTGCATAATGAAATATTTTAACCGTGTTTTGGCCTTTTTTCTAGCAGTGTTATTGATCATTTCCTACATGCCGGGATCTATCTCTGCATTGGAAGATGACAACAATACTACGGCTAATAGCGCAGAGGAATACTCGGAAGATGTCAGTGAAAGCATATCTGAT
>CACXCB010000302.1 GCA_902766005.1 uncultured Erysipelotrichaceae bacterium | reverse complement strand
CCAAGAATTGCTGAGATTACTAGATATGGATGAACTGATTGAGACAGAATACTTCTTTTCTTATCAAGACGGTATAATATTAGTAATTGGTGAAAGCAACGTAAGAAAGGATAACCTTATAGGAATTATAAAAGATATAGGGTTGGATCCTAAAAGGTTTGAGTTTGTTCTGGATTATAATGAAGCAAAGACTTATGAGTATAGTAAGTTGCAGTATAATTCAAATTACAGAACGGTCTTATTTGGTGCCACCCCACATAAAACTACCGGGACAGGTCATCACAGCTCAGTTATAGAAGAGATGAAAGCTGAAGATGGATATCCACGAGTGGTAAAATTAGAAAATAACGGAAGCCTAAAAATAACAAAAACCAATTTTAGAAGCAAGTTGGAAGAATTAGTGAGGGAAGGATATATATAATAGACATTCTGTAAATAGTACCATTAGTTAGTGTCCACTATATCCTAAATTTGTAAACAAAGGCTAAAGCTGTTTTACGCTTTCGGAGGGGTTATCGGAGCAACGATTCCGGGAAGAATAACAGATCATACAGGTTCATACTCAAATATGCGAACAGGTATTAAATTATTGTGAATTGGAGGAATTATGAAAGTTGAGTTTTTATGTAATGGAAGTTTAAACGACAGGTTTCAGCTTTTCATTCAAGAATCGGAATTCAAAAAAGCAAAAAATAGCGCAGAGGAATTCGATAGCTTCGCTTTTGCAACAAACTGTATGTTTGCGTTTTATGGAGATCCAGAGTCTTATATTAATAAAGAAGAATATGAAATAATACTATCTAATCTTGAAAAAGGTGGAGCTGTTATAATAACTATGGTTAGAGAAGGTTACTCGAGATTCGTAAATACAGAAGTGTTCGTTTCTAATAACAATAAGATTAAGAGGGTTTTATAGTAGTCAATATATTAATAAACGGGGAATTCCATTTATTGGGATATTATCGAAAGTGGAATGGTAGTATTTTGGTAAAAGCGGGAACATAATTGCCAGATTTCTGGATGAAGGTAGCAAGAACTAAAATAAGTATTACTTTCCTTTCAAAATACTTAAAAGAATAAATGAATACCCCTGTGAGTATGATGAACTTACGGGGGTGTGTTTTTGGCACTTAAATAAAGAGTAGTATTATGATAATGAGTAATGGTGTATCTACAATTAGAAATCTGGAATCATGTTAAAGACGAGCAAAATGATAAATCGCCTTTTAGGACCGGCGAAAGACGTCAAGTATGTGACGAGTTATAGGAGAAAACAGGCGTTTTGATTGTATAGAATAGTAAAAAATGTTATAATAATATTGGGTTTTTGTAACCAAGATTAGACACAATTTAGTGTAATATAAATAGATAATATAAAGGATTATAAGTATGTTAGGCGCAATTATTGGTGATATCGCCGGATCGAGATTCGAGTGGCATAATATCAAAACTAAAGATTTTGAGTTGCTTTCCAATCTTTGTTATTTCACAGATGACACGGTTATGTCCATTGCTGTAGCGATGGCTATTCTTGAAAGCAAGAAGGATTTATCCGTCCTTGGGAAAAAGGTAATACATGCTATGCAGAAACTTGGGCGTAAATATCCTGAAGCTGGATATGGCGGCCAGTTTAGGTTATGGATACACGAAGACAACCCACAACCATATAACAGTTGGGGCAATGGATCCGCAATGAGAGTCAGTGCATGCGGCTTTGCGGCAGAATCTCTTGAGGAAGCAATTGCATTGTCAAGGGCTGTAACAGAAGTCACACATAATCATCCTGAGGGAATTAAAGGTGCAGAAGCTACCGCTGTTGCCATTTATATGGCAAGAAGTGGTTTTTCCCTTATAGAAATTCAGGACTATATTATTAAGCATTATTACCCTATAGCATTCAAACTCGAAGAGATTAGAGATGGGTATACATTTGATGTGTCGTGCCAGGGATCAGTCCCTCAGGCATTAGAGGCATTCTTTGAATCGGAAAGCTTTGAGGACGCAATACGTAATGCTATTTCTATAGGTGGCGACAGTGATACTATAGCTGCCATTGCAGGTGGCATTGCTGAGGCATATTACGGTATTCCAAATGATATTCGAAATCAGGCTGTTACGTATCTCGACGAGACATTGCTTAATGTTCTGATTGACTTTGAAAACACATATCCTTCTAATCGAAAGGAAAAACTATCCTCTTCCCAGGGCAATCTTGGAAGCCACAGGAGTCGTGAAGATGCAATCCAATATATGATTGATTTGTCGAATTATGATGAAGTTGATGAGGCTGAAAAAGTTTCCGGAAGCAAACTGAAATCGCATCTCTATAAGTGTTGCGATATTTTGCGCGGCCCCGTACTACGTGGCCTGTACAAAAGTTATGTAATTCCTATCGTATTCTTTAAAAGAATCTCTGACGTATATGACGAAGAGTACAAGGAGGTTTATGAAAAATACGATGGCAATGAAGAAATGATTGCACGTCATAAGTTCAGCTTTACTATCCCTGATGGATGCCATTGGAGTGATCTCAGAAAGCAAACAAAAGACGTTGGGACATATTTCAATAAAGCCGTAATGGAAATTGAACGTAAGAATCCTGATTCCCTTGGCGGCGTTTTCTCGGGATTCGATGAAGCCCAATGGACAAACCTTGAAATCATTGATGACAACCGAATGAAGAATCTTGTTGAACATGTCACTAAAATGAAAATGGGCAACAAGAATTATTCTGCAGACGTAATGGGAGATACATATGAATACCTGCTCAAAGAGTTTGCAACAATGGAGAAGCAAAACGGTGGCCAATTCTATACTCCAAGAACGATTGTCAAATTGATGGTTCAGATATTAAACCCTCAAAAGGGAGATACAATATATGACCCCGCGTGCGGTACTGGAGGTATGCTTATTGAAGCCATCCGACAAATGAAAGCTGGTAATTATGCATACGGAAAGATCTTCGGACAGGAAAAGCAATACTCTACATCATCCATTGCCCGCATGAATCTTTATCTACATGGGGCACGAGAGTTCACAATCACCCATGGCGATACTCTCAGAAATCCAGCGTATATTCACAATGAAAGATT
>CACXCB010000301.1 GCA_902766005.1 uncultured Erysipelotrichaceae bacterium | reverse complement strand
TTGATGCATTCAAAAGGCGCTGAGATCAGTGCTACACACTGTAGTACTTCTTCATAGCGCCTTTTAAATACTCATTTTTCGGTCAGGTTGTGAACTGTAACACTTTTTTTCTGACGATGATGAATCAGCCATGCACCAAACAGGAATGCACCTAATGCAATCCATTGGGAAGTCGAAAACGGCCCGAATACTCCTCTTTCAATATCACCGCGGATAAACTCTATAAAGAATCTTCCCGCACTGTAGAGAATCAGATACCACGCTGCTGTATCCTCTTCATGCTTTTTCAAAATCACAAAGTACAATATCACAAAGATAAGTGCATCCCCAAAGGATGAAATCAGCTGTGTAGGCACCACATGAATATGCGGTCCGGGTCCTAAAGATCCTTCCGGGAAACTGACACCGTACCATGCACTTGTTTCCACGCCATAGCAGCATCCCGCAAAGAAACAGCCGATTCTGCCGAAAGCCTGGGCCAATGCAACGCAGGGAACAAGCACATTAAAGTGTTTCATGAAATCCCAATGGTACTTTCTGCACCAAAGATATGCACCGAGTATTCCGCCAAGAACCCCGCCATAAACAACCCATCCTCCTGAGCCAAGGACAGAAAGAGGATCATGCAAAAACTGCTGCAAGTTGATCAGGCAATATGTCAGTTTGGAACATGCATACCCGAATAGAATAATAAAGAATATAAAGTTATCGATTTTATCTTTTTCCAGTCCGTATTTTTCCGCCTGCTTTTCTGCCAGCCAGAAAGCAATCAGGATGCCGATCGCAATCATCACCCCGTAACCATGTATCGTCAATGGACCGATTTTTAACCAGTCATTCCACATTTGCTTACCTCCTAGGCAAATATTCTAATGGATTTTTCAAGGATTGAAAAGAGAAACACTATTCCCCCATAAGGGAATCGGAATCATCAGCAGGAACCTCCGGTTCAGGAATATACACCTGCGGTTGCGATTCAGGCTCTTTTTCGAACATCTCCAGAAACTGATGAAACTTATTGGCCAGGAATAATGTGATGATCAAATCAGAAGTACCGCAGTAAATGAGTCCTGCACCGATGGTAATAAACAGAACATTCTGTGCGGTTCTGCCACTCATGAAAAACATGATGATTAAGCCCAAAATAATTGAAATCACCGCAAGTCCTGTATAAACCATGGCCTTGTCATAATGAATGCGGTGGGCAACAACTGCTCTTTGCAGCTTGATAAAACCGCTTGTGACAATCACAAGGCCCATGATGATCGGTACAAGTTCAAACAACAAGTCCCTTTTTACAATCATCAGGATGCCGGCAATAATTGCCATAACCCCAATCGCAAATTCATTTCTAAACAGGCTGTCTTTCAAGTCTAAAAGAAAGTATGTTGTTAAGCTAACGACGCCAAAGACACAAGCCGCAATTCCCGCCACATAACAGATGATATTTGCACTGACTTCCGGATAAACCACCAGCAATACACCTGCAATGATATATCCGACAGACATCAGAATGGAACTCCATTTTATTTGTTTCAACATAAATAAATCCTCCCGGTTTCTGACAATATCATAATCCATTTTGAGATTGTTTATGCACACAATTTTCAAAAAGTGTCCATTTCATGGTAAGATGAATGCAAGGAGTCAGTAAAATGGTAAAAGTATTATTCGTTACGCCTGTTCCCGAAGAGGCAAAAGAAAGATTTCAATCCATTCCCAATGCAGATATAACCTTCAAAGAAAGACAGACAGTCACGGAAGAAGACCTGAAGGATGTTGAAGTCATCCTGGGAAACCTGCCTGTTTCCCTGTTAAATACATGCGACACTTTAAAATGGATCCAGCTGGATTCTGCAGGTGCCAATCTCTACAGCAGCTTAAAAGAGGAAGTCATTTTAACCAATGCTTCCGGAGCATATGGAGAGGCAATTTCGGAACATATGATCGGATGTGCATTCATGGTCATGAAGAACCTTGCAAGGTACATTGAAGTGCAAAGAAATCATGATTTCACCAATCTTGGCGGTGTTAACACCGTTTCCATTTCCAAAGTGCTTTCCGTAGGCATGGGTGATATCGGATCCAATTTTGCGCAGAAGATGCACGCTTTAGGGGCAGAAGTTTACGGCGTCAGAAGATCCGTTCATGATACACCGGATTATGTCAAAAAGATGTATACGATGGATAACATGGATGAAATCCTTCCGGAATGTGATATTGTTGCCCTTTCTCTTCCCGAGACAGCAGAAACCATTCACCTGTTTGATGAAGAAAGACTCAGAAAGATGAAAAAAGGTGCAATCCTGATCAATGTCGGCAGAGGCACCGCCATTATCACAGATGCACTTTATAAGATCATGAAGGAAGAATATCTGAGCGGTGCATGCCTGGATGTCACAGATCCGGAACCGCTTCCAAGAAATCACCCTTTATGGAACACAAAGCACGTATACATCACACCCCACATCTCCGGAAGATTCAATGCTCAGGTCACTTTCGACAAGGTATTAAACATCTTCTATACGAATTTAATGAATTATCTTGAAAAGAAACCATTGGATCATATTGTTGATAAAAAACTTGGCTATTAAAAAGAGCAGGCTGATCAGCCTGTTCTTCATTTCTATATGTATTTATCTTCTGCAAATGGAAGTTTGCCAGCTTGTCACGAAATTCTTATGGATCATTCCACATATTTTCACAATATGAATGTAAAACAAACATGGCATGATCACGTGTCATGTTTAGTGTTTTCTTTTATTTTTTCTGATTCAATTCAGACAATTGATCCGGCAATACTTTTATAATCTGATTTTTTACAGAGTCTGTCAGGTAGTATTCCGGGAGTATTGATTTATTATAACGCATATATTTTTTATCAGCTGTCGAATGAAACAATAAATCCGTAAAATACTGTTCCCATGAAAAATATTCTCTTCCATCTATATAATCTTCCGGATGTTTTAGAATTTCATCCACATCCGCATTATGCAGAATATCCGATTTCAAAATCAGCCATTCAAAACATTCCGGGAGATAGATTCCTAAATTCTGATTTTCTTCCATTAATCCGACAAGATCATCAATAAATGCCCCAAATGCAGCTCCATCCGCAATAACAACTACAGAACGATCTTTCGTCATCATATCAGCCAAGGCGACAATCTTTGTATTCCCTTTTGCAGCTATACATTCCACTTTGGTAAAGCTCTTTTGAAAAAACTGATAGCCGGATTTTTCGTCTTCCGTGATCAGCAGATATGGTTTTTCATGGAAAAATATATCTTTATAAATGGGATAAAATTCATTATAAACCTGCTCAGGAAAACTGTATTTTCCCGATGTACGAATTCCATATATTTCTTTAACACTATACGGAAGATTGCGCAATGGTCTTCTGCTGATAATCACATAGTAATTATCTGTATTTTGAATTTTTTCCGCAAATTCCTTTGTATGAACAAACCGATAATCCTCATCGATAAATACTATTGCATGGTTTGTCATTTCAAAATATGACATCCACTGATTCTCTGCAATCCCGTAAACCACACAATCTACATCAGATTGCAGTAAAACTCCACTGCTCTCACCTCTTACCGCATAAAGCTGCAGAAGATTTAATAAAGAAGTCTTTCCGGTAGCACTGTCCCCTTGAAGTATTGTAATATTTCTTTTAATGTCAAATATGTACTTTACTCTTTCGTTTTGTACAATTACCCGATGTTTTCCCCTCATGTTGTTTTACCTCAGACATACTGAATTGCAAGATGAAGATACTCATTATAGGAGTGAATTATCTTGTTTTCATTGCAAATCTCTGCTTCGAACGGATCCTTAAAGCGCATTAAATAATTCAAATTTACTGTTACATCCTGCAATTCTCCAATCTTCTGAAGCCATTTGGCACAATTGCCTCCGCAGCTTGTTGCATCAAAAATCAAGTCCGAACGCTTATAAATCATGATTAAAGTCTGCACACCACCGGAAAGCATTTGTGGTGGAATAGGTCCGAAAACAGGGCTTTCAATAATATACCCATCAACGTATCTGGATTGATCTACGTCCTCAATCATTGCCTGTACAAAAGGATCTTTGAACCATTCTATGTCAAAATTATTTTTAAACCACATGGGTCCATATTTTACATCTTCTCTGTCACCAAACCAGATTTTCAACATCATTTATTCTCCATTTTTGCCACTAACATCTTAACGTATCCCAAATCATCCTTCAATCTTTTTCAGGATGATTATGTCTGATCCACCAAAGGTATGTCAGATATCAAACTTTACTTCAGCGAATACGACATCCACGCATCATGCATTTCAAAACCGAATTTCTCATATACCGGCATGCCCCATAAAGAAGCTTCCAGAAACAGCTTGTCACAATCTCTTTTTACAGCTTCATCCTTCACTGCCTCAAGAATCTTTGTCGCATATCCTTTTTTGCGATATTCTTTCTTTGTATACATGCTTGCAACGTATCCTATTCTGCCGGTAGGCTTGAAAAAGCTCGGTGGCATCAAAAGAACCTGTAAAGCACCTGTAGATACAATTTCATCGTCTTCTGTCAGGACAAACTGTACCAGCTCATCCCTGTCAAACATATCTTTAAACCACTTTGCAAGAGTCTCATCGATCTTTATATCGGGATGTTCTTCCTCATCATTCAATTGCTGAATACGGCATTTTATAAGTGCCGGAATATCTTCATATGTCGCTTTTCTGAGTTCCATCATTTTCTTTTGTATCCTGTAATCATTGTCATCACAAAGCAGACCACTGTTCCCCAGGCAAACATCTTATGCATTTTCATATACTCGTTTCCTTTCTTTCTGATAATCTCCAATTCATCTCCGCAATGGATATACTGCAGTTTGTCTTTCATAATGATCTTCATCGCCTCATACGGTTTGTCACCTGTACAATGGCATGTATAGAACTGTGTATGATAGTGATTCAGCCTCAAAGCTGTCTCTACAATAGCGTCCTTATCTTCTTCCGAATATGCATTCTTCTTCATGTGGAAGCCGCTGATCACTACATCCGGTTCTCTTCCGTCATCTGAAACTGTCTGTTCCATAATATTCAGAATGCCGTGATGTGCGCATCCTGCAAAAAGAATCTGTTTTCCTTCTGCTTTAACCAAAAGGCACTGTTCATGCAGAAAATCATCTTCTGTATATTCTTCTCCTTCTTTTCTCAAAATCCTCTTGTTTGCAGAAGGAATCGGATGTCTCATTTCTATTTTTCCGATCAGGAATAATTCATGATCGATTTGCAGGTTTCCCTGCACATAGACTATCTGCGGATTGTTCTTTGTTTCCTGATCCATTCCGATGTAATGCGGTTCTCCCTCACGCAGGGAATAGTATTCTCCATATGCACTTTCCTGCATATAAACCTTTGCATCCTGATTACATGCCAGAAAGCTTTTCAAGCCGCCGCCATGGTCATAATGCCCATGCGTAATGACAACCGTATCCACTTTGGATAGATCAATATTCTTCTTTTGGGCATTTTCCAAAAATAATGCAGAAGCACCCGTATCCACAAGGATTTTATGCTTTTGTGTTTCCACATAAAAGCATAACCCGTGTTCAGGTGCACAGGATGCCTTTCCTACGGTATCCTCGATCAGATTTACAATTCTCACTGCATCCTCCAATCTATATCAGTCTTCTTTTTTCAACAGATTTATTATACATAATCCAATCGGAATAATCATGATCAGCATGCCCAGGAATGCGATAAACTTTGCACCGAAAAGATCCATCAATGTACCGCTGTACAATAGTGCAATGACACCGGCAAAGCTGCCGAACATGGCATCTGTCAAAGAATGTGCTGTATTTTTCAAAGCAGCAGGAACATTCTTTTCCGTTGTCTCTCTCATGGTCGGAAGCAGAACGCCGTAGGCAATATTGTTCATGACTGTACCGATAATAATCATGTAAGGAGATACCGCAAGCCATGTCAGAACAAGCATGGAAGCAGACATACACGCCATGATCAGCATTCTGATCTTTGCGGGAATCCGCTTCAGATTGCCGGAAATAAAGATAAAAACTGCCTGTACCATGACACCGATGAAAGAATCCAGTCCCAGAATCGATACATCTCCGCCGACACTTTCAATGATGACAATCTTTAAGCTGTTAATCGGAGCAATGGCAATTCCGGTCAGAAAAATCGTTACGACAAGGAAAACATACGGTTTGATCTTCAACAAGTCTTTTGTATTCACCTTTTCCCTTTTCGCAGTCATCTGTTCATAGGGTTCTTCCTGCATCAAACATGCAAGAACCATGATGATCGTAAACAGCGCCAGTGTCACAACCGGAATTAAAGAAAAACCGATCTTATTGTAAACCTGACCGCCGATTAACATCATGACCGCATAACCGGCAGATCCTAACGCTCTTGCCCTGCCGAACTGGGCAGCATCCCTGTGAAACGATCTGAGCATCCATGAATCCAGGTTGGTTCCCAAAGGCGCTGCCATAAAACCGACTAAAGGGTGCATGACTGCCGCAAAGAAAATGTTGATCTTTACAAGAAAGAATTCCGCCATGCACAAAACCGTCAAGGCAATTAATTCCGGAATAAAAACCTTTTTGTTGGATTGCTTTTTATCGGACATTCCGCCCCAGAAAAAAGCACCGAGGAATGCCATGAACATATATGCAGCCATTACCAGTGACAGCATTGAACTGCTCATGCCGCAGCTTAAAAAATAGGTTGTGACAAATCCGAGAAATGCTCCGAAATATGCCCAGTAGAGAAAATCCAGAATACTGAATCCGATGACTTTTTTCAAATCGTGTTCCATTGATGACTCCTTGTCTGTCAGATTCTTACATTATACACTACTTGTTTGAGCAGAAGAAAAAGACTATCCAAAACTGGTGAGGGTAACCCCGGGTATCTAAAATAACTCGTGGTGGACATTTTCCGAGAATCGGAGAAACTGTAAACA
>CACXCB010000300.1 GCA_902766005.1 uncultured Erysipelotrichaceae bacterium | reverse complement strand
TGTACCAATCCACAGCATCTTTAAACAGCATAACCCATACCTATGAACAGGTAAAGAAAGGGTATGACTATATAATACGAGGCACCAGTTTTCCTGTACTTGTTGGTATTTTTGTTTTATACTTAGAGCATGCGAAGCGATATAAGATATATCGTATGTAGTGCATGTGATTTCATTGAATAATATAAAAAATGGTAGTTGATAAAAGCCACAACTTTTTGAGGGATTTTGTATTATTCTATCCAGAATAATTATATTGTATGTGAAAGCATGCTCTTTAAGTATGTTCTGTTTTGCAGAGTAGGATTGTATTAGATGAAGTGGATTTGTGATGTTGCTTGCTCAGATTAAAAGAGAATAAAGTGCAGATTCAAGTTTGGATACTTGGATGGAATGGGGAATTATATGGTACTAACTATAAAAAATGTTGGAAGATTATATGATGAATCAAAAATAGAGATTAATGGAATAACTATGGTTGCAGGGAAGAATGGATCAGGGAAAAGTACAATAGGGAAATCTTTATTTTGCACATTCAACTCATTATATGATATCAATAATAAGATTCAATCATCGCGAGTGGAGTCTATAAGAAGGAAATTATTTAGTTATACGAGGTCTTTGCGGAGAGACTATAGTGCAATAAAATACAATCCATTTGTTGTATATGAGATGAGTAAAAATAACCCCGAGCCAGATATTATTCGTGATGCATTAGAAAGTGCGGGATATCCAATTAGCCAGATAGATGAACAAGACCAGCAGGTGTTATTATCTGATATTAAAAAAATTGTAGAAACACAGGAAATAGATATAGTCAGGCATATAGTAGAGAATTCTTTTGGTGGTAGATTTGGGGGACAACTTCAACATGCTAATCATACTGATGAACCAAGTCTTATAGAAGTTGGAATACGTGACTCAAAGATAATTATTGAAGATAATTATCAATCAGATTTTGTTGTTAAGGAGTACTTACCGCTTATGAAAGATGTAATATACATTAGCGATGAGTATACTTTGGAGAGGAATATATATTCATTCTATAGGTATGACAATTATTTCAATGAGAGTTTGCATGATAAGATTGTCTTAAGAAAAAAGAGCGAGGATGTAGTAGGAGATATCTTATCTGAAGAAAAGTATAAAAAAATAATAGAAAGGATGAACGAAGCGCGTATTGGGGAACTAGTTAGCGGAAAAGGACAGGATTTTGAGTATAAAGAAGTAGGACTAAATAACCCAATTAAAGTCGAGAACCTTTCTTCTGGTACGAAAATCATGGTGTTGATAAAGCAGATTATCCTTAATGGGTATCTAGAAGATAATGGCATAATGATACTTGATGAGCCCGAAATTCATTTACATCCTGAATGGCAGAGAATGCTTGCGGAAATTATAGCAATCATGCAAGTAGAATTTAATATGAATTTTCTCATAAGTACTCATAGCTCTGACTTTGTTGCTTTTATACAGTACTTTTCTAAATTATACGATATAAATGACAGGTACAAGGCGTATTTGATAAAAGAAGGGCAGAAGCAAAACACATCTGAAGTAGTTGATGTTACTGATTGTATGGATGAAATATACAAAATGTTGGGAGAACCATTTATTAGCGTAAGTGGAGAGATTGAGTATGAATCTTGATTATTATTCTGTGTTTCGAATCCACAAGAAATCCTTACAACATACATCAAGGGATACCGCAAAGACTCCGGTGCAGTTTATGACGCTAGACACAAGGAAAGTGGTAGATTTTGATGAGGTGAAGACAAGCGTATTATCAAATGCATTTTGCGTCTCTAACGAGTGTGCAAGGTCTGCTGATGCTTTGCTTTCGACTGCGAAAGAAGAGATGCTTATGATTGAGTTTAAGAATGGTGATTTTTCGAATATTGAAATATCACAAAAGGCGAATAACAGTGTGATGTTGTTCAATTATGTTACTGGAGAGCAAATAGATTTTACGAGGAAAAACATTTCATTTGTATTAGTATACAACGAAGATGTAAAAAAGCTAAATTATATGGAAAGCATTGCTTTACACAAAGCTAAGCTTTCCAAAGATGGTATAAGACTATTCGGAACAGACGACTTAAAAGGCTATTCGTATAAAGATGTATATATGATTGAAAAGAAAAAGTTTGATGAATTTATTCGAAAGTTCTAATGGATGACAACAGGCTATGAGGTATCTGAATTTTCATGGTGACAGACTAACTATTAGAAGTCAAGCATTTTTGTAAATAAACATCATTGTTTTTTGTATGTTTATCTGTTTGATTGTAGGCAC
>CACXCB010000299.1 GCA_902766005.1 uncultured Erysipelotrichaceae bacterium | reverse complement strand
ATCTATTATACATCATTCCGGCACGAATTCATCCCCTTCTTTACACTTCGTAGGAAGAAGGGGACTTCTTCGTTAATATGTGTTAAATATGCCGATTACGCTTGTGATGATTTACCTTCTGTCTCTGCTGCATCTGCTCTTTTCTTTGCCTCTTTTATAACTTTTTTAGTTCTTTAGTTCTTCTTTTTAGTTCTTTTGTTCTCTTTTTCAATTCTTCTGTTCTTTTTTTTGCTTCTGTAGCTCTTTGTCGTGCTTCTTCAGCTCTTTTTTTTGCTTCCTCTTCTTCTCTTTGTGCTTGTATAAGTCGTTTTTCCAAGCCGTCCCAATCTCGTGACATCAGTTCTCTGACTTCAGCTACCAGTTCTTTAATATCCTTTTTCTCCAAGTTTTCCATAAATTTTCTTCCTGAGTATAAAGAGATGTATCTGTCTGTGTTGCAGATGCATCTCTGTTTACAGTACATGCCGGAATTTAATTAAGAAGGCGTTTTTTGTTGTAGCGGTGTTTTCCGGATGTTTGTTTTACCGCATAAAACTGTGCGTTATCGACCTCCTGCACCGAGGAATTCATCCCGAAAGACGAATAGGAAAAAGCCTTTTCCGCATTGGCTTTTAAGCGAGCAATTTCTGCTCGCAAGGATTTATTTTCTGCTTCTGCGGCATCTGCTCTTTTCTTCTCTCTTTCTGCTTGCATCGCAGATTTTTCAGCATTTCTGTTAGCTCTTTCAGCATTTTTCTTCTCTCTTTCTGCATTTCTGTTAGCCTTTTCTACAATTCTATTGGCTTGAATGACTTTCTGTTCCATTCCATCCCAGTCGTATGACATCAGTTCTCTGACTTCAGCTACCAGTTCTTTAATATCCTTTTTCTCCAAGTTTTCCATAAATTTACCTTCTGTTTTCTGTTCATAGTTTCTTAATAATGCGCCTGCAAGATCTCTGCTCTCTGTCGGTGAACCAAGCAATCTCAACATGTCTTCATCTGTGGCATTTTTTGACAGAGCTTTCAGAAAGGGATAGTGATTTCCGTCTAATTCTGAAAGAACAACAACCTGTACAGGGAAGTGATACTTTCTTTCCAGATGATAGATACCTCTGTTTATTAACTGAATTGAGAATCCATCCTCTTTCAATTGCCGGAACATTTTTTCCGGCATATGATCGGAAAAAAATGACAAAGTCATGTCATTATCCTGACGCCGGTCCAGTGAATCCAGCTGGCTCAAATATATTTCAGTGTAACCATGAACTTTGTGCCAGACTTTCAGATTCAGATTTTGGTGTCTGGATTTGAATTCAATCACATTCAATCCTTTGAAAAATTTCCGGATATCATTTTTGTCGGCTGTTTCATTGTCTTTGCGGGCAACCAGCATATCAATCGATGCATCCGAAGTATACAGTTTCTTTTCGCTTTCAAAGGTGAATCCATTGAGCAGATCAAGATCACTGTACAGGGATCTTGAGAATAAAGAATGCCAATTGATCATAGTATCCCTCCTTCACCTGTACCATAACATTGGCGGGAAGAGGGATCAATACCAACTTTTGTACAGGAACAGAAGCAAAATCATCGGATATAAAAGATGCATATGAACATAAAGAATCGTGGTAAAATAAACAGGTATCTGGTTGAAGGAGAATCTCATGGAAGATTTAAAAGTGAAAATTATAGAAGTCAAAGAAAGCATTCTTGCAGATAATGATGCAGATGCAGATGTATTGAGAGAGGAACTAAAGAAAGACAAGACATATTATCTCAACGTTATGTCTTCTCCGGGCTCCGGGAAAACATCGACATTGTTACAGACGATCAGCCGTTTGAAAGACAAGATCCGGATCGGTGTCATGGAAGCGGATATTGACAGTGATGTTGATGCAAAGACAATTGCTGCAACAGGTGTAAAATCCATTCAGATTCATACAGGCGGAATGTGTCATCTGGATGCGGAGATGTCAAGACAGGGATTGAAGGAAATCGGAACGGATGACCTGGACCTTGTGATTCTGGAAAACGTAGGCAATCTTGTCTGTCCTGCAGAATTTGATACGGGATCTGTCAAAAATGCAGTGATACTTTCTGTTCCGGAAGGAGATGACAAGCCGTTGAAATATCCATTGATGTTTGAGAAGGCAGATGTTGTACTGGTTAATAAAATGGATGCATTGGAAGTGTTTGATTTTGACTTGGAAAAGTTAAAAGAATATATTCATATGCGCAAGCCCGGCATTCCTGTTTATCCTGTTTCTGCCGTAACCGGAGAAGGAATGGATGCATGGTGCAACTGGCTTGAAAATGAAGTGACGGAATTTCTGAAAGAGGCATAATATGAGTGAAGTAAAAGTAATTGATGTAAATGTCGGTGTATTTGATTTAAACAATCGTATTGCCGATTCTGTAAGACAAAGAAATAAAGACAATCATACCTTCATGGTCAATATCATGGCTTCTCCCGGTGCCGGCAAGACGACAACACTTTTAAGAACCATCAAAGAATTGAAAGATACGTACAGTATCGGTGTCATGGAAGCAGATATTGATGCTACGGTTGATGCGGAAAAGATGCAGGAAGCCGGCGTGCGCACCATTCAGGTGCACACAGGCGGGGAATGTGCCATGGATGCATCCATGACAAAACAGGCACTGGATGAATTTAATGCGGATGACCTTGATCTTTTGTTTATGGAAAATGTAGGAAATCTTGTCTGTCCGGCTGAGCAGGATACAGGCTCCAGCATCAATGTCGAAATCCTTTCCATTCCCGAAGGAGATGACAAACCGCTAAAATATCCTCTGATGTTTCAGGTATGTCATTGCGTTTTAATCAATAAGACAGACACCAGAAAGTTCTTCCCGTTTGATGATGAAGCAGTAAAAGAAAGAATTCATCGTTTGAATCCGAACGCAAAAATCATCTTCCTTTCTTCCAAAACAGGAGAAGGATTTGGGGAATGGATTGATTATCTGAAACAGGAAATTGCAAAATGGAACGAGTAAGAAAACCGTTAACCGGTTTTCTTTTTATGGTGACATACTCCCACCACCTTCGCTGAAGCTTAGAGGTGGGGGCTTCTCGGTCAAGAACACCAGTGTGTCCAGATTACCCGAGCTT
>CACXCB010000298.1 GCA_902766005.1 uncultured Erysipelotrichaceae bacterium | reverse complement strand
TAAGCTCGGGTAATCTGGACACACTGGTGTTCTTGGCCGAGAAGCCCCCACCTCTAAGCTTCAGCGAAGGTGGTGGGAGTATGTCACGCTGAGTATCGCCCTTTTTTTGCGAATATAATGAATCAAAGGATGAACGTATTTTTCCATAATCCTTACATACTGTACGGAAGCCCACACAAACAAAAGATTCTTCGGCTGTATTATAATGAAAACAGAAAACAGGAGGAAACATATGGATTTTCTTACGTTGGCAAAGAATCGGTATTCTTGCCGTAAAATGAGTGAAAAACCTGTAGAACAGGAAAAGATTGATGCAATTATTGAAGCAGCAAGGCTTGCACCTACTGCCAAGAATTTACAACCTTTCAAAATCTGGGTAATGCAGTCAAAAGAAGCAGTGCAGACAATACATGAGATCACTTCCTGTACCTTTGGTGCACCGGTTTTCTTTGTGGTTGGCGCCAAAAAAGAAGAAGCATGGGTGAGACCTTCCGATCATGCGAATTTCTGTCATGTGGATGCTTCTATTGTAGCGACACATATGATGTTGGAAATTGAGGAACTGGGATTGAATACGACATGGGTTGGTTTCTTTGACGCACCTGCTTTACAGGAAAAATGTCCTGAAATGAAAGAATATGACTTAGTGGCAATATTCCCTGTAGGATATGGAGCAGAAGATGCTGCACCATCCCCAAGACATACACAAAGAAGAGAAATATCTGACATGGTCAGTATTCTTTAGGAGGAAGAATGAATACAATTGAAGCAATCATGAATCGCAAAAGCATCCGTAAATATACGGATCAGCCGATTGATGAAGAAGCAATTCAGACAATCCTGAAAGCAGGAATGTCAGGTCCTACCTGTGTCAATGCAAGAGACTGGCAGTTTATCGTAGTGCAGAAGGAAGAAGTGCTGAACCAGATGGCAGATGCAAACGGAAGGCCGGCTGAACCATTACGCAAGGCAAAGCTAGGTATATTAATTTGCGGAAATACCGATCTTGCTTTCAAGGGAGCAAAAGACTATTGGGTTATTGACGGGGCAATTGCCGGACAGAATATGATATTGGCTGCAGAGGATCTTGGCATTGGTTCTGTATGGCTTGGCACATGGCCGCAGATGAACAGGGTGGAAGGATTACAGAAGCTCCTTTGGCTTCCTGAAAATCTGATTCCACATTCTATAATTGCGTTTGGCTATCCTGCAGAAGATCCGGATAAATCATCCAAACCTGTCTTTGAAGAAAACAAAGTTACCTATATCAGATAAAAATTTTCTCTTTGCAAAGAAAATTGGATTTTTGTATAATACAGGCGGAAACAGAAACGATGTAAATCGGCTTCGTAAAATTACCGGCATCGTTTTTGTGATAGAGGAAATCAAGTCAATCATCTGTCATAAAGGCGGATGATTGATTTTTATATGGAGGTATTATGAGCGAAAACAAAAGAGAAAACAGACTTGGTACAATGCCTGTAGGCAAACTTCTTATCAGCATGGCAATTCCCATGATGATCTCATTCTTCATCCAGGCTTTATACAACATTGTTGACTCAATGTTTGTGGCAAGAATTTCAGAGAATGCGTTGACTGCAGTATCACTTGCTTTTCCGATGCAGCAGATCATGAATGCGATCGGTGTCGGAACAGGCGTGGGTATCAGTGCAAGCATTCCAAGAGCGATTGCCCAGAAGAAGCAGGATCATGCAGATCATATTGCCAATACAGGTATCTTTCTGAATCTTTGTTATGTGGCGGTATTTGTTTTATTAGGTATTTTCTTTGCACATCGATTCTATGTCATGCAGACAGATGTGGCTGAGATTGTTGAGGGTGGAACAATTTATTTAAGAATTGTATGGATTATTTGTGCAGGTGCATTCTTCGGACAGATTTTTGAAAAGATGTTAACGGCGTGTGGTAAAGCTTCTCTGGCAATGATTTCTCAGGCAAGCGGTGCTGTATTCAATATCATCTTTGATCCGTTGCTGATTTTCGGTATCGGACCGTTTCCAAAGATGGGTATTGCCGGAGCGGCATTAGCTACAGTATTGGGACAGGTTTTGGCTGCATGTATTGCCTTCTATTTCAATCATGCAAATAATGAATGGATTACTTTCAGAGTGAAAGATATTTTATCCCCGAAAGGTAAAGCAGCTAAGGAAATCTATACCATCGGTTTCCCTTCTATGATTACCATGGGATTAACATCCATGAGTTCCTTCTTCATCAACCAGATTCTTTTAACGTACAGTACAACTTCTACTGCAATCTACGGGATCTGGCTGAAACTGCAGAACTTCTGTTACATGCCTGCATTCGGCATGAACAACGGTATGGTTCCGATTCTTTCCTATAACAGCGGTACAAAGAAGTGGGACAGAGTTTATCAGACAGTTCGTTACGCATTGACTGTTATTCTGTCGTTAATGGTTGTATTAACCATAGTACTTGAATGTATTCCACATGTACTCTTAACGATGTTTGATGCTTCCGAAAATATGATAGCTATGGGTATTCCTGCCATCAGGGCTTGTGTAGCTTCATTGGTATTTGGTGGTACATGTATTATTCTGACTTCTGCCATGCAGGCACTTCGTCACAGCAAATATACCTTGATCGTCAATGTATTACGTGGATTCCTGTTACCGGTTATTGCATTCTTCCTGTTGTCTTCCATGTTCCATGAACTGGGAAGATTGTGGATTGCCATACCGATTGCAGACATCACTGCATGTGTCATCTCCGTATTCCTTTACAGGAAAATGAAACAAGATCTGGTAGCAGAATAGGAATAAATATTTGTTACTTGATAAAAATGAATGATTTTGTATAATTAGAATATAAAATGGACTTAAGGGTCCAACCACGGCGGGGGTATCCCTCGCTTTTTTGAAAGGCAAGCAATGAGAGAATTATCTATATTTGTAGATGAAAGCGGCGATTTTGGCTTTAATGGTTCACCTTCATCCAATTATTTATTAACGCTGTTATTTCATGATCAAAGTAGAACTTTAGAAAAAAAACAGTCTTCAAAAATTGAATGAAGAATTACAAATATATTTTCCCGGAGGAGCAAAAACATATGTCCATGCAGGACCCATAATCCGAAGGGAAAAAGAGTTTGAAAATATGGATTTAAATGAGAGAAGGCATATAATCAATACACTTTTTCATTTTGCCATAAAGAGTGATATATGTTATAAGACAATCATAGTAGATAAAACGAATTACACAAATAATTTCATGTGGCTTAATACAAGATTAACGAAAGACTTAAACAGTTTTATTGATAGTAATTATGAAAATTTACTTTCGTATGATTGCATAAAGATTTATTATGATAGAGGACAAAAAGAAATAACTAATATTCTTAATACTATTTTTTTGACAAGATTTAACAATGTTGTTTTCAAAGAGAATAATCTTCATGAATATCGTTTGTTTCAAGTTGCAGATTTAATAAATATTAACGAAGAAGTCCCCTTCTTCCTACGAAGTGTAAAGAAGGGGATGAATTCGTGCCGGAATGATGTATAATAGATTCATTC
>CACXCB010000297.1 GCA_902766005.1 uncultured Erysipelotrichaceae bacterium | reverse complement strand
TGTATTCCTCCATATGGCCTCTTTCCCGGAAAGAAAAAGGCCCCGTAAGGACCTTCAGAACTGTCATGGTTCTGTACGTCTTACGGGTACCAGTTTATGCTCAACCATCTTTTGTAATTCATTCAAGAAAACTTTTCCCAGTCTGGATAATTCCAGATGTTTGTTCCAGATGATGTTGGCATTGGCGGAACGTTCCGGTTTTAACGGAAGAAATGCAAAATCGTACACTTTCATCAAATCCATTGTATTATCCATGACCAGGCCATACCCCAAACCTTCCTGCACAAAAGGAGGAACATTGTTTGTCAGGTAATACTTCAGGACAATATTCAGATGATCCGGATCGATTCCACCCCAACCGTTTAATATCGATCTTGTCAATTCCGGTTCAGGCGTGATTAACGGAATATTCTGCAAGTCTTTGGCAGTGATGTACTGTTTCTTTGCCAGAGGATCATCCTTCCTCATAACCAGTCCCCAGTAATTTGTGACAGGGAGTCTTACGCTGTCAAACTGGTTATAATCAATGACTTCATACAACAGTCCGAAATCCACAGTACCTTCTTTAATGCTTTCTTCCATTTCCTGTGCGGCCATGGTTTTGATGTAATAGGTGGTGATGGGATATTTCTCATGAAGAATGCCTACCACTTTTGACATGTAGGATACAGCTGTCGTATTCACACATCCTAATACCAGCTCTCCGGATATCAACTTATCAAAGTTATAAATATCCTCTTCCATGCGGTCATATAAGGATAATATGTTTTCCGCATATCTTAACATTAATTTTCCTTCTTCTGTCAGAGTTGTTTTTCTTTTTCCTCTGATCAGTAGTTTTCTCCCACACTCCTGTTCCAGATTATCCAGCCTTCTTGTTAATGTAGGTTGTGTAACACAGAGCTTCTCTGCCGCTGCCGTCAAATTCTCTTCCCTGGCTACGATTTGCAATGATCTCAAAAGTTCAAATTCCATACCCTTTTTCTCCTGTACTTATTATACATAATTCGCATGATTAATGATCAATTATTTCAATTTCCGTATTGTAAAAATTGGCGCTATACTACATATGCCCAAGGAGGGAAATATGAAACAGAAAACAAAATATCAGGTATTTATTTCCGCATTGACCATAAATCTCGTCGTAGGAATTACATATATCTGGAGCATTATTGCCAAAGAACTGACGAATACATACGGATGGAGTGCAACACAATCCTCTTTCCCCTATATGATCGCTTTAGCCAGCATGCCTTTTGCGATGATAATCAGCGGCATGATTTCCGATAAAGGCCATGCAAGAACAAGCACTTTTACAGGAAGCATTCTCTGGGGAATCGGTTTAATTATCTGTGGTTTAACAAATACATTTTTGCCAATTACGATTGGATATGGTTTATTCTTCGGTATCGGCGTAGGTCTGTGTACAGGTACTACAACAGCCACCGCTGTAAAATGGTTTCCAAAAGAAAAGAAAGGTGAGATTTCCGGCATTGCGGCAGGAGCAATCGGCTTCTCATCTGTCTATATGTCATTTGTGTTTACCTTCCTGATTCAGCATTTCGGTCTTTCAAGAAGCCTGTTACTGACGGGTATTGTTGGCATGATTATTATGGCGACAGCTTCTTTATTCATGAAAAGTCCGATACAGGAAAATACAACAAATACCATTGTAGCGGATGATTTTTCATGGAAGGAAATGATCCACACAGCGGAATTCAGGAAGTTATGGACAATCTTTGTTTTGGGAGACAGCGGTGCCTTGATGTTAATCGGAAGCATTGCCTCCATTGCCAAGGTACAGGCCGGTATTGATAATGCAGCTTTGATTGTCATGACTTTGAATCTTTCCAACAGTATCGGAAGAATCCTCATTGGATCCTTATCTGATAAAATCGGTATTAAAAATGCATTCCGTTTCAGCCTTGCTTTACAGCTGATCAACCTTCTGCTTTTCAGGTTTTATAACTCATTCGGTTTATTATTGCTTGGAGCGAGTCTAGCAGGAATTGCCTTTGGCGGAATCATTTCTTTGTTGACACCATCTACGGGCATGTTCGGCAGCTCCCATCTGGCATTAAACGGTGCTGTTGTGAATACGGCTTATGGAGCAGGAGCAATCATCATGCCTTATATTTCCGCATATATTGTTGATCTGACAGGTTCCTACTATGTCTCCTATCTGATTGCAGCCGTATTGGTGTTCGGTGCTATCCTGGTCACCTTCACGTATGCCGGAGAACCTGTGGAAAAGCATTCAAATGACTATTCTGTCAAACACGCTTTTACACATTAGCATTCTGCACCCACTTGATAAAAGCAGACATCGCATTGGAAATATATCCGCCTCTTTTGTAGTAGATTCTAACATCTCTTGAAGCAAGCGGGCTGTCAATAAAATAAAACCAAAGATTACCTGTATCTTTTACCGTCAGCAATGTTGCATGTCTGAGAAAAGCACAGCCAAAATCATTGGCTGCCATATAATAACAGCTTGACATCTGTTGAAGGTGCATGGTGATATTGGGAACAATACCGTACGGTTTAAACATATTCATAATACGAGGATACAAGTCGGAGTTTCTGTCTATAGTAAGAAACTCCTCTTTTTTTAATTCTTCCAAGGAAATTCTCTTTACCTCAGAAAGATCCTTTTTCCCAAAGCAATCATCTCATCATAACTGTAACAGTACTCCATTAATATATCATTCACAGGATTGTCCTTCGGCACGCACAAAATAATTGCCTCTTTATACAAGCTGATTTCATCATAGAGATGATCCGGATAGGTATTGCTTGTCAAGGCAAAGTCCAGTTCCTTACTGATGAGCTTTTCTTTTAATTCCGGTGTGGAATTGTTTTCCTCAATCGTAAAACGGATTTGCGGATATTCTTTATTAAAATCTTTCAACAGTAAAGGCAGAATGCTTCCGCAAAAATAGGAAGAAGCATCGATTCTGATTGATCCTTTTTTCAATCCCTGTATATCCTCAAAATACTGGTTCATTCCTTTCTCAATATTCATAATCTGCTCAATACAGGAAATATAATATTCTCCTGCTTCTGTTAAAGATATCGGTTTGGTACTGCGATCAAAGATCTGTGTTCCCAAAGAATCCTCCAGTTTCAGAATAATGGCACTTAAGGCAGGCTGGGAAATATATAATTCATTCATAAGTTGACATAAATGCTCCTATATCGTAGTATATTAAAGCTACTATATAGGAGTAATTTATTATGCAGATGAATGGTGGATTTTTAATCACAAAGATCAAGCAGTTGGGAGATCGTATCTTCGAAAAGATATTGAACGAAAAAAACATTGATGCCTTTAATGGTGCACAAGGCAGAATTCTCTATGTCCTTTGGCAGGAGGATGGCATTTCCATCAAAACCTTATCCGATCGTTGCGGTCTTGCGATTACCTCTTTGACAACCATGCTGGAGAGGATGGAAAAACAGGGACTGATCCAAAGAAGACAGGATGAAAATGACAAGAGAAGAACATTATTGTTTTTGACAGAAAAGGCACATGATTTACAAAAGGATTATGATGCCGTTTCTGACAGAATGGGTGATATTTATTATCATGGGTTTTCCGATGAAGAAATCATGCAGTTTGAAAGTTATCTCAACCGTGTTCGGGAAAATCTGGAAGGATGGAAAGAATCATGAGCGTATGTATCAAGGATCAAATTCAGAACATGAATCTTGTAATCGGCTGTACAATCGGTTGTGACTACTGCTATGCAAGAAACAATGTGAATCGTTGGCATATGACGGAAGATTTCAATAAGCCTGTATATTTCCCGGGAAAATTACGCATGATGGACAGAAAACGTCCGCAGAATTTTCTTTTGACAGGCATGAGTGATTTATCCGCATGGAAACAGGAATGGCTGGACGAAGTATTCTCAAAAATACGTCACAATCCCCAGCATCAGTTCTTGTTTCTTTCCAAACGTCCGGATCTTTTGCATATTGAAACAGATCTGGAAAATGCATGGTTTGGCGTGACTGTTACAAGACAAGCCGATCTATGGCGTATTGATGCATTGCGAAATAATGTCAAGGCGAAACATTACCATGTCACGTTTGAACCGTTGTTTGATGACCCGGGTACGATAGACCTCAATGGAATAGATTGGATTGTTATAGGCACAATGACAGGTGCACAAAGCAGAAAAATTCAAACCAATCCCGCCTGGACATATTCATTAACAGAACAGGCACATTCCCTTAATATACCTGTTTTTTGGAAAGAAGACCTGATTCCAATTATGGGTGAAGAATCCATGATTCAGGAGTTGCCTGCTTCTTTCAACAAAGTACTGGAGGAACAAAACCAATGGAAAACAAAGAGATAAAAATAAACCACATCACCACAAAGAACATCATGACAAAATCCAATGCACCTCTTGGAGGATATGCCGTCAATCCGTATGTCGGATGCCCGCATGCATGCAAATACTGTTATGCATCTTTCATGAAACGCTTTACCGGACACACGGAAGACTGGGGAACTTTTATGGATGTCAAGGAATGGCCAAAGATTACAAATCCGAATAAATATGCCGGTCAGAAAGTCATCATCGGAACGGTTACCGATGGATATAATCCCTTAGAAGAAACCTATCAGAATACAAGAAAAATCCTTGAACAATTAAAGGACAGCGGAGCAGATATTCTGATCTGCACAAAATCCGATCTTGTTTTAAGAGATATGGATCTTCTTCTTGAGATCAACAAAAAGAACAGATTAACGATATCCTGGTCCATCAACACACTGGATGAGTCTTTCAAAAATGATATGGATGAAGCCGTCAGTATCGAAAGAAGACTGAATGCGATGAAACAAGTCTATGATGCAGGTATTCGTACCGTCTGTTTCATTTCCCCTGTATTCCCCGGCATCACCGATATTGAAGCCATCTTTGAAAGAGCGAAAGATCAGTGTGATCTTGTCTGGTTAGAAAATCTGAACCTTCGTGGAGGTTTTAAGAAGACCATTATGGACTATATTGCAGATAAGCATCCCGATCTTCTTCCTCTGTATCAGGAAATCTACACAAAGAAAAACCGCAGTTACTTTGAAGCGTTGGAAAAGAAAGCAGAAGAGATGGCGCAAAAATATAACTGCAGATTTGTGGACAACGAAACACCATATGAACGTGTGCCGAAGGGTCATCCGACAATCGTGAATTATTTCTATCACGAGGAGGTCAGAGGCACCGCAAACACCGGAAAAAGAAATAAACCCATAAAGTAATACAAAAAATATCAGACTGTTTTACAGCCTGATATTTTTTACATCAGATTGGCAATCATTCCGCTTAAGAGTGAAAACAACATCACAAACAGAATATAGATTAGAAACCTCTTCCATCCCATGACAATCTTCAAAGCACCAAGATTTGTAATCTTTGTCGCAGGTCCGGTAATCATAAATGCAGAAGCAGAGCCCATGCTCATGCCTTCCATTAACCAGCTTTGTAAAAGAGGAATTGTTCCTCCGCCACACGCATACAAAGGGACACCGATCGTTGCTGCCATCAAAATACCCCATGCTTGATTCCCACCGAATACATGAACCATCATATCCTGCGGAACATACCTTTGAAATAATGCCGATAACAGAATGCCTGCCAGAAAATATGGTCCTGTAGCGCGAATATTTCTGCCTAGATTTTTGATGTATCTCATCATCGGGTTTGGATCTGTATCGTGGCTTTCCCTTTCTGAGAATCCTTTGAAATCAAAGAATTCCTTTTCCCTGTAAAAGAAGAAAACCAACAGACCGGCCGCAATTCCGCAGAAGAAGCAGCTGACAATTCTGACAAGCAATGCAGTTATGCCCAAAGCAGCACTGTATATGATCAATTGCGGATTGAGAAGAATGGATGCCATCATAAACGATGCCAGCCAATCTTCCCGCATTCCCTGTTTTCTGAAAGAAGCCGCAATCGGAATGGTTCCGTACATGCATAAAGGGGATGCAATCCCCAGTATGCATGCCGGAATAATACCAAAGACACCCCACTTCTTGTTATTCATTCCCGCAAAAGCATCATGGATATGATTCTTCGCAAATACCGAGATGAATGACCCTATCAGCATTCCCAGAACCCAATACAGGAAGATCTGTTTAAACTGTACTTCAAAGTAATACCAGATATAAACAAATTCCCTCTGCAATACAGTCCAAAGATCAATCATCTATATTTACCAGTTCATACATACGGCTGCCAAGACCGATTGCTTCCCCATGTTCCAAAGCATGAATACCATGCAATGACTCGATCCGATTGACAAGGGACGTATTCCCTTCTGCCTGATAAACAAGATCCACACATGCCTGATCCAATGCAACAGGATCAAAAGACGCCAGAATGCCGATATCATGAATATCCGGTTCTGCCGGATGTCCGTCACAATCACAGTCAACAGATAACCTGTTCATCACATTGATGTAGATAATATGATCTTCACCGACATGATCTCTTACTGCGCTGACCATTTCCGGCAACGCTTCCAGCCAGGCATCCTGATCACTGTACCAGATTGATCCGCTTGTCTTTGTACCGGCAGTATGCACATATACCTTTCCGCTTGCAGAAGACATGCCGATGCCTACATTTTTGATAGCTCCGCCAAAACCTGCCATTGCATGACCTTTAAAATGTGAAAGAATAATCCAGTCAGAGTAGTTTTCAGCATGGCTGCCGACAATGGCTTTCTCCAATCGTGTTCCGCCTGTTACCGGCCATTCCACTTCACCGTCTTCATCCAGAAGATCAAAGTCGGCAATCGCCGTAAATCCATGATCCTCTGCAACCTGTTTGTGCATGGCAGAACTTGCACGGGAACCACCATAAGCGGTATTACATTCCACAATGGTTCCATCGACTTTCTTTACCAGATCTCCGATCAGTTCCGGTCTCAGGTAGTTGCTTGCAGGCGGTTCTCCTGTGGAAATCTTAACCGCAACTTTACCTTCCGGCTGCCAGCCCAGTGTTTCATACAGATTCACCAGGCCTTCTGCAGAGATATTCGAAGTGAAATACACAACAGATGCATCTTCTGTATTCTCTTCCTTGATTGTTTCTGTTTCAGTGACTTCTGCAGTATCCTGTTCCTTTGCATCAGAATCCGATTCCGCAGTATCACTTGTACTGCACGCACCAAGAAACAAAAGAACAGATAAACATGCTTTAGCGATCAGAGAGTTTCTCATGACAGACTCTTTCCGAGCTTATATGCCTGTTCAGGATATCTGCTTCTTTTTGTCATGGATGGTGTTCCGCATCCATAACCGAGAATCATTCCCATATCTTCAAAATTGATATAACGGACAAGTGTCTTATAATGTGCG
>CACXCB010000296.1 GCA_902766005.1 uncultured Erysipelotrichaceae bacterium | reverse complement strand
TTTCTATTTTTAAAGTGGCACAAGAAATGGATTCAAGCGGCTTTGGAAGCTGTTTGAATATAAAAAAAGAGTAGGTCAGAAATCAACCAAAAATGACGATTTTTGACACTACCACCTGATGCAGGAGTAAAGAAAATGAAGAAAAGATTATTAAGAGATATTGAAGTATCAGAAGTCGGCATGGGCTGTATGGCTTTTTCCCATGGATATGGAAAAATTCCTGCTGAAGAATACAGTATTGAAGCTATTCAAAATGCTTATCAGCATGGCTGTACATTCTTCGATACCGCTGAAGTATACAGTCCGAATTTAAGCGGCATAGGACATAATGAAAGGATTGTCGGCAAAGCTTTAAAAGATGTCAGAAAAGAGATTGTATTAGCGACAAAACTATTTATTGACCGCTCGGAAACAAGAAGAGACGGTTCGGTATACAATGCGGTAAAACATCATCTGGAAGATTCTATGAAAAGATTACAGACAGATTATATTGATCTGTATTACCTTCATAGAACCAGCGGTGGTGTATCCGTGGAAGAAGTTGCTGAAGCAATGGGAAGATTAATCGATGAAGGATTTATTCGAGGCTGGGGTTTGTCCCAGGTGGATGTCAATATCATTGAGAGAGCAAATAAAGTAACACCTTTATCTGCAATTCAGAATATTTATTCCATGGTGGAAAGAGATGTTGAAAAAGCAGTTATTCCGTATTGTTTAAAAAATAATATCGGTGTTGTTCCTTTCTCTCCGATTGCCAGCGGTTTATTATCCGGAAAGATTACCACAAATACACAGTTTGAAAGAAATGATGATGTCAGAAACTGGGTGCCGCAGCTATCAAAGAGAAATATCGAAGGAAACCAGCCGATCATCGACCTGTTACAGGAATATGCGGAAATGAAACAGGCAACACCGGCACAGATTTCATTGGCTTGGATGTTGAAGAAATATCCGAATGTTGTACCGATTCCCGGATCTAAAAATAAAGAAAGGATCATAGAAAATTTAGATGCCGCAAATGTGGAATTGTCAGATGATGAATTCAACGCCTTGGATAATGCTTTAAACAAGCTGAAGGTATACGGACATCGCGGTTTTACAAGATAGAGTGCAAAAGCACTCTTTTTTGTAACCAAAACATATAAATGGTTACCAAAGTAACAAAAGACCATTTTGGTGATGTGTAGGAAATAACGGAATCACGCTATTCTTATTGTGCAAATAAGGAGAAAGCGTATGTTGGAAGCTGCAAGATCAGATGATGATATTGATTGCCTTTTTCTCCATAACAAAGGATTATTCCTTTGGAAAGGTGAAAAGGCTTGTCAAAGGACATACAGAAACTGTTGCAGATGAAATCAAAAATACAGTGAATGGTGATCTTTACCGCATCAACAAAGTTGAAGCCACAGTCAAAGAAAATGAGATTATTCCCTGGGAAATAAATAATTTTGACCGATATGGAATTATATATCTCGGCTTTCCGATTTACTATCATACAATGCCTGATGCGGTAAAAGAGTTTATCCAAAAATATAACTTCAGCGGTAAAACAATCATTCCCTTAACAACTCATTCCGGAAGCGGATTGGGAAGAAGTGTAGGAGAGATACAGACAATGTGTCCGGATGCAACGATATTAGACGGATTGGCAGTCGGATCAGCAGAAGTAAAGTTTGCAAAAGAGAAGATACAAAAATGGTCAATTGAATCATTGGATAAAGCGAAAGGAGAGAAATCATGATTTTTGACAGAAACAACAACAAAGAAGTCATTGCATTATTAGGCGCAGGAAGCATGGGCACAGCAATTGTCAGAAGAATTGCGGCAGGAAGAAAGATTTTGTTTGGTGATATCAGCGAAGCAAACCTGGAGAGAGTTTCCAAAGAATTTCAATACAGCGGATACGATGTTGATACATGCATCGTAAATGCACTGGACAAAGATTCTGTTGAAGCTTTCGCAAAGAAAGCTGCTTCTTTAGGAAAAGTCATGTATTTTATCGATACTGCCGGTGCTTCACCAAACCAGGCAAGTCCTGAACATATTCTCAAATTAGATATGGTCGGAACAGGTTATGCGGTAGATGTATTCGGAGAAGTCATGGCAGAAGGCGGAGCAGGATTAATCATTTCTTCTCAGACAGGTTATATGTTACGGATTCCGGATGAAGTTGAAAAAGAAATCCTGGCAACACCGACAGATCAACTGATGGACATAAAGTATATTCAGGAAACAGCCACCAGATCAGGATTGGCATATATGATTGCGAAAAGGGTGAATCACTTGCAGGCTATGAAAGCAGCTGCCACAACATGGAGAGAAAGAAGAGCAAGAATCAACACATTAAGCCCGGGTGTTATCGTTACACCGCTGGCATATGATGAATTTGCGGCAGCAGGAAATAATTATCAGAATATGATTGATACTTCTGCTGCCATGCGTACAGGCACAAGTGACGAAATTGCCGAAGCAGGTGCATTCTTATTAGGAGAACACGCAAAGTTTATTACCGGTACGGATTTATTGATTGACGGCGGAGTCATCGCATCCATTCGTACAGGTGCTTATAAATTACATTAAGGAGGAAGAAAATGGAAAACACAGTATTAAACAATGGAATTACATGCCCGTTAGTCGGTATCGGAACATTTACATTAGCTCCTGCGGATGCAGAAAACAGTGTCAGAGAAGCATTAAAGATGGGGTATCGCTTAATCGACACAGCAAATGCTTATGTCAATGAAAGGGCTGTAGGAAGAGGCATGAAGGAAAGCGGTATTGCTCGTGAAGAAATCTTCTTATCTACTAAGCTCTGGCCGAGTGAATATGAAAATCCGAATGCCGTGGATGAAACATTAGAGAGACTCGGTGTTGATTATGTAGATCTTCTTTATATCCATCAGCCTGCAGGTAACTGGATGGCAGGTTACAGACAGTTGGAAAAAGCCTATAAAGAAGGCAAGGCAAAAGCCATCGGTATTTCCAATTTTGAAGGAGAATTCTTAGCTGAACTCGAAACAAAATGGGAAGTGGTACCGCAGTTTATGCAGGTAGAAGCTCATCCATATTTTGCCCAGGATGAATTAAGAAAGACATTGGACAAATACGGTATTAAACTGATGGCATGGTATCCATTGGGACATGGTGATAAATCTCTGATTGAACAGCCGGTCTTTAAAAAACTGGCAGAAAAATACGGAAAGTCTCCTGCACAGATTATTTTAAGATGGCATACACAGATGGGCTTTGTGGTGATTCCCGGAAGCAAGAATGTGGCACACATTAAAGATAATCTGGATATTCTGGATTTCAGAATGACAGATGAAGAAATGGCAGAGATTGCTAAAATGAATACAGGCAAAAGATATTATCATCGTTCTGATGCTCAGCTTGCACAGTTTGCTTCCTACAAACCTGCATATGAAAAAGAATAAGAAAGCCGGTCTAGCGGCTTTCTTTTGGAAATACAGTGACATTTATCATAACATTTACTATAATCAGTTTAGAAAAGAGGAAAGATAATGTACAAAGACAAGGCAAAAGAATTTCATGAAAAGATGTTCCCCGGTTATCCGGTCAATGAGAATGATCCGGACTATGAATATACCGTCAGGTATGAAAACTGGGCATATGATGAAGTGATAAACGCAAATGATCTTTCTGATAAAAACAGGTCACTTGCATTATTAGCTACATGCATGGGATGCGGTGCAGTGGATGAATTCGGCTTTGTGATTCCGGCATGCATTAACAGCTTTGGCTTAAAACCGGAAGAAATCAAAGAAGTTGTATATCAGGGCACTGCATATCTTGGAATTGCAAGAGTTTTCCCATTCTTACAAAGAACCAATGAAGTATTTAAGACATTAAACATTGAAGAATCCAAAGAATCAAGGCTTACCAATACACAGGAAACAAGACAGCCAACCGGAACTGAAGCACAGGTAAAGATCTTCGGTGATCGTATGATCGATTTCTATAAAGGCGGTACTGTGAACTATTGGCTGGCTTCCAACTGCTTTGGAGATTACTATACAAGAAAGGGATTAAATCTTGCTGAAAGAGAGATGATTACCTTCTGTTTCCTGCTTGCACAAGGCGGATGTGAATCACAATTAAGAAGCCATATTCAGGGAAACATCAACGTTGGTAATGATCCTGCCTTCTTGAGAAAAGTTGTTGAACAGATGGTTCCTTATATCGGTTATCCAAGAAGTTTAAATGCATTTGCATGCATTAAGGAATTTGAATAAAGACGTCAGCGGACGTCTTTTTACTTCCTTTAACCTTTCCGGAAAGTCTAAAGAAGTCTAAACAAGTCTAAAAGAATATTAAAAGACTAAAGAAGTCTAAAAGGAAGGCTTGTTTATTTATTCATAAGCCTTCCTTTCATAAATGTTTAAGCCAAATCTTCTCCGTCGGAAGCGATAACTTTCTTGTACCAGAAGAAGGAATCTTTTCTGCTTCTGGAGAAATCTCCGCTGCCGTCATCATGTTTATCAACATAGATGAATCCATATCTCTTACGGAGTTCACCTGTTCCTGCGGAAACAAGATCAATCGGTCCCCATGTTGTATAACCGATTAACGGTACACCATCATCAATTGCTCTTCCCATTGCAGCAATATGCGGACGGAAGTAATCAATACGATATGTATCATGAATGGATCCGTCTTCTTCTACTTTATCAATAGCGCCGATTCCGTTTTCTACAATCATGAGAGGAGTATGCGGATAACGGTCTGCCAATAATACTAATGTATAGTACAATCCATCCGGATCAATCTGCCATCCCCACTCACTTGCTTTGAGATATGGGTTCTTTGCACGGTAGCTCATGTTACCCTGTGTCATTTCAGCGTTCTGATCGGTTGTGATGCAGGATGTCTGATAATAAGAGAATGTATAGAAGTCAACTTTTCCTTCTTTCAGGATCTTCTTATCTTCTTCATTGTCAATGAAATGAGGATCTACACCGAGGCTCTTCATGATGTTCTTAGCCCAGATCGGATATTCACCACGGACCATTACATCACCGCAAAGATCATTATTCAGATGTTCTTTCTCCTGCCAGAAGAGGATATCTTTCGGATTCGGAGTTAACGGATACATTGTTCCATGGCAGATCATGTTACCAATCATAAAGTCAGGATTGATTTCATGACCGAGTTTAACAGCTAATGCACTTGCGACAAATTCATTGTGCAATCCTTCGAAACACTGCTGAGGATCATGCTTCAGTTTTGTAAGAGGAATTCTCTCTTCGGAATTGATGTCTTCATCCTGCATTAAGCCTAAGCCATACAGATCACCAAGACCGCCGCCAACCATCATGGCAATGTTGATTTCATTGAATGTCAGCCAGTATTTTACTTTATCCTTATAGCGTTCAAAGCAAGTTCTGACATATTTTAAGAACAGATCAATGGTTTCTCTGTTATAGAAGCCATGATATTTTGTGACGATGGCCCAAGGAATTTCATAGTGGCATAATGTGACAAGCGGTTCGATGCCGTATTTTTTACATTCATCAAATACATTGTCGTAGAACTGCAATCCTGCTTCATTCGGTTCCGGATCATCTCCATTCGGGTAAATACGTCCCCAGTTAATGGATAAACGGAAGCATTTGAAGCCCATCTCGGCAAATAAAGCAATATCCTCTTTGTAATGATGATAGAAGTCAATCGCTTCATGGCTTGGATAAAAAGCTGTAGGGTCTGTCTTTGGAAGGAAGGTACGTGGTGTATTTACATTACCACCCAGCAGCATATCCGGAACGGATAAACCTTTTCCATCTTCCAGATAACCGCCTTCGCACTGGTTTGCGGCTACAGCGCCACCCCAAAGAAAGTTTTTCGGAAAGCTCATAATTATATTTCTCCTTTTCTAGATAACAGTATTATAACACATGTAAGAATGTTGATTTCCAAGAATTGGAAATCTCTTTGTTTTCTTTGGAAAATTCGCTAAAGTAATACTGCGAGGTGAATAAAAATGAGTGATAAAAAAGCAGCAGTATTATTGGCAGATGGTTTTGAAGAGGGTGAATCATTATTTGTGGTAGATATTTTCAGAAGAACAGGTGTTCAAGCTGATTCTGTATCTATTGAAGGAGAAATGGTCAGAGGTTGTCATGATATCTATGTTAAGGCAGACAGAATCATTTCTGAAGATATCTTTGATGAATATGATATGGTGGTTATTCCCGGCGGAATGCCCGGTGCTGAGAATCTGAAGAATTGTGAATTGGTCATAAAGTGGGTAAAGAAGTTTGTGGCAGAGGATAAATATGTTGCGGCAATCTGTGCAGGACCGATGGTATTAAAAGAAGCAGGGGTTTCCACAGGAAGAACATTGACTTCTTATCCGGCAGATAAGTATCGCACAATGTTCAGCGATGCAAACTATGTGGATGATAACCATGCAATGGATCAGATGGTTGTCGTTGATGGAAAACTCATCACAAGCAGAGGACCGGCTACCACATTCCCGTTTGCGTTCAAGATTGCCGAAGTTCTCGGCGGAAATGTAGAAGCAGTTAAGAACGGCATACTGTATAATGCCTTGTGTGATATGATTAAAAACGGATAATAAAAATGAAGCGGATCGCCAATGTCATTCAGTTAAGGATGATACAGAGTGTCGTGTGAGCAGAAAATAAAGAAAATCAGGAACTAAAGGTGGAAACCTCAATG
>CACXCB010000295.1 GCA_902766005.1 uncultured Erysipelotrichaceae bacterium | reverse complement strand
CGTGTTTATAGCCATAGGAAAAGGAGGCACTCTTTCGAATGTCTCCTTAACTTAAGACTTGGTTTCACTTACTTTGCGTAAGATCCATGAATCCATCCTCTTTGTATTTTTTTACAAAGGATCCGGTGGCATCAAATCTTGTTCCGATCAGATCTTTTAAAACATCAATGCATCCGCCGATGCAGCGTCCCGTAACATCCAATGTTTCTACGGTAGACTGCCATTTGTTCGGGGTATCCATCACTAGTTCTTCGGCTAAAAACGGCGCTGTCTGCATATACTTCGGAAAACTTTTCTGCGTAATCAGCTCACCGGAAATGATTTTCAGATTGTTCTGCAGGTATTTCGGCATGGGACGTACATCATAGCTTCCTGCATTTGCTCCATAGATTGTCGCAACATCATATTTTACCGTATACGGGTATAATAAGCCGGTAGGATCGGAAGCACCCATTAACCACTTTGGTTTTTTCTGCATCAGCTTGAAATCTGCATAAGGAATCATTTCATCCAGGAAATCACCGCCTGCTGCACACATGACCATTTTAACAGAGTCATCTTTAAATAATTCATTTAGCTCTTTTCCTCTTTGTTTTGGGGTATTGCTGCGGGGATCATTGACTCTGACAGATTCTGTTTCCTTGATCCGATAACCTTTTTTTAATAATGTTTCGATGGATCTGTCAAAATCTTCAATCTTTCTGCCGACACCGGCACTCGGTGCACAAATGCCGATGATTTCTTTCTTCTGTATAAATGCAGGATAAATCATAAACAAGCTCCTTTGGATATTATTATACATTGCAGGTTTGGTTTTATGATAAAATTTTGTACATGAAAAAAGTGTTGATAACAGGCGGTTCTGAAGGTTTGGGACTGGCTTTGGCTGAATGTTATGCAAAGGATGGATACCATATTGTTTTATGTGCCAGAAACAGGCTGAAACTCGAGGAGGCAAAACACATATTGCAGAACATCCATTTGTGCAAAGTGGATACGATTTCTCTGGATCTTTCAGTGATTGGGAATTCTCAAAAACTGTATGAAACAGTCGGCAGTGTAGATGTTCTTATTAATAATGCAGGCATCGGTTCGAACGGCATCAGCTGGAAGATTCCTATGGAAAAGGAAGAACAGCTGGTTCAGATCAATGTTATTGCGATGATGGATTTGTGCAAACTGTATCTCAAAGACATGGCTGAAAGAAAAGAAGGGGTGATATTGAATATTGCTTCCACGGGTGCCTTTCAGCCGGGTCCCTATATAGCATCCTATTATGCATCAAAATCCTTTGTCGAAAGCTACAGTCAGGCAATTGCCATGGAGGCAAGGGAATATGGCATATCAGTGTATTGTGCATGTCCGGGACCTCTCGATACGGATTTCTACCATAAGCATGATGGAAGGAAGCCGAAAAATGTGATGTCTGCAGAGCATTGTGCAGCTTATATCTATTCGCACATGCATAAAAAAGTTGTGATCATACCGGGTCTTTTAAACAGAATTGTTTATTATCTTCCGAAAAAAATCAAAATGCGGTTTGTTTATCGGATGAAGAAGAAGGCATTGAAGGAGAAGAAGGATGCTGCTGATAGATAAAACATTATTGAAGTTATCAAAAGGACTCTGGAAATGGATTCTGATGATCACGGCTGTAAGGTTTGTCATTCTTGCTGCCACAACCCGTTTTGCAGTAATTGTCGGATCATTTTTAGGGAATATGTTTTCTGTGACAGTTACACCTGAAGCGATACGTCATGCTGTCTTGTCAGCACTTCTGGCTTCGGCTGTTATTTTCTGTTTTCAGCTTTTGCAGGCAGAACTGGAATACAGATGTTCTGCGAAGGCAAGAACAGAACTGAGAAAGAAGATCTTTGGCAAAGTACTCCATCTTGATGCAGGCTATATCGAACAAATCGGACCGACTTCAACGGTTACATCATCTGTGGACGCTGTCGAAAGCATACAGGTGTATTACAGTGAATATCTGCCGAGTCTTGTCTTTTCTGTCATTGCTCCCATATATCTGTTTTTCCGCTTAAAAACATATTCTATGACAATTGCGATATTCTTATGTGTTGTTTCACTTGGCTTATTACCGTTAAACAATGTTTTCAGATATCATATAGAGAAACTCAGAAAGTCATACTGGCATTCTTTGGATGATATGACAGGCTATTATCTGGATGGGTTAAAAGGCATGATGACTTTGAAAATCTTTGACAGGGATAAGGAACATGAAGAAAATCTGTACAAAAAGGCAGATACTCTGAATCAAAACATCAATGCCTTCATGAAGGTGAATTTCACTTCGTTTCTCGTTACGGAAGGAATCATTTATCTTTCGATCATTTTCGCCGTATTTCTTGCGATTCAGGCAGTAAAAAACAATACACTGTCTGTATCTTCTGCATTAACCATTCTGTTGCTCGGATACAGCTATTTCAGTTCGATCCGACAGCTGATGAGTGCTACGCATTATGCCTTGACATCGGTTTCAGCCGCCGCAAAAATCGAAGAGATTCTTTCAATTGATACGGAGAGAAGGTATGAACCGGATCTTAAAGACCATGAGGAATACGCAGATGGTATCTATATGAAAGATATTTCGTTTGGATATGAGGGAAGGAATCAGGTTTTGCATCATGTCGATATTTCTGTTCATCAGGGTGAGACAATCGCATTGGCGGGTTTGTCAGGCTGCGGCAAGTCTACCATTGCCAATCTGATGATGCGTTTTCTTGATCCTGATGACGGTGATCTGTATCTGGAAGGAAAACCATATTATGCCTTAAAGCCGGAAGAAATCAAAAAGAAAATCGCTATGGTACCGCAGACCGTTCATCTTTTTTCGGGAACGTTAAGAGAGAATCTTTTGATGGGTAAAGATAATGTAACGGAAGAGGAACTTTCTGCTGCCTTGAAGGATTGTGACCTGTATGATTTTGTACAATCTCTTGCAGAAGGACTCGATACGATAATCAGCGATGGCGGAGGCAGGCTTTCGGGTGGACAGAAGCAGAAAATCGGCATAGCAAGAGCTTTGTTAAGCAAGGCGGAATACATGATCTTTGATGAAGCTACTTCCTCCGTTGATCCTGAAAGCGAACAGGAAATCTGGGATTGCATTCATCGCCTGGCAAAGCGCCGAACGCTGATTATCATCTCTCATCGGCTTTCCACGATTTCCGGTGCAGATAAAATCTATGTTCTGGATCATGGCAGTGTGATTGAAGAAGGAAGCCATGAAGATCTGCTGCAGAATGGTGGTTTCTATTACGATTTATTTGAAAACCAGAGAGTTTTGGAAGAGAAGGTGATCGTATGAAGACAAATCACTATACGCTTAAGGAAATCATTCATCGCTTATTGAAGATTGCTAAAGAGATTAAAGGATATCTTTTCATCAGTACGCTTGCAAGCATTATCGGCAATCTTTCCCATATCGGTTTCATGGGATTCGGCGCATTATGGATATTGTCGGAAGGAAGAGGTATTTATGCATTCCCGTGCATTTTATGCGGTCTTTTGATTGGCATATGCCGATATCTGGAAGGCGTGTTTTCCCATCTTGGCGCATATGGAATCCTTGCCAAAATGCGTGTTCATCTGTTTACAGCGATTGATCGGATTTCTCCGGCTTTCATGATTGAAAGAGATACCGGAGATGTATTGAACATCGCGGTCAATGATATTGAAACCCTGGAGTTCTTCTTTGCCCATACAATCGGTCCGATGTTTACGGTTATACTATTGCCATTGACTTCGATATTGATCGCATGGCATTACAATCCTGTCTATGCATGGATCCTGATCCCTGCATTTCTTCTCATCAGCATCATCATTCCTGCCATTGCTTTAAAAACCGGGAAAAGACCCGGCCTTCGTTATCGAATCGAGCTTGGAAAACTGAAAGCCATGATACTGGAATCGGTATTTGGTTTAAAGGATATTCAGATTTTTAATGCGATAAAACAGAGGATGCAGAAGGTGTTATATCAGAATCATTTATCCAATCAGGCTTCTCATATGCTGATATTGCACCGGCATACGGTATCTTCATTGCCGAACTTCTTCGTCTATCTGACAAGAATCCTGATTCTGGCTGCTTCCGGTATATTAACGGATCCTGATCCCTCCGGATTGGTTGTTGTATCGTTTATCGCAACTGCATCGTTCTCGTCGACATTTTCCCTGACATTTGTCGTATCGCATCTTCTTGAGGCATTTGCTTCGGCACAAAGAATCTTTACCATTGAAGATACGATTCCTGAAGTTGAAGAAAGAAAAGAAACCATTTCTTGTAAAAACATAGATACCATCACCTTTGATCATGTCAGTTTTCACTATCCTGAGGATGAACATCCGGTTTTGGATCATGTCAGTCTTGTGATACATAAAGGAATGCATATCGGCATTATCGGTGAATCCGGAGCAGGAAAATCCACATTTGCCCGGTTGTTAATGCGGTTCTATGATGTTACGGAAGGATGCATATTGTTCAACAATACCGATATCCGGGATATTTCTTTAAAAGATCTGCATCATAGTATCGGCTATCTCGAACAGGATACGTATCTTTTCAACGATACCATCACAAACAATATTGCCATCGCCAAAGAAAACGCTACGATGGAAGAAATCCGGGATGCAGCCGCAAAAGCAGGCATTCTTGCATTCATTGAGACACTTCCTGATGGGTTTGATACACAGATGGGGGAAATGCAGGAAAGATTATCCGGAGGAGAGCGGCAAAGAATCGGTATTGCGAGGATCATATTGAGGGATCCGGATATCATCATACTGGATGAACCGTCAAGCGCTTTGGATGTATTGCATGAAAAGGAACTGATCGAAATCCTGAACAATGCCTATCATGAAAAAACAATGATTCTGATATCGCATCGTCATTCAACATTATCCGGATGCGATCATATCATCCACCTTGAACACGGTTTGCTGACAATGTCTTAACAGGAGGAAATAATCATGTGTGAGCCAATTATGAAATTTGAAATTATCATCAACAGGGATAAAGTATCCCATATGCATGCACCAAACGGCGAAGTTGCAATTATTCCTTTTACCGGATATACGGAATCCGAATGGTTTACCGGAAAGATTCTCCCGGGAGCAGCTGATGTACAGGTGACCAATGCTGCAGGTATCCGTCATATGTGTGCAAAGTATATGTTTGAAGGGGTGGATGCCCAAGGAAATGCATGCCATCTGTTTGTAGAGAACAACGGCTATTTTGAACCGGAATCCCGTCCCAAGCCATTCCATGCATGTCCGACATTCATGAGTGACAGTCCTCTATTGACGGAAAAGCTGTCCAAGGCAATGTATCGGGCAGAGGGGCATTCTACTGCAGAAGGCGTGGAAATCCGTATTTTCGAAGTGAATCATTCCATTGAAGAAAAACCTGTTGAAGAACCGGTTTTGGAAGAAGATGTATTGCCGTTATTAAATGATTTTGCAGCTGCATCAGAAGCAGAAAAAAAACAGGCTGTTGCATTGGCAGAGAAAGCTTTGTCTCACAATTCCATACATCAGGCCGTTCTGTTTTCCCAGGCAGACGGAAAGGTTATTCAGATCAAAGAAAAAATCAATGCCGTAAAACTTACCGCATTGATTCATACTTTGCCACAAAGTGCTAACCTTCTGTTTATCATTTATGATAACAGGGAACTGTCTTCTCTTTTCAGCATGAAGGAAAGAATACTGGATATCCCTCATGATACATTGCCGATTTTTCAGGAAGTTCTGTTAAAAAGTGAAAAGGACAATGTATTTGAAATGCCGCTCATGCGTTACAGGCACTGGAATCTTGTGAGATGATTCAGATCCAGTCATAATTGCCGCCGGTAATTGCAAGGCTTAGAAGCGTATCGTATTTTTCAATATCCTCGCCTTCAAGAACCTGAATGAGTTTGGCGTCTTCCTTGATCTCAGGCATGACGTCATCCGGTCCCATTTCCATATCCGCCACTTCACCGCAATACGGACATACAATCCTTGGCGCTGTCTTGATATCCAAAAAACGTGATGCACAGTTTTGGCATTCATAAAATCCGCAGATTTTTGTTTCATCCGGTACATAGTACATATGCAATACCTCCCTATAAGAGTTTATCACCTTTTGCGTCGGTTGCATGATATAATGTTTGGCAAAGGGGGGAAATTCTATGCCTATTGCTGTATTTGGGGCGGTATTTGTCGATGTGAAAGGGTATCCGGAAGCACAATACATTCCCGGCGGAAGAAATGTCGGCAGAGTCGTACAGGTTCATGGCGGTGTCAGCCGCAATGTTGTGGAAGATATCGCAAATCTTGAACTCGAGCCGATCTTTGTCAGTGTTGTTGATGACAGCGGAATCAGTGAGGATGTGTTGCGCAAACTGAGAAAACACCATGTCAATACGGAATATATCCGTGTTGCTGAGGATGGTCTCGGTACATGGTTAGCGGTTTTTGATAACCATGGTGATGTCGTGGTATCTATTTCCAAGCGTCCGGATCTCAGCGCAATTGCTGATATTCTGGATGAAAAAGGTGATGAGATTATATCCCGTTGTGACAGTGTCGTCGTGGAAATTGATATGGAAGTTTCCCTATTGAAAAAGATCTTCTATCTTGCCGAAAAGTATCACAAGGCAATCTATGCGGTTGTCTCCAATATGTCCATTGCGATGGAAAGAAGAGATCTTCTGAAAAGAACCGCATGTGTCGTATGCAATGATCAGGAGGCAGGCCTGCTTTTCTCGGATGATTACAGTTCTGTCGATCCTTTTGCATTTGCTGAAATGTTGCCAAAGAAAATCAGACATGCACAGATTCCGAGCATGGTTGTCACCCTGGGAGAAAAGGGGGCTGTTTATGCAAGTGAAAACGAGCAAGGCTATTGTCCTGCATGGAATGTAGATGTCATAGATACGACCGGTGCAGGAGATTCATTCTTTGCCGGTGTGGCTGTCGGATTAACATATGGAAAAACATTGAAGGAATCATGTGAAATCGGTACAAGATTGGCTGCGAGTGTCATAGCTACCAAGGAAAATGTCTGTCCGAGATTTATGCCGCAGGAATTCGGAATCCAAATTGAAAAACAGAAAGAAAACGATGCAGAGTGACATACTCCCACCACCTTCGCTGAAGCTTAGAGGTGGGGGCTTCTCGGTCAAGAACACCAGTGTGTCCAGATTACCCGAGCTT
>CACXCB010000294.1 GCA_902766005.1 uncultured Erysipelotrichaceae bacterium | reverse complement strand
TCAGTTGCTGAAAGATATAGTGGATCATTACAAATGGAAATCAATCCATCTAAAGTGATTTCTATAGTAATGGTACAGACAAAGAAATGACAAGGGTAGTGTAATGCATAAAGTATCGCGTAGATTAGCAACCTGGATCGAGGCCCATACGCATGATCGGCATGATCAGGATACTATGATAGCCATCTATACTTTTGGCATAGAGGTCATATTGTCATTTGCTATTACGTTGATGAGTGTTTTGCTGGTATCCATGATTACTAAACAATTTGAGTGTACAGGGGCCTTTCTTTTTTCGTTCGTACTGCTTAGACTGTTCTGCGATGGATATCATGCAAAGAAATATTGGCAATGCCTGGTAATTACTAATATCCTCCATGGAATCGTCCTTTTATTCGCAAATCAGAGTAGCCCAGTGATTAACCAGAGTATCTTGGAAGTATGTATAATAATTGTAAGTATTATCATTATTAACCTGACACCGGTAAAATCTGCTCAAAAAAAGATTACGGGTGAGCAAAGCAAACGCTTAAGAGCATTAACAAGCGTTATACTTGCAATAATCATCATGAACACTTGCCTAATGTATCCCGTTGGATCCAAAAGACTCGGCATAGCAACACTGATATCTCTGACAGAGGTCTTGATTCTCATGATCTATCCAAAACTGTTAAACAAGCCAAACAATATATAGGCTTAAATAAAGGAAGAAAGGAGAGCAATGAAATGGAAGAAACGATCGTAGATCTTATTGCCGAAGCTCTTGAAACGGTTGCAGTCTACAATGCAGGTTCATTATCGGTTGGAATGGCCTATGAGCCTGAAGTTCCGGATGTGCTTCGCAAAGAAAACTAATATCTAAGAAGCTGCCGGAAAGTCTCTATGCTTTTGAAAGCATATGGAGAAACATAACTTTAATAATTCTACGCAGAAAGAAGGGTGTAAACACACCTTCTCTTTCTGCGTTTTTAATATAAGTGCTCTAGACGGGTAAATGCTACATTGTGGGTGCCATGCAAAATCCGCTTCTGCGGTATGCGTTTTCGGTAAGAGCGGTGTAAGTGTTTCATTTCAAATGGCAGATCATCGGCGTAGCCATTCTGATGTGAATGAGTCATCTCTTCAATTTATGGATACTGTTCTGTAAAAAAAAGGTTGAATCATCAGCATTATATACCAAGGTGCTCCTGGCACGAGTCTTTGACGCACAATTACTCGGCAATGCGACAACGATGCGCTCTACAAGTCAAATTGCCGGTATCTAAAGCTATCATATGCGCACATGTGTCATGAACCTTTTACCGGCATAAAAATGCTTGTTCTGTGATGCCGTGAAAGAATTGCTTCCGTAACCCGGATAGGCGCGCTACACTGGAATAAGCTTAAAACAATTCATGTCAATTCAACATGAATCGTACACTGGTCTTCTGAATCAGACTCACCGATTATCCAGAGTTTGCAAGTACTACCCAACAAAATCAGTTTTTACTTGAATGACTTATGACAAACATTGTTTATCCGAACTACTGGCATTTTGTCGAAATGGTATCTGACCATGGCAGCATGATATCAGGAGACTCTAGCATGCTGAACTATCCATTTTTTGGAATCTCTTACATAAGATATTTGAAGTGTTTATAAGGCTTCAGATTGCTGGCCTTGGTGCTCGGGTGGTCTCCTCAATACGATATGTGCGCAATGGGATTGACGAGCATATCGATCAGATTTCAGTTGGCCTTTTCTATGAAAACAACCTATCAAAACGTAAAAAAAGCCGTTTAGACGAAATAATAAACCATTTGATGGAGATATGAATAAGAAAATATAAGAAAGTGTATAATTCAACTAACATAAAAGTAGGACGGTAGAATGTGATGAAAGCATCAAGGTATAATTTTATTTATGAAACTGAAAACTATATTTCGGTATGTAACATTGTTTCTGAAGAATTTATACGATTTCCTGAGGAGAAGATAGATTCTGTTAGAAGAATACTAAATGATCCTGAAGTAAATTGGAACGATTTAGAACTAGTTAGTTATATGCAAGAAAAAGGATTTATTATTGATGATGATTATGACGAAGAGAAGACATATCTTAAAATGCTGGATCGATATAAGGGAAATGCTGGACATTTGGATTTAACAATCATGCCAACGCTTCAATGCAATTTCAGATGTATCTATTGCTATGAATCACATGAGATAATCGATATGGATTTAGAGACAGAAGATGCAATAGTGGCATATGTAAAAAGTGAGATAAGGAAGTATCCAGGGTTATCGATAGAATGGTTCGGGGGAGAACCACTATGTGCACTAGAAAGAATAGAATCATTGAGTAGAAAACTCATCAGAATTTGTGAGGAGAATAAAAAGCCATACATGGCAAATATCACATCTAATGGATATCTGCTCTCACCAGAGGTGTTTCGACGGCTTAGAAGAATAAAGGTACAACATTATCAAATTACAGTTGATGGGCTACCAGAGACGCACAACTTTCAAAAACCATTTATAGATGGATCGGATACCTTTGAGACAGTTATTTTGAATCTCATCAATATTAAAAATCAATATCCGAAAGGAATGTATGACATTACAATAAGAACAAATTTCACACAACAAATGCTATCTACAGCAAAACCATTTGCGAAATACCTGTCACAATACTTTGCAGACAATCCTCACTTCAATCTGTTGTGGCGATTAGTTGGGAACTTTGGTGGGGAAAGAATCAATTCAATAAGGAATCTATTACTTAAGGATTTATCAGTTTTGAATGAAGCAAGATTATTTGCCTCAAAGTTGGGTTTGCCATTTAAAATCAATAGAACGTGTTTGGGGGTTGCTGGAACATTATGTTATGCATCTACGAGAAATTCTTATATTATTACACCGACGGGACAATTGCTGAAATGCACAAGTTTCCTTGATGAACCAATCAATAATGTAGGTTTTTTGGATGATAAAGGAAACATGCATTTGAATGAAAATTGGGAAATGTGGTTTCAGGTAGAACCTTGTGCAAATAAGCAGTGTAAGAATAGACCTACATGCGGCGGAATGATTTGTCCAATGGGTTCGTTGAAAGAAGGAACTTGTAAATGCCCTTGGGATGATAATAGCATCATTGATGAAATGAAGATACTATCTGAGAATTCGATGACATATGAATGCTATCGTCATAGAACTGAACTTGGAAAAAAATCATCCAATCTCGAGGAAAGGAATAAACATGGAGATAAATTATAAAAATGTAGCAAGCGTGCTATCAAGTGTTGGGATTCTCTGTGATATAGATCAACCTTATGAAATTATAAACATTGAAGATTCACTTCAATATATATCAGCAATACTGTCGCTAGAGGAAGCGTTTGGATTTGAATGTCCGGATGAATACCTTGATGGTTCTGCATTTCAGTCTTTAGATGGATTGATTAATATGATTATTGAAACCAGAGAGAAGGATAATCATGCTGCTATTATATAACAGTAAGGAGAGAATCAATGAATAAAAACGATTTGAAAGTAAAAAATAAGAAAAAGCTAAAGAAACCCTTTAAGCCGATGAAGAAAATAACTGGGTATACAGAAAATACAAACTGCGGCTCCAAGTGCCACTGCTGAGTATTAATATAACAAAATAAGGACTAGACGGATATAGCAGCATATTATCAGAAGATGTGAAAGATTATTCTTTCACATCTTCAATAATATAGAAGTATCTGCTTAAAAAGTTGACATATAAATGAAAATAGTAATTATCGATAGTGGTATTCAGATAGACCATAAGTGTTTTTCTGGATTGAAATGTGCATCTTACGAAGTTAAAAGAAATAATAAAGATTATTTACTTGTCTCTTGCGATGGAACTGATTCTATTGGCCATGGGACTGCTATAGCAAGTTTATTATACAATTTCAATCCGGACATTGAACTGATTTCAATTAAAATATTCATTGATGAAAACTATAATGCAGATGTTGAAACACTAGCATTTGCTCTTCGATCATTGGGAATTCTAGATAGTGATATTATTCTTATGTCTTTAGGGACACCCTACATGGATAATGAAGAAAGAAAAACGATAGAAACTATATGTAATGATCTTATTTCGAAAGGGAAAATTATCGTTAGTGCTTTTGATAATGATGGCAGTCTTTCATATCCAGCTGCGTTTAAATCAGTTATTGGGGTAGACGGAGACCCGAGTATTATACGAACTACCGATTATGATATAGTATATGAAGATGATGTGGTCGACATTATTGCACGTAACGGAGTTCAAAGAGTTGCTTGGAGGGATGGCGGATATCGCCTTGTTTCAGGAACCAGTTTCGCGGCGGCACATGTGGTAAACAACATAACGCGAATTATACAGGATCAAAGGTCCTGTAACAAAGATAATATTCTTGCACAGCTCTCGAAAAATGCACGGAGAATAATACATTATGAAAGAAGGCCAATTTTAAGTGCAACACGAATAGGAAGAATTCATAATGCTGCTATATATCCATACAACAAGGAGATGCATGCGCTTATACGTTTTGAGAAAGATTTGGATTTTAACATTACTAATGTTTATGACGAAAAAAAGAGAGGGATGATTGGAAGAACAATTCCATCTACAGATGGCAATAAAACTTATGTAATACAACCGATAGAAGATTTGGCGATGAATCATAACATTGATACTATGATAATTGGACATTGCGATTTAATCGAATCCAGGATAAGGAAAAACAGATCGAAAGACATTCTGGAATTTTGTCTGAATAATAATATTTCAGTCTATACATTTGATAAACCCTCATTTGAAGTATCAAATGTACAACATAAAGATACATGGGTATACTGGCCGGAAACGGAAACAGATTGCGTTCCGAGATGGCGCAATGGAAGAATGTGGAAATCTACGAAACCAGTGATTGCAGTGTTCGGAACGAGTTCGCGACAGGGTAAATTCACAGTTCAATTATATATGAAGTATTATCTTGAAAAATGTGGATATAGTATTGGTTTTCTTGGAACAGAACCAACATCCAAATTGTTTTCTTCAGATGCTGATTATCCAATGGGATACAATTCCAATTTAAAATGGAGGGCAGAAGAAGCTATATTATATCTTAATGAAATCATGCATCACATTGAAGAAAAAGATCCGGATCTTATAATTGTTGGTTCCCAGTCAGGCACGATTCCATCTTCAATCAGCAATATATCTGATACTACTCTTAAGCAGGAGGAGTTCTTGTTAGGGACGCAACCGGATATAATAATACTCTGTGTTAACCCACAGGATACGATTGAATATGTAATGAAAACAGTGAATTATCTAGAAGCATTATCAAACGGGAAAGTTGTCGCTACAGTAATGTTTCCGATCTATATACATCAACAGTGGTCAGGATTTCTATTTGACGAAAAGAAAATAGGACAAGAAGAATATGATGCCATACGAAACGAATTGTATAACAAGAGCCATATTCCGTGTTATAGAAATGAAAGAGGAGAAATAGAACTAATGACAGAACAAATAATATCAAAGTATTTGTTAGAAATGGAGTGCGATGATGAAGTTTAATAATTTAAGAAAACTATATCAGTTATTATTGCATAGTTCAAAAGGATGGGTCATTATAAATATCGTGTATTCTTTTGCTTGCGGATTAGCTGTGTTTGCAATGCCAAGAATAAATAGGAACATATTTGTTTTACTAACACAAAATGGACAAATAAACCGAGTTAGGATTTTTATAATCATTTATTTCCTACTTATGATGGGTTTCGGATCAACTGGAAACTTTGAAAATCTGCTTCTGACTAAAGTCTCTGGGATAATTGAAAGAAGGCTAAAAAGAGATTTTATAAGCAATGTTTATAACATACCACAAGACAGAATCAATAGTACGTCATTTCAGAATAAAAAAGAATATATTCTTTCCCATATTGAAGAGATAGCTGAAGGTCCTATATCATTTCTTAATGGAATAAGTTTGACCTTTGCAGTTTTCATTACAATCGCACTTTCATTAATTCGCCTGAGTATTGGCATAATTATATATATTATTGGAGTATCGATCTTTTTGACGATTGCAAATACGATAATCACTGATCGAGAAATCCGAATGGAGGAAGAGACGGTTCCGTCAAAAAGGCTCCAGGATTATTATCTTGGAGTATTAACATCTATTGAATCCGGAAAAGAGATTCGTTCGAATCATAACAACGCTTGGATTATCAATAATATGGTCAGAGCTGGATCCGAGTATATTGATACATTTGTAAAAACATACAGAAAAAACGTACTTTACAGTACAGTGATCGAAGTGATTGAGGAGTTAATTCCGTACATAACAGCGATATATATGATTGTGAAAATTGAAGAAGGAAGAGTGACTCCAGGTGATGCGGTTTTCATTTATAACATAGTAGGCATCTTTAAATGGACGACTAAAGAAATTATTACTCTTTTCACTCGAAAGTTGAAAAGAGTCAGATCTGAATTAGATAAATATATAGAATTCTGTGAAACAGAGAAGAAAAATAGCGAAGACAATCGTGAAAATGAGAGTTGTGTAAATCCGCCGAAGTTCAAAAAATTAAAGTTGGTTGATGTAGAGTATACATACGGTAACAGTCGTGATCCGGCATTGAAAAAGATAAATATTGAAATAAATAAAGGGGACAAGATATGTATTCTTGGCAAAAATGGAAGTGGAAAAACAACTCTTGCTAAAATAATTGTAGGAGTATTGTCTGATTATTCAGGGCATATATATATAAACGGGGAAAATATAAAGGACATTTCAAAAGAGAATTACAGCAAATTGTTTGGAGTTGTATTTCAAAACTATTCTCGATTCAAATTTTCGATAAAGGATAATATTGGAATGGGGTATATTGAAAATATCGATAATATACATGAAATACAGGAAGCAGCTATAAGGGCAAAAGCTGAATATATAATTAAAAAAGTCCCTGATGGAATGTATCAAATGTTGGGTAAGGATTTATACGAAAATGGAGTAGATCTAAGTGGTGGAGAGTGGCAAAGACTGGCAATGTCAAGATCATTTATGAGTGGCCACGATATTTTACTTCTAGATGAACCGGACTCATCTGTAGATCCGATTTATGAAGAAGAAGTCATAAATAAACTTCTTGAAAGACAGACTGAGGAAACAGTTATAATAATAACGCATAACCTTAATGTTGCACAGAAAGCAGATAGAATCATTCTTATGGAAAAAGGCGAACTCGTTGAAGATGGAAGTTTTAAGGATTTGATGTCAAAGAAGACTAGATTCCAGGAAATAATGGAAAACTATCGAAGAGCATACAGGCAGGTATAATGATGATAAAAAAAAGATCCAAAAATCAGTATGTTTCAAACATAATATATGGAAACGGATTAGTTTTTAAGTATGCGAAAAAGGAAGCTATTCTTTTATTATTGTTAACCATTCCAAGTTGCTATGGCGTATTTGTTGGACTCGTTTTGGAGAGAGATATTATTAATAAATTTGCAAATGATGAATCCAGCCAAATCGAACATATTATAATATTGATAGCTCTCTATTTACTAATGGTTTGTTTTTACAAAGTCAAAGATTATCTCTTTAAAGTATTAGAGATAAGGATGTCTGCGTGCTTGAAGAGAATTCTTGCATCGAACTGTATGAACATTAAATGGGAGTGTTTTGAGACACAAGATACTAGTCAAATCATTGAAGGTGCTAAAACAGAAGGTATAGAAGCAATCGTTCAGTGCTTTAGTATAACGAGCAATACAATTATCTGTGTTGGTAATTTTGGCATATACATATATTTACTAAAAGAGATTGAAATCAAAATCGTAGCGATATATCTCATAATGGCTCTTTTGTGCTTTACGGCAAGTGAGATCATATTTGGCAAAACTAATAAAATCTGGGACAGGGTTACATCGTTGCATAAACTTGAAAAGTACTATGCTTCATCGGTCCTTAATGCTGAAATGCACCAAGAGACAAATCATTTGAGATTGAAATACTGGATTCTTGAAAAGTGGGGTCAAATATTTGAAAACTTGTTTGAAGAGAAGATAAAAGTAAAGATTATATATGAGGCGATTTTGCAGTTTTGCAGAATTGTCTTGAATCTTCCTTACTTCGTTATGTTCCTATATTCAAGTAATCTTGTTTACGGCCAAAAAATGAATATTGGTACTTTGATCATGTATTTGGACATGTTTAATCAAGTTGTCAATCTATTTGGATCTATCGAATCTATGCTATACAGTATTATTTCAAGAAATTACTATATAGATTGCTTTAAAAAAGTGATGCTTCTGCCGAATAAATGTGACGGAAACCAGATGATTTCAGATCCTCAAACAGTTGAGTTTACGCATGTTTCATATAAATATAATAATAGTGAGTTGTATGCTTTACATGATATTAACATATCAATTAATAAAGGAGAAAAGATTTTCCTTGTCGGGAAAAACGGTAGCGGTAAAACAACATTTGGTCTTATACTTAGTGGTATTATTAGTGAACTCGACTCAGGAAAGTTGCTTATTAATCAAAAACCTGCGCAATCCTTCAAACAAGGTGTAGTACAATACCTTTCGCAGGAGTTTATCCGTTATGAAGCTTCTATACGAGAGAATATTGCGGCTGGAGCTTCATTTGAAGATATTAGTGATGAGCAGGTGTGGTATATTCTTGAAAAGGTTGGTCTTAAAGACTTTGTTATCGCATTACCCCATGGCATTGATACGAGAATTGGATATTACTATGCGGAAAGCATACAATTGTCAATGGGGCAATGGCAGAGATTAGCTATTGGAAGATTGCTAGCAAATCCGAAAGCTAAAATCTGGATTCTAGATGAACCAACGGCATATTTGGATCCTGAGTCAGAAGTCGAATTTTATAAAATGGTGACAGAAGTCTCTAACGACAGAATGGTGATATTCATTTCACATAGGATTATTTTTTCTAAATATGCAGATAGAACGCTTTTATTTAGTCATGGAGAAATAGTAGCTCAAGGTTCGCATCAAAAACTTTTAATAGAATCGGAAGAATACAAAAGAATGTTTGTTGATCAACATTCCTGGTTTTCTGGTAAAGAGGAGAATGATATGTATGCGTAAAGCAATGGTAATAAATCAGATAAATAGGCCTTATATATTGACAATTCCTCAAGAAGTACTCCCCTTTTGCATTGTAGAGGAGAATAGCTATGAGATGAGCAAATTAATAATGGAGAATTTTATAGGATTTCTTGCGTATGATTCTCTTGAAGAAGAATCAGACGGCTTTTGCCTTCGTTTTGAAAAATTTGATCAGTGGGATTCATTAACTGGATTCCAATCTATTAAAATACCTAGAGAAGTTTTTACAAAAATTGATAATATTTTAGATGTTTTTAGAATATGCCTCGCGGAAGGATACTATTTAATATGTGATTATAATCAATACTATATTAGAGAATTAGGAAGAGAAAAGTATGAACACCATATAATAATTATAAATGGGTTTAATGATACTGAAAAATACTTTTCTTGTTATGAGTTCAAAAATATGAAACTGAAGAATTATCGTGTTGCATATAAAGAATTATTATACGCAGCCACATATTATCCGTGGAATAATGATGACTTTTCAGGCATAAAAGGTCTGAAAGTTGCATCGAAAGATAAACATGATATTTCACTTTTTTATTTAAAAAGATCTATACATCAAATGCTGTCTGAAAGCTCTGTTATAAAGAATAATGTCCTTTCAGCACACGGAATTTACGCGTTAAGAGTGTTTGCGGAAGGAATAGATACATATCCGCAAAAATGCGAAAAAGTGTATAGGTCTCATTATTTGTTAAATTATCTTAAAGAAGATTGTAAATTAATGCAATATCGATGTGAATTCATAAATAATAGTATAGTACATCTTAACAGCAGTACGATCGAATCATTGTACGAATACAAGAGACAAATCAATCTTCTTTTTAGAAAGGCGTTGAAGATGTCCTTGTCTGGAATTGCGAATGCAGACGAGGTAATTGAACTAATCAAAAGAACTCTATGCGTTATCGAAAAATATAAAGAATTCATAATTATGTTCTTGGAAGAAGTTGATAACATAAATACAATACCATTCTATGATGATATTTATCTTAATTCTCGAAAGTATTATAGATTT
>CACXCB010000293.1 GCA_902766005.1 uncultured Erysipelotrichaceae bacterium | reverse complement strand
GTCTGACGTACAGAAGAACAAACGGCGTGAACCGGATGAGCTTTCAGTCACATAGGCGTTTACGGGCTTGTCGCCAAATATATTGGTCATTACCCGGCGGTGTCCAATCCTGAAGCCATCGTACTCATAGTCCAAGGCAAAATCATCGAGAGACAGTTTCTTCCCTCTCTTTGCCGGACGCCCACGCTTGCCAGTAGGTGCTGGCGGCAAGTCGAAAAGGGCAGTGTCATACCTGGCGTTGCATATCATGGTCAGGTTTTCAAAACCTTGCAAGGGCTGGATGAATGTTTTTTTGGCATACCAGCTGTCGAAGGAAAGAATTACCTGACGATCTTCCATCAGAGACATAACAACAGACACCATATCCGCTGCCATCTTCAGTTTGTTAGCCTCCTTAGTCCACAGCCTGTAACCGAGTGGTACTGCGACATAAGCAATATAAGATTTGTCGTGATGCTGCTTCAGTATAGGCACGCAAAGCATTAGGCTGACAAAAGCATGCCCGTTAACGTAAAGCTTGCCTGTATGCAGTTGAATATTACGGTGGATGGGGGTTCATCCGCAAAAATCCGTTATCGATGTAACTTCATCCCACCGACGTCCAATGAGTTTTGCCTTTAAGAGCGGCAATTTGCAACGCCCGTACATTACTCTCTTTACCATCTTAATCTTGTTATTGATCCCTTCAACAAAACCATTACTCAAATCGCTTACTACAGCATTGAGCACCGCTTCTAAGTCTTGATTTAGACCATCAGCAAATCTCGACAATTTCACATTATCACCTTCTTTGCAATTGTCGATGAACAAAAATAGCAGATATGGATTTTTCCATCGGAAAATTTCTCGAAACTCCAGTATTCGTTTTCTTAGAACGGGAATGATTGGATATTTCCGATATAGATAATCTAAATGCGACTGACTTATTTCTAAGCCATTCCACAGGTATTGAAGGACACCATTCCGCTTTATGCAATCAAAATCTTGAGGAATTGTTGTCCCATCCGGTAATGGAATCGGACGATGATGATAACGTTCCAGTTTCAGCCCGGCATCTTCAGCAAGTTGTGCTATGTACTTGTAAAATGAAGTCATCTTCCCTATCGTTTTATAACGCTTTGCTAACTCAATGTATATTTCTTTTCCGGTTTTACCAGTACGAATCCCATCTAACATTTCATCGCTGAATGGATCCCATATAGATTGATAGCTGGACTGGCAAAGATTTTCTATGTTTCCACAGGCAATCTTAGCAATGGTATTCCTTGATACTTTTAGGGCCTTGGCTATTTGCCTGTGACTATAATGTGCATCCAGCATGTCCTGAATTGATTGATATAACACTCGACGGTTACGTTCGGATTGTTTGAGCTTGCAATGTTCCTGATTTTTTTTTCGATTCTGTTTCTTGTTGCGAAGAAATCTTTTGTCTTGGTTCAGCTGTTTCCTTTGGAATTTTGATTCTAGCAGGAAGTTCGCTGTTAAGGATTGATTTTATGCAATCCAGCAGGTTTTGATGCAAGTGAAATCGATCTGCAATCTGCATTGCGTCTGGCAGGATTTCAGAAATTGCTTTTGCATAGCTGCTAGCACGGTCACGGGTAAAACGACGAACTTGTCTATTCTCCTTGAGCCAAGCCTTCAGAGTGTCAGCATCACGTCCCTCCAGGATGTCAATAATCCGATGGTTTTCTCCATTTACCAGTACGGTACAATAGGTGCGACCTTTCTTATGTGCAAAATCATCCACTCCAACAAAGTCACCGACGGCCTCTGCAGGACAATCCTCAGCTCTTGATAACAACATTCGAATTACAGTATCTCCACTTACCTGAATCCCCATGGCTTTGCATATGTCAGCGGTAGCTTCACAGCTTGTTTCAAGTGCCAGAGCACAGATGAAGAATGCACAACGATCCGTCATCCGTCTTCTATATTGAAGAAATCCTTGGAAAGTCTCAACATTTGACACATTGGAACAGTCTGGATTTTCACATCGAAATTCATATGCATTGATATCCAACCAGACAGACTTCCCTAAAATCGGTAAATCTTGCACACGGCGATGATACGTACCATGGTGTTTTTGGGAAATTGTACCGCATGCGGGGCAGATGCATTCTTTACTCTTTGATTTCATGTATATCGTAATCTGACTTTCATCACTAACGATATCATAAATTTCCAAAGCAACAGGAAAAAACTCATGTAAATCCAGAACTGTTTTCTTTGGCTTCATCATAATGCACCTCCCGCTAAGAAAATTATTCCTCACCTATATTATAACATGCAATACTGGTCAGGATGTGTATACATTACGGTTTTATGCGGAAGAACCACTCGGACCCGGAATATTCATGCAGATTTCATCGCCCATATGGAAGATGTGATCGATGTCTATGAGCGGCCATACTGTAAAGAGTT
>CACXCB010000292.1 GCA_902766005.1 uncultured Erysipelotrichaceae bacterium | reverse complement strand
GACTGTGACTATGGGTTGCTTTGTAGAATAAATGGCCAGATAGCAGAGCTTTTTCACAAAGAATTTATGCCAGAAAGAGCCCTCTATTACAACGATAGAGCATGCCATTTTGCTGAACTGGACAACGACACCGTTACAGCACTGATATTCAGAGAGCAGATAGCGTGTGATTATGGTTTACTTCATCAAGATGAAAAATCACTAAGACTCTTTGAGGACACCTACCGGCGATTCAAGTCTGTCGGAAAGGATGACGATGCCCTCATCACGCTTGGACTTACTATTTATCATCTCGTTGCTAAGGGTGAATATGAACAGGCAAAGAGGAACATGGATATGTATGAGACATGCAGTTTCTTCGACGAGAATAAGAATATCATACCCGGCAAGGAGATGCACTACGTCACCAAGGGGAGATATTATATGGCTGTCAACAAATTAGACTCCGCTGAATTGACCATTAGGAGAGCCATAAAGCACGGGAAAAGCACCAACATCCAACTTGCCGCACACAATGCCCTGCTTCAACTGTTTAAGAAGAAGGGGAATACCGACTCCATCGCAAAGTATGCTCAGTTGTGTTTCGCACTTGACGATACGGTTTTTGTACACAATTCGAGAGACATTCTCATGAACATCAATTCCTTATATCAATATGGCAGGAACCAGGAACTTGCTGTTAGGATGGAAAAGAAAGCAGGTCGGACGAGACAATACCTATTGATTTCCGCATTCATTATCCTATTACTTGTTTTATCGGCAGTTTATGCATGGTTCAGATACCGGAGCCATCAAAAGAAACTATTAGAGCAATACGAGAATGATAAGGAAGAACTGGTAGCAGCGCAAAAAGAACTTTTAGAGATGGAAGAAATGAGGTATGACCAAATTATAAAAGAGAAAACAGAATATATCGAAACTCTTAAGACTCGCATTAGGAATTACGAGGAAACACATGGCAATATATTCACCGTGGACATTGTGTTTGCAGAAGCCGACATTTGCAGGAGGTTCCATGCGGTAGCCTCTAAAGGAAGGGAACTGCCTACGGCTAATGACTGGGAAGAATTGAGTAATCTCATAGATAAGGAAATACCGTCATTCTATGCCATCGTCAACAGTCGTCAAACGCTAAAGGAACAAGAATATAACATTTGCATGTTGGTAAGAACGCATTTCCAAATGTCAGAAATATGTAACCTGATGTCCATGAGTTCTGCCAGCCTATCCATGCAGAAGAAGCGACTGCATACCAAAATCTTTAATGTAGAAGGAGGGGCAAGGGAATTCGATAGCAGAATTAAGGGTATTTCTTAATACCTTATTATCAACTACTTACATGCCTTGTTAAAAACCCGTTAAAAAATAATTGGGTGTTTCCTTTACTTGACAATTATATTCTTTTTACTTTTGCAATCAAAAAAGAAAGCAAAATGAAAAGAATTGAATTACTGTATTTTTTGATGTTTTGTGTTTGTGCAAGCATTAACGCAGATGTATTGGAGGAGGAAGAGCAGGAGATTGAGTTAGAGGTTACCATTGAGGATCCTTTTAACAACAACCATAGCATCCCTCGAACACCTATAAGACCACCTCATGTCACCTATTCAAATTTAGTACTGCACTTTAAAACATCCCATCCCGATTATGCACTACAATTGGCAACATCTGAGGATGTGGTTTATGAAACGACTGTATATTCCATCGAAAGTCTTGTTCTCATTCCTTCCCTTCCTTCAGGAGAATATGAGATAATATTGACTTCGGGGAACATATCCTTTCATGGATTTATTACAATTACCTACTAAACTCGGATTTCACCGAATTATTTATTGCGTTAATGATGAAATATGTATTTAGTATTATAATTGTATTTCTGGTTTATACTATCCCTGTTTTCTCATGTCCATCCGATAATGATAATCAAGAAAGGATTGACAGGGCACTCAAGCGGGCAGGATCAAACGCTAAGAATCTTCAAAGAGTTCTTGACCATTTCAAGGGTGATGAGCTGAAATATAAGGCCGCATGTTTCTTGATTGAGAATATGGGTGGTAAAGGTTGCCAGGTGAGTCCAGTCATAAATCATTATATCGCAGAGGTGGACAGTTTTATGAGTGTGAACCCGAATCTTAACACACGCGACTACAGAGCCTTTTATGAAGAAGTACAATTAAGACATAAGAATTTTTTGCAAAAAGCCGTATCTCAATCTGATATTGAGAATGTTACGGCAAATTATTTAATTTCCAACATCGAATCTGCCTTTGAGGTTTGGAATAAGCCATGGGCGAAAGATGTAAGCTTCGATCTGTTTTGCAAATATGTTCTGCCCTACAGAATTGGCGAAGAACCGATCAGCAACTGGCGTGACAGATTCAAGAGCTTGTACGAATATCCCACAGAACAACTCTTCGGTTGTCAGGATAACAGGTTTTATAAATTGGGCATATATTCCGAGTTACGGAAGAAACTTCCCATATCCATTTACACACCCAAATATCCGAGACCAGAGATACCCCTGGATATGCTTCCAGATATTCATGTAGGCAACTGCAAAGATGCCGCATCCTTCAGTACTGCTCAGCTACGGTCATTGGGCATACCATCAACCATTGATTTCGTTCCACAATGGGCAAACCGGTCTATGGGACATTCGTGGTGTGTCATCTTCATAAACGACAATACGGCCATTCCCTTCGGGGTGGGTGAAGAAGCAGGTGCTCACTTCAACAACGCATCAGAAAAGAAAATCGCCAAAGTATTCAGGTACTCCTATCAAAATAACGATGGTTTAGCAGAGATTTCCTCAGAGAAGGAAGAACCCGTTCCTGAGCTGTTCAAGCAAACAGGAATTATAGATGTTACAAGCGAGTACGTCGGGACGTCGGATGTTGTCATCGGACTAAATGAGAACAGTGAGGTGTTGTCGAGAAGATGGATCTTCCTCGCAGTATTTGACAACCAAGACTGGGTCCCCATCTGGTTTGCCAAAAATGAAGATGGTAATGCTACTTTTTCCAAATTGGGCAGAGGTGTGGCATACCTTCCCTTCGTCTATGGATCTAACGGGGATTTCATAGGGGCAAGCAATCCTTTTATAATAAATGACGATGGACAAATACGGGGGTTAAGCACTGATGTCAGGGCTTTGACGAAAGTTATTCTCTCCAGAAAATATCCAGAATCGAAAAGCACAAAATTGAATAAGCGCGAAATTATCGGTGGTACGTTCTTGGCGTCTAATGACATTACTTTCAAAGACTCCATGCTGATTGGCAGAATCACAGATATTGGTGAAAAGAGTTTCAGTACATTGACTGTTAGAGGAGATAAGGAATATAAATATCTTAAATATGTATGTGCTCCAGACAAAACTTCTTTGACAGCGGAGATCATGTTCTACGACACGAAAGGAGAAGTGTTGCGTCCTTTTGCTCTCCACACACAACAAGAAGATACACGTGGAAGACAGAAAGTTATGTTTGACGGAAACTTATTGTCCTCATGTAACTTATCCGGAATTATCGGTAAGAATATAATCATTGAATTCGAACATCCAACAAAACTCTCATATATTCAGGTCTTTCCTCGTTCAGATGGTAACTTTATTGAGCGAGGAGACCATTATTCCCTATATTATTGGGACAATGATGGATGGAGTATGATTGAGGAAAAGGATGCACCAAATATGGGCGAATTGGAATTTGGCAATATTCCAGAGAATGCCCTTCTCCTGTTGTGTGATGACACAAAAGGGAAAGAGGAGCGAATCTTCACCCTTGAAAAAGGAAAACAGATATGGTGGTGATAATTATTAACTAAATATAAAAGCGTTATGAAATTAAAACTATTAAGTATTGCCGTTCTTATGGCAACAAGTGTATTGTTCTCTTGTCAGAATGATTCTGATGAGGAAAATGATAGTATGGATGAGATTTCATCCAAGATAACGGATCTGAATAAACTTTTTGCCTTTAATTCATGGCAGGAAATGATAAATTACTATATGTCAGGCGATGGTGCAACCTGGCTTGGTGAGCAAAACGTCAAGGTCTTGAGCTATGAATATAAAGGGACTACAAAAGTGACGGATGCCCTTCTGACAGTGCCCTCCTCCGCCATGATTCCTGTCTATTCAGGCAACACCATTGTGTCAGTATCAACCTACAGCTCGCTCTCAGAAAAAGACAAGAACGCATGTTCCTCTTGGCGAGAAACATGTTTGGGCTTATATAAGGGTGAGACGCTGGGTGTCATTCAAATCAAGTGTCGGGTAAACGACAAAGAATACACATCGCAGGGGTATGTCTCAAAGAGTATCATGGTTTACGACGATATCCTGATGAATACAAAATCCACGACTACCAGTAAAGCAAAGAAAATGAAGGCTAAGGCACGCATAAAGGCATCAGAAGAAATTAATTCGGACATAGAAAAGCATTTTGTAACAGATGAAGTTACGTATCGTCGTTTAAGTGTCATTGTTGCCAGAGCATTTTGTAGCTTTACGGTACGTTATAAAGACGGTTCTTTTCTTGTAAATGACTTATGTGGGAGTCATGCTACAGAATTTGGAAAAGCTGCAGCAAAGGCGGAACCTACAATAACAGGAAACACTTGTGTTGTCCACTATTCCGCCGCGGCCGGTCCAGCAAGTATGACAATCTCTTGGAATGGCATCTCTTTTACGACCTCAAGTGACGGTAATGTAATATCAGGTTCTGAAAGCTACTCCAAATCTGATTTCTTCCAATAAAGTACTATTTTAGATTTGAGGGAAAGAATCTGGAAATGGATTTTTGCTGCTATTATTCTGTTAACATGCATTGGCAGCGTCTTCGGCAAATGCAACTTATTTACCGATTCAACGGCTATTCCCAAATGGATATTCTCAATGCTGGGAATTTCCATATTGGGGGTTGCCGTGTCATATAGATTGTGGATATCACGTCAGGAAGATAACCAATGGATAACCATAATGGAGTCCTATTCCATCATAGCGATTATCTCCGTATGTACCGCCGAGTCTATTTATGTTCTTTTCCAAGTAATGTCAGATTCCAGTAATATTCATAAAGGTTCATTTGAGAATCCGGCCGGGTTGGCCTCGTGTATTTGCTTTGCGGCTCCATATACATGCGTTCTCAAAGACAGATGCAATAGTAATTGGCTCTTTATAGTCGGTATGACCTTATTTTTACTGGCATTATTGTCGTCCCAGTCAAGAACCGGTATGGTCGCTTTCTCTGTCGCATTTCTGTTTCTCCTTAATTCCGCAGCACTTTAGTTTAACTATTTTTATAAGTTCCTGAGCAACAAAAAGTTGCCCAGGATTTTGCCATGTCAGATT
>CACXCB010000291.1 GCA_902766005.1 uncultured Erysipelotrichaceae bacterium | reverse complement strand
TTTATCCAAACCTTAATATTATCTAAACTTTGTTTCAAAAACGACATTAATCTCTTTCTCCCGGGTATGTTTCTAACTATATAAATCCTATACACACCTGTAAAACAAAGGGTTTACAGGTAGTATATGGCTTTATAATTGCACAAAATATTGTGAACCGAAAATAATAAGAAAAATATTATTGCGAACTTCTCCGTTTTCGTGGTTGCTTATCTTTAGCACCTTTTGGCCTGCCACGCCCGCGCTTTGTTTCGCCTGCCTTTGCTGCTTCAGCCGCCTCGCGCATCAGGGTTTTCTTGTTTTTGGATCCTTTGGGACGTCCGGGTTTTCTTTTGACCGGTGGTTCGATAGCCACCAACCCTGCTGCACTGGCTGTTGCATGGGCCTTCTTTACGGCTTGCGTACTGCGCTTTTTCAGGATCTTTTCATCAGAGATACTTGGCTTATATCCAAAAGCCACTTTTCGATTCAGTTTGCAAGTAGTGCCATCATAGTATTCGTCTTCGAGACCGGTTTCTTTCCTCAATACGGCAAGTGGGGCAACCAACTTGAATGCCTCATAGAAATCTTTTGCCTGCCTGACCGGTACACAGGGAATGATTTCATCATCAAAGATTTCGGCCTTCTGCCCACGCAGTTCATAGAACAGCGTTGACGGAGATGCCCTGAATGCTTCCAGGATCGGATCCTGCGCCTGGTAGTATCGTGTATTTCTGTTTTCATCCTCAACCGGAATCAGCTCATCATCCCCCTGTACGCAGAGCTTCAGGGGGACTTCTGAATAGTGGGTATCAACCACATTCAGCCTGTTCTTGATCAGGATGACTACAAATGTTGCTATGAATGCCAGCAGCATATGGCCAGCAAGTGTTTCCATCGTTTGCTGCCGCACAGGTATAAAACGTGCGTAGTTCTTGCCAAAATCAAAGTATTGCTCGACATTCTGGCGGATATAGTACTCAGGGAGCACTTCCTCAGGCTTCAGATCCCGGGTCGTTACAATCGCAAAGATGCCAAACAGGCGGCAGAGATTCATGATTTCTTCTGTCGTCAGGTTCTTGCATTTTGATGATCCCATCAGGTGGTCTTGTTTGCTTGCAGAACTTTGCATATCTTTGCAGAGATATATAAAGCCTGTGACAGCCTCCCCGGTATCCCTGCTGACAGCGATTTGTGAAGGTACCTTTATGATCCGCACCAGACGATTTCGGTAACGTACGGTATTGCCCGCATCATCCAGTTCACAGCCATGCTCTTCCATGACTTTGGCAAAGGTATCATATGTAGGGTTGAGCCTTGTCATGAACTCAACTCCGGCCAGCACCAGTTTTTCCATTGTGGACGGACAGCAGTATCCCGCATCCCCTATGGCGTATGACACTTCGCAGCGGTACTGTTTTGCAATGCGGACAATGCGTTCAATCGTGGAAATGTCAACGATATTGCCTGGTATTATTTCATAAAACAAAGGCAGCCCAGTGTCCTTCTGCACAAGGGCAATCATTCGGAATTCAATATTGGTCTCGCCTTCATGGGTGCTGATGCGTGTGATTGGGAGATTACATTTGTTCGGCAGCCCAGTACTGTCAATGAGAACGGACACTTCGCCATCTGTTGAAGACAGTACATACTCTATATGCTTCAACAGAAAGTTACGCTTCTGCTCTGGCGTGCCAAGGCAGGCCAATAAATCGCTGATCCGCTGACTGTAGATGTTGGCATGAGGATACAAATAGGAGGCATAGTTATGCCGGTACCAAATATCCGCATGGCAATTCGCCGCATCTTCAAGAATGTAATAATGCAGCATGGCATACAGAGTATCCCTGTTTTTACATTCAAGAACGTCGATCACCCCATTGTATCCGGTATCCCTGAGAAGGTGAGCAAGAAAGTATGAGTCGCCGAAGTCCACTACTATGGGAGGTTTTCTTCTTGATCCATCCGGTTCATAGCTACTGGCCGGCAGATCCTCAGGAGCAATTGTCTGGATTGTTTGGTCGGCCGGATTGAAAATATAATAGCCATCGTTTCTGGTCCAGAAGATAAGTTTATCCCGGTTGATGACTTTCCCCAGGTACCGTTGGCCTTCTTTCCGCGGCCCTTTGTCCGTCATCACGCTTTTACCAGGCCAGTTTGCCACAACAGTACCGGCTTTGTTTGTGTAGAAAGTAATATTCGGCAAAATATCCTCCTTTAGTTAGCTTTAATAATAACTAAAGAATATAATATTTTACTGTCCATGTCAATAACTACAAGTAGCAAAACGGCTTGAAATCAAAGGATTTCAAAGAAAATAAGCTGCAAAAAATGGTCTAAAAATTAGTATATAGTTATGAACATATCCGGGAATTAGAGTTTATGACCGATTATTATTTTAGCTTATTGATGAAATCCATTGATTTTATGGTAAATTCATCTTGAAAACGAAATTAAAATAATGTACAATATAAACACATACGTGTATTATATTTGGAGGTATTTTAATTTGGGCGTTGTGTATAGAAATTTGAAGGATATGCCTATGCCTTCTTTTGCCTATCCGGATCGACACGATGGACGGGTATCCATTGTAATAGTCGATGAAGAAGGGAAAAAGCATAGAAAGATTATCGGGCATCTTACTGACAGTACTAAGGGGCATGAAAGAATGGCCCCGAATGATTATTTCAAATCTGTTTATCAGGATTTATGGAAGGAAGCTTATCCTAAAGAAAAAATCCCCACAAAGGAAATGAGCATTGGAATGTATGCGCTTACTTTAGCTATCACAAAATCTAATGG
>CACXCB010000290.1 GCA_902766005.1 uncultured Erysipelotrichaceae bacterium | reverse complement strand
TCCCGTTTACCGACCGCATGGAACAGCAACGGGAAGAAAGAAAACGGCAGGAAGAACGCAAGAGAATCGAAGCCAGAATCGAGGCCTGGCAGTGAAGCGGCCTCTGTGCCCATTACGGTGGAGATCAGCCTGTTTTAAAAAATACAAATCCTGTGGGCGGAAGAAGGATTATTTGCACATCGGTTTGAATCATTAGAAAAGAGCAAAGAACATGACGATAGGAGAATCCACATGACCTCTGAATTACTGACAAAATGCAGTGTATGCGGCGCGGACATCATTTTTCCTGCAGGAGTGAATCTGGTCAAGTGCGAATATTGCCTCCGGGTGAATGATCGACCCAAAAGTAAACCGGATGAAACGAACTTGATGAAGTACGCGAATGAACGCCGGAATATGGGTGAATTCAAGGAAGCGGAAGTGGCGTATCGGAAAGTATTGCAGGCATGCCCAGAGGAGCATGAAGCCCGATGGGGTTTATTGCTGTGCAAATATGGTGTGATATATATTGAAGATAATATTCATTTGGATGGATTAATCACATGTCGAAGGAGCGTGAACACTCGTTTCTGCTCAGAACCAGATTATTTTAAAGCTATAGAACAGGCCCCTTCTGAAGTACGCATTGCATATGAAAAAGATGGACGATATATTGACCAGATACAGGATCAAATCAAACGTCTTCGCCATGAAATAGATTCTTACGATGTTTTTCTCTGTTACAAGGAAAGCGATGAAAACGGGAATAAAACAAAAGATAGTGAAATAGCCCACAATATATTCAATCAATTAGAGAAAGAAGGCTACCGAGTATTCTTTGCTCCAATATCCTTGCGAGATTATGCGGGAGCAAATTATGAAGCATCTATCTATCTTGCAATAGAATCAAGTCGTATGATGCTTGCAATTGGAACCAGAAGCGATTATTTTACAAGTACCTATGTACGTAGCGAATGGCGTCGTTTTATGGAACGAATGGAATATGATAATAAAAAGGTAATTATTCCATTGTTTTCTGAAACAGATTATCTTCCTAAAGAATTAAAACCGTATCAAGGATATTGTTTAAATGCGCCATACATGCTGGATGTGATTAGCAGATTAAACAAATTACTACTAGAAGAGAGCACTCCCTGGGATGCAGGTTACATATATTTGAAAGATGGTGATTTTGAGGAAGCTAAAGTGTTTTTTCAAGATCTTCTATCTAGTTATGGAAAAGAGTCAATGGTATGGTTGGGCTTAGCTATGTCAGAGGAGGGGTTACATGAAGAAGAAGAATGGAGAACTGTAACGCATTTGCTCGAAGATAACAAGAACTATGATCGTGCCATGCGTTGTGCTAAAGGAGCGTTACAAAAACGGTTATCTGATTACGCACAAGAAGTTAGAAACAATATAACGATAGGAGTGACAGAGACACCAGAGAAAAGTTCCCAACCCCGTTCCTCAAAAAACAACGACAATAGAAAAAAATTGGAGGGAGAAAAAAACAGAAAAGCCAGCACCATAAGATTGCCATTTGTTTGTCTATTGATATTAATTATACTAGGAGGAATCTTTTATATAAATAAAGAAAGAATAGATGAACCCAATGAAGACAATAATAAAGAAATGGAAACCACTATTGATATTGATACAAATAGAGCAGATTCAGTAGATGCATTAAAGAAAATCTTATATAATAGTACTAACGGCAACTTAATTTGTTGGGAATATAAAGATTATGATAACAATGGAACATTTGAAGCATTCGCAGAAGTTCAGGATAATGGAAGTGCAAAGCACCTATGGTTTGTTACAGTTTTAGGCGCAAGTAAAGTGGATTTAGTGAGTGCGGGGAGTATAAAGCGAGTAATTGCAAACAATAAAAGGTTTTTTGTGGTATGGAGCAATCAGTATAACGACTCACAGTCCTGCTCTCTTGTTGGTGTTAAGGGAGGGCAACCGTATAGACTGGAGTTGGCTGGTGACGATATTGTCCAATCATCAGGCAATACCTATGTATCTAATCCGATTTTTACATATGAAGGGGATTTTATAAAATACACTCTATGTACGTTTGATGAATCAACACTGGAATTTGTCGAAACAGAACAGTACTATACCCAAAAAGTTAACAATTAATGGAGGAATAAAAAATGCGTATATTTAAAGTATCTATTCTCCTTTTGATGAGTGTGGTTTTTTGGGCTTCAGAATCTTGTCATCTGGCAAAAGCTGAATCAAGCGCTAATGCTAATGAAGTGTTAATAAAACAGCTTAGAACCGTTTGCAATGAAGTAATAAAAGCTGAATCGTATGCGGATTTTAATAATGATGGAATTGTAGAGGCTTTTTTTCAAACACAATTTGATGATGAAGATTACTCTTCAAACTCAATTTGGTATGTAACGCCAAGTAAAGTTACTTGTATCTATGAATTCATGCCGATGTTTTTGCTTGACCTGCATACAATTGATGGCTGCGTTATGCAGACAATAGAAGGAAGACGATACAATGAATTTTGGGCAGTATTTAATGATGAACCTGCACGTATAGACATAGTGGCTGACTTCATCGTTGAGGAAATCTATCAAGATGAAGAGACAGGCGTAATATATGGTGTTGAATGGGATTGGGCTGAATCCGGAGAAAGAATTTTCATACATCATTTACTGAAATTTGATCCATTATCATTTTCTTTTATTGATATGCATAAGTCTTTTGTTACGTATTAAATATGAAAATACAAATTAATATAGGAGAATCCACATGACCTCTGAATTACTGACAAAAT
>CACXCB010000289.1 GCA_902766005.1 uncultured Erysipelotrichaceae bacterium | reverse complement strand
TCCAATTTGAAGTTTTCCCGAAACACGAAGACATTCGGCAAAACTTTAATTTGTTGGTGTTATTATCTCACGAGAATGGTCTGGCGGGAATACAACCTAAACCTTGATACTTACCATTTATCTAACGATTTGATATATTTTCCACTTTCCTATCTGCTTTTCAAACTTACGATTAGGATATTTTGCCAGCCAAATGCTATCATCTTTTCCACAAACGATCCAGCCAAAGCTTACGTCTGGAAATTTTATTTCATTATTTTCAGGCATAGTAGCAGCCGAACGTTCTATATAATACTGGAGGCTCGATGACCAATCATTACCCAAAATCAATATAGAATCATCGCGACCGGATTTCTCATTAACATAGCTAATCACTTTCCACTCTTCTGATTCCATATACTTTTCCCTAGTAGTAAAATACGAGTCCCAATAAGTACGAGGAAGTGCAATGGAAATGATCACACTTATGCAGATAAGATAGCGAATTATCCATGATTTCCCGTTTAAATGCTGTGTCATCTCATAAAAGCACGCCCCTGCAAATGCACAAATGAACGGTGATACAGCTATAAAATAGTAATCATGTCTATAATATAAATTAAAAAACACAATAATCGGCAAAAACGCACATATAACAAGAAGCCAGTAGCGAATATTAAGAATTTTGTATTTTACAGCAATAAAAAAAATTAAAATCAATCCCCAAGCATATGGCAAAATATATTTAAATATATTATAAAAGATATTAAACCAGCACTCTGGATCTACTCTTTGCTGAAATGTCCCAAAATTCCATGTTACCAGTGCATTGCTTGTGAACCCCACATAGCCGCTCGCAATTTTCGTAAGATCCGAATAATGTGACCAAGTAACGCCTGTTCCCAGTGGTATAAATATCGCCACCAGCAATGCAAAGAACCATTTATAGTCTTGAATTAACAATTTAAGCACTGCCTTAATAGTATCTTTTTCCTTGCACAAATATTTCAGAATGAAAAAAGTAATAAAAGGCACCACAGCCACAACCGTCGTTACCTTAGATAAATATGCAAAACTTCCGAAAAGTAAAAGGAGCAAATATGATTTCCACACCCGTTCTCTAAGCCATTCTACAAAAAAGTTCGCATATGCTAAAGAGAAAAATACCGAACAGTAATCTATCATACATGTATGGCTCCAATAAATTGTATATGGAGAAATCATGTACACTGCTAGTCCATAAAACGCAATCTCACATTTTTCCGGAAATAGCTTCAGCAAAATTCGATATAACATATATGCAGACAGAAAGAACCAACCTAAATTGGCTAAAATACAGGCCATATCCAAAGATGGCAAAAACGGCAGGCATTTATACAAGAAATAACACGACAATTGATATATCGGAAACTCAAAAGTAATACAAGTGCCTGGTCCAAAAACAGGTGTTATATAATCAAACACTATAACACCATTCTCAAGCCATTCCCGAACTGTAAGTGCAGTCTGAGTCTGCCGGAACTCAGCCCTCCCCAAAAGAAGCCTACCAATATTCATAAAGCGGATGACAACCGAAATAGCCATCAAAAACAGCAAGCTTCCCCTTAGGGTAACTCGCTCTGCAACACGGTTCAAAAAATGCCCCATCCCATCACACGTCTCCTTAATAGATATTCATAGTGCCAAGCGTGTCAATGTTAACATCTTCCGCATAATAAAGCTCTGTACACACTTTCCAACTGTCCAATATTGAAAACCCCTTTTTTGCTGAGAATACTTCGTCATATAGCACAGACCCATATTTTTTGTGATTGTTTAAAACCAACAAAGCTTTCGCTCCATTGCAAGCGTCAATCAACTCATTCGACTTATAGCATTTCCCAAGCTTTAAAGCTTCCATCTCTTGGGGAATTGCTACAAAGTCGTGCAAATTCAACTGGTATCCCAAATCAAACAACTTCTGCGCTATATAAACCGAACTTGAACCTCGAAGATCCGATGTCTCAGGCTGCCCCTTAAAAGCCATTCCACTCAATGTTAGTACCTTATCCGCTGCTGGAACACCAACTTTAGCCTTAACCCAAGTCACAACCTGATCCTCAAGCGATTCATTAAACTGCCTTGCTGCCATAATAAAATTCTTACTATCACAATCTGGCATATTGTTGATAAGGATATATGCATCTTTTTCCAGGCAAGGGCCCGCCACGAATCCTGGTTTTGCAATATTGCTTCGTGCATACCCGCGGTTTGCATGCTCAATAACACTAATCCCATCCACGCCAAAATTTTGCGCTGCCATACAAAAAGCATTACCTATAGCAAACGTCATATCACGGTATGTGTTACAATACAGCTTAGCCAGCTCCGCTTCCTCCAGTGACTGCGCAGTAATAACATATGGTGTAATTTGACGAAATAGACGCTGTGCAATTTCAATGCTCGCTTCATTATTTCCCGAAATAATCTGTGGCAAGCTCGTTAATTCCTCTACTGCTTTCCCCTCTAAAGTACGCTCCGGACACATTCCCACCAGAACTTCATTTTCG
>CACXCB010000288.1 GCA_902766005.1 uncultured Erysipelotrichaceae bacterium | reverse complement strand
GCACGCTTTCCCTTATCGCTTCGCTCAGATTAGAAGATTATTTATTTCAGATTTGAAAAGTCAACCCATAAAGCGGGACGGACTGCGCGGTTGCCGGAGCTCACGAAGTCGCCGATGGCACTGATCGAGCCATCTATGTTGACGAGAACCGCGTCGCCAGCATCGCTGCCTGGCGACCGCAGCCACCAATATGCGTATCCGTCTGGAGTTTTTACAACTTCATTTTTCTCTTCATCCCAAATTATGGTATAAACTCCTTGTTTTTGGGCATATGGTGTAGGTTTTAGAATTCTTTCAGCATTTGATGAAAAATACTGCTTCGCTTCTTTTATTGAAAGAAGGAATACCCTATCTTTTGTGTCTTTTCCGGGATCTGTAAAATATTTTTCCGGGTTCCTCTCGGCTTTGACTGCAGTTTCAAGTATCAGTTTCTTTTCTGTGCTATTAAAGGCAGTATTTATAAATTCATTATTCAGCCATTTTCTTAATGTACATGTTTCCCATGTAACATTATTATGTAGTTTATTATATTTCTTACAATCAATTCCCATTTCAGTAATGATTAAGGCTTTATCTTTTTCCTTTTTCAATAGTCTCCATTTGATTGGTTTCTTTTTGCCATCAGCAGTGAAAGGATATGATCCAAAGCCTTTAAGTATTTCATATAAAGGATTAAACTGTCTCATAAGAATTTCTTTGGTTCCATAAGTCGCTTCTTGAAATACAATTTGTTTCTTTTGAGGCTTTTGTCCCTGTGTTGGTTTGGCTGATTGAATTGGCTTTTCTCCAGGATCTTTCGGGAGAATGATTTCATCATAAGTCTTCTTTAATACAGCGATGTTATCTTCCAATTCTTTCCTTTTCTTTCCGGTAAATAAACCCTTCAGGTTATTTTTTTCATTTTCAAGCTGTTTTATTTTTTCTGATATTTCTTCCTTGGCTGCTTTTTCTTTATCTCTGATTTCAAGAATTGTATCTGATACTTTTGCAAGCCGGTCTGAAACTTCTTTTTTGAAAATGTCAGCTGACTCTTCTTTCTCTTTTTCAGCTTGTAATGACTTTTTGTTTTCTATTTGGATTTGATTTTTAATTTGGCTCCTTAATCCGTTCAATACATTTTGAATATTATTATCTACAACAGCATCTTTATTGCTGCAAGCACGTTCATAGTCCCTGCTATTCATAATTGTTGAAAGACTTTTTGCGGATTGGTAATTGTTCAAACAATCCTGATAGTATTCAGTACAATCTGTATATTGAATTGGTTCAGGTATTAAGTTTTCTAATAATACAACTAATTCTTTGTCATCAAACTCTGAAAAAGCATTTTGCTCATCCGCTTCTTTTGCAGCACTCACAACATCGACAGGAATACTGATATCCTTTCCGGTTGCTGATGAAGAAATCTTAGAGAAAAGTGTTTCGGATAATTGTTGTGCATTAGACGCTGTATATTGGCACAGGACTTTCCCCCAGTATGCCTGTCCGCATTCAGGGTCATTGTTTAAAACCTGCTCAAAGAAATCGTTGGCTTTTGTAAATTCTTTATCTTCCAAAGCCATGTATCCGCGTTTTAACAATGCCTGTGTCTGTACATTCAATATGGATACACCTGTATCTATGGTCTGTTCTTTTTTTGCGTTTGCCTGTGTCTTCCCCAGGATTTTGTCTACACCACGCAAAAGATCCTGTAAGGCTCCGACTTTGCCCATATCCTGTGCCTGTAATCTGGCAAATTCTTTAGGCATGTCATAGGCATCAAGATTCTTGTAACATGGGATAAGTGTCTTCTTTTCCCCTTTGGCAATAAGCTGTAAATATCTGCTCCATTCATTCTTTACCCATACCGCATCATAATATTCATATTGTGTTCCCACTGCCAACATGACTTTTGCAGAATGCAGAGCAGCGAAGATATACGGCTCATACTCCTGTCCCAGTTTGTCTTCCAATGTGATTCTTGAGAAGAATACCTTGTACCCTTTCTCCGTCAAGGCATTATAGATGTCCTGGGCCAGAACACTGTCAAGTGTCCTGCTTCCGTCTTCATCCGTCTCTTTATAACAGATGAAAATATCATACGGTTCTTCCTTGGAGGATACTTCAATGATCCCTTTTCTCAATTCTTCAATCTGTTTGGCTTCTTCCCTGTATACTCTTTTTGAGATAGCATCCGCATATTCCATGACAAGGTCAAAGTTTGAATCTTCCATGACACTTTCAAAAGACGACCTGTGGCATGTCGGTATCTTCTTTCCTGTTGCCGGATCATCCACATATTCTATGCCGTATTTGCAGAGCACCAGTCCCCAGTATGCTTCTGCTTCCTCGGGAAAATCCGCTATGATGCTTTCATATACACCGGAAGCTTTGTCAAACTGGCAGCCGAAACGGAGCCTGTTTGCACGATTAAACAGAGTCATCTTTTTTTCATTATCAGCATTGGGAACTGTCTGTTTAGAACCACAATATTCGCATTCACATACTGTTGTTCCTTCTTCAATATTCAATTCACCACCGCACATTTTGCATTTAAATACAGCCATCTTGTCCTCTTTTCTATGTCGTTTATTATTTCTTTGTAAGTATTTATATTATCTTTACCTGGTTTTTGTCACTTGGTCTTCACGATATTTAGAAATTAGTAATGATTTCTTCGAATTCCAGATTGTATGAAGCATAACCCAAATTAGTTTGATATACTCTCAAATTTCTACCATCTTTGTTTGCTCTATCTACAATTTCTAAAATGTTCTTCCTTATTTCCGGATTAATGCTACAACCAAGATAGATACCTGAAATACAAGGAAATGATATATTACCTGAATAGAGCTTGCTTGAATTAATGTCATACATTTGCTTATAGGTATAAATAATTCTCCATTCCTGTTCGTATTCCCATATTATATTTTTTCTTAAAAACATAGGTAATATATCATTCAGTAAATCTCCCTCATCATAAATATAATTTTTTAAGCATGCTTCTTTTAAATCTCCATGTCTTTTAATTAAGCCTTCTACACTGTTACGTCTAATCCGTTTATCGCTATATACAATAGGAAATAGATGATTCTTTATAGCAAACTCTTCTTCAGAGAGCTTTTTTAGATCATATTCCACACATATGCCTTTATGATTGTCCGCATAGTGACTCCACATCAAATAATTATCGTTAGATTGTGTAAAACAAGTCATAAACGCAAGATCTCCTAACAGAGAGATTTGCTGATTAGTAATTCTTGTATCGCAAATTGGAATTCCTTCATAAATATCGTTCATTACACCATTAGGTGATAAATGTATTGTCTGGGTTTCAAAATTCCGAATATTAAAATAATTTGCCGGCATATACCTGTAGATTAAGAATTTCTCAGAATTTTCAATAACACTCGCCAATGCATATTGGGATAAGTCCAAAACATCTTCATCTGTTATATCATCTTCCCATACTTCAAATATTTCTGATAAATGTTTCCTTAAATCATTTGCAATTTTATTATTCATATCTTCTGCCCCTTCCGATAGCTATTAACCCTGAAAAATCAATTTTGATCTTCGTGCTTCGCACGCTTTCCCTTATCGCTTCGCTCAGATTAGAAGATTATTTATTTCAGATTTGAAAAG
>CACXCB010000287.1 GCA_902766005.1 uncultured Erysipelotrichaceae bacterium | reverse complement strand
GTGAATTTCCTTATGATGACTGGGATCATTTGCATTCATCCATAGCTCTTTGCTGATGATGGCCGGCTGATGATTTTCATATTCTTCCCCATGCCAGCTGAAAGCACCATAATATATCTTGTTTTTTATTATGTCTTCCACACGTGACATAACCCAATTCCGCCCACAGCATTTTTCTTTGCGAAGTTCATTTGAGAGTGTGTAGTATGAATAAGTACCTGAAGCTATTGATTCAAAGATTCTTTTTACAGTTTCTGCTTCGTCATCATTGATTACAAGCCGATTCCGTTTATTTGGATCTCTGACATATCCAAACGGCACACGGCCTTGAGCATAATTGCCCTGGTGAACAGATTCCATTTTTCCTCGAATAACTCTCTCTCCTATCGTTTCTTCCTCCCATTGAGCAATCAGAATGATAATTGAGACAAAGAATCTTCCCTGAACAGTTTCAGTATCAACATTCTCTTTCAGAGAAATAAGCTGGACCTTTTTGTCTTCAAATAATTCTATGAGCCGCTGCATATCGACTAAATTACGAGTTAATCGATCCAGGTTATGAACGATAAGGACATCGACAATACCATCTCGAATCATATCAAGAATCATTTTCATTTTTGGCCTTTTCAAAGATCTAGCAGAAGCTCCCTCTTCTCTGATCATAGAAAACTGTATTTCCTCGTTTTCATAATACAGATCAACGTATTCTCTGATTCTTCTTTCCTGTTCATCCAGGTTGAATCCATTTTCTGCTTGTTCTCTCGTCGACTCCCTTCCATAACCAATTACATTTAGCATGATGAGTTCCTCCTTCCGTTTGTTCACGACAAATTCCAACCTTCCAAATTTTAAAATCGAAATGAACAGCAATTTGTATGTCACTAGGGGCGGATTCAGTACGTATATGTCTTGTTTGATACTTCAGTCTGCATTTTCATTTCAGATTAACACATGGTAGAAAATTCTACCTTATGTCAGTCTAAGAAACCTTTTTATATTGTCTTTATAAAGACATTTTCCTCAAAAAGATAACAATCTACCATTTTTATAGAAAGCTGTGTTATCTGGGATGATTGTCTTTTCAAAGCTCAAAAAAAAGATGGATGAAAAAGGAATATCAACGTATGCATTAATGTATACATATGGTATCTCCAGTTCTGTACTTAGCCGTTTGAAAAATAACAAAACAGTCACTACAGAAACATTGGGTAAACTTTGCCATATACTTGACTGCAAACTTAGTGAAATTGCTGAGGACAACGAACATCCGGAATAACTGATCTACAAAATATCACCAGCTATCCTTATTAGAATTATTTGCAGCATTGTTGGCAATTGATCCAAAATGCTGCTTTTTTATATATGGTGGAAGAGAAAATGGAAAAACAGTTATGTACATACGCACTATTCAAAATACTGTCTGAGAACACTGATGAAGAGCACGTAATAAGTAGCAGAAGAATATTTGAGTTGCTAGAATGGAAATATGACATGGCGATCGAACGTCACAAATTGTATTCCGCAATTAGGCAGCTTAATGATCTTGGTGAAAGCATAATATATGACAGACATAAAAAAGGATATTACTTATCCAGCAGATCATTTACAAAAGGCGAAGTATACACACTATGTAACGCTATACACGCATCAAATTTCATTTCTCAGGAACAGAGTGAAATTCTCATCAGCAAGTTAATCGACACTTTAAGCAGATGGGGTCAAAGTGAATATCACGACGAAGTTTATAAACCAAACAGCAAAAAAAGTGATAATGATGAATTGCTGGAAAATATCGAAATAACATCAGCCGCAATAAACAGTAATAAAAAACTATCTTTTTTCTATATGCATCATCACATCGATAATAAACGTGGCTTGGAGCTGGACATCACTACAAAAAATCCGGTAACCATCGAACCACGTTATATTTGTTTTGTGGATGGACGGCCTTATCTAATTGCACAAGGAAGAAAAGGCAGCAATTACACTCATTACCGTATCGATCGTATGAGCTTTGTTGAAATCTCAGAAGAAAAATGCATCCTTCCTTTCAATAGGGTCGATGCATATGAATATGCTGATAACAATTTGTTTATGTTCTCTGGTGAAAAAACAACTGTAAAGATAAAATGTCATAAACGAGTTCTGGATGCGATGATTGACATTTTTGGCAAAGAAATAATTATCCAGAAGCAAAATGATGATTATTATATATTTTCAGTAACAGTATCCAGTAATGGAATTGTTTTTCTTGCACAGCAATATCTCGATGCAATAGAGGTTATCTCTCCGTCTTGGATACATGAAAAGATAAAAAACAACATTAGAATCGCACTTGACAACTATAACAATGTGGAATGAATATCTGTATGAATCACAATGGAAAACCTGGTTTTACTGGCTGTAAATAATTGAAACTGAGTTTTGCTAACAATTGAATATAACAATGATCATAGGTTGTTGAATTTAACTTGCTGGTAACTTGCAGAGATAGGAAAAATAGCAACAAACACATTACTGAAAAACATTCAAAAAACTGCATGGATACTGAACATAACGATGTTCATAGGCTATTAAATTTAACTTGCCGGTAACTTGCTCGGAACAAAAAAACGATAAGTTATGTGTTCTATTTAATTAGTGGGAATTTGATAACAGGTTAAACGATCGAGGATTTACCCATACAGGTTGAACTCCTATGTGGGTCAAATATCGGTATGATCCCTGCCCTGAATCCGTCCCAAAATATCATTTAAACAAAAAGACCTCTTTATTACGATGAAGTTACCAAAGACATCAAATAAGGAGGTCATATTCATTATATATATTTATTTAATAATGAAATTGCTCATTTGGGGTTGATTCAGTACGCTTCATATTATTTCTATATCCAATATTGTACCATCAGCAATAACATCAAGGACAAGAATTAATAATTCAACACTTGTCCACCATTCCTCATCTCTGCTTGAAATTGGAGACAAGTTAATTCTTGTTTATCACTAGCATAGATTCATCTTGCTGGTAACTTGCAAAATCGACTAATCAGCCTATATTCTCAGCTTCTTTTCCTTCAGAAACTCATTCAGCATCACATCTGACACCATTGATAATGCATCAGAGGTTTCGTAATCCATCATTCTGGATGGCAGCCTGATATACAGATCCACATCTGTTGTGGCTGTTTTATCAAAACCAAAAGCAACCAGCTTTGCGGATGTTTTGCTCTGGAGCTCTTTTATATCTTTATCATAAACACCGGTGTCATCCACACTGATGATCAGAACATTGCCATTCAGGATATGCGCAGGTATTCCGGATATATCATAGGACCGGCAGAAATACGTTGGAATACAATTGCCAATCAGATTTACCTGCAGATCAAAGAAAGGCATTAAGTCATCCAGATCTCCTATCATTACAACATGACTGCTCTTTTCGATCATTGCCGCAGCAGTCTTCAATTTACTGACCGTACGG
>CACXCB010000286.1 GCA_902766005.1 uncultured Erysipelotrichaceae bacterium | reverse complement strand
AATATTAGGGACAAAATATTAGAGCAACTTTTAATTATGGACAGAATTTAATAGCAGTTTTTGGACAGATTAGGGAATCAGTAACATAATCTATATGATTGATGAAGTTAGATTCTCAGGTTCAGAACCGTATAACTCGAATTACTGGTATCAGAAAATAAAACATTCCTGTGAGTTACAAGGTTCGAATTTTGAAGAAGACATAATCAACTCAGACACATCTTCAGTTGAATTAGCTCAAAAGATCCTTAAATTCCCGATTGGAGAAGCAATTAGAAACCTATCTACAGTCGTGGAGGAATAAAATATGAAATTGTATTTTATGAAGCAATCTGCTCTTGATTTCATTAAGGCTAACATAAAAACGTTGTACATCAATTATTATAGAGAAAAGACAAACCAATGGATATATGACCTTTTTGATTATGACCCTTTTGATGTATTTAAGGAAGTTCCTGATTTTGAGCTTGCCAGAATTTCAGAGAAAAAAGGAGAAACAGAATTAGAGAATAGCAGAATCTTATATTCTCATCTTATAAATGTCAGTGAATCTCAAGCTGCTGATGAAAGATTATGGGCTGGTTTATGTAATTCGACTTTTTACGAGTACGTAAGGAATAGGTGGGATTATGACAAATTAAGTCTAACAAATGATAAAAAAGATTCCGAACCAATAACTTCACGATTTTTTTTCAAGGGAGGTATAGTCTCAGGCAAGTTTAGAAATACTCTAGCAAAATGCTGGTGGGTTGGACATGCAGTATATCAGGCAAGGGAACAAGAGAAATTCGAGTTGTTATATAAGCTTGGTCCAGATGATTTTTCATCAAAAGTTAATGACTTATTTTATAGTTACACGTTTGCTTCAAACATCAAAATAGTTACAGGCATTATTAATGCGTGGAAAGAGATAACCGATAAATACGGAAAACTCCCAACTCGATCCTATTTGAGACGAGCAATCCAGTATCTCAATGCTTTAGGAGGCGGAGTCTTGCTTGATGTATACAATGAGAACGAAATAAAGAAGATTATGACGGATTATATGACGATGCTTTACGAGAACAAGGAGAGTATTGTTTCCTCTGATCCTAATGCGCCCTTTGAAGATGAATTAGAAGAGTAGGGAAAAATAAACTTATTCTAAGAAAGTATACTTATGTATTTAGCTAGTGAATAGTCAAAAACGCATAATAATGTATAATAAAGCATTCAGTATTAATCTTTTTTGAGAGGTATGTATGAGGATTCTTTTCTTGGTGCTTATTCTTGTATCTTTTACATCGTTTGCTGATTGTTACGGAACAGGAGCTTTTAAGCATTGTGACGATCTAGATTCTGGTAACAGTTATGATATTTACAAATATGGCAACACTACAGAGGTAGATGGATACAATTCAAGAACCGGTTCATCATGGAACGAAACTGCCACAACATATGGAAATACTACATATATAGACGGAACTTCTGCTAATGGAAATACATGGAATGAAGAGATAACAAGATCCGGAAATACTACATATATAGATGGAACGGATTCCAACGGAAATCACTTTAGTAAAATATGCACAACGGACTATCTTGGCAACCTAATTTGCGATTAGTTAATCGATAAAAAAAAGAAATAGAATTAGTATTAATCTGAGGAAATGGGCATGCCGAGTTATTCTAAAATAATTGCGAGAGTGAAATAAAATCCGTGTAAAACCAATTAAGTCTGATATTATTTTATGTCTTAATTGGATTTTAAAATGGAATTCTCAGCCTTTATGTATCAAGGACTTTGGAAGGTGGTTCTAAGACTTATTCCCCGTCAGAGGACGAGCCCCCAGACTGTGGATATGGAGAAGCTATAGGCATTCATTAACGAGTACAACGAGGAGTAATTCTAATGAAACCATTTCAAATGACACCTATTGATAAGATTAAGCATGAGCAGGTGGGCTCATACCTTCAGCATATGATCCCGTTCAATGCTGGGTCTGCACGTGGAAGAGTGATGAGTCGCAGCAAGCTTTACGAGGTATGGTCCTATAACATACTGATTGGTCGTGTAGATATTGCAACCCGTGACGTGCTTTACTTTGACGACACAGACTACAGTGCTACAACATCTTTCATTCAGAGAAAGTTCAGAGAAGTTTTTATCGAGATACAGGAATTCGCACCTGAAGAGTAATGTTTTAAACCATCAGAAAAGATATTCCCTTATCAAAAAAAGAAATAATACCTTTCTAAATCTGGAAACATCGCAACTTATAATTTCAAGGAAGATTAAAATTTATCTGTTAAGTCAATCAAATAGGAGTGTAATTATGGCAATAGGATCTGCTATAGAAAAAGGGCACATGGTCTATGTATATGACGAGAAAGGAAAACAGTTGTGTTCAAAAGACTTTGGAAACAATGGAGGACTTGTAGGGTACACAGGAACAAGTTTTTCCGTCAGAAAAGGCAAAATGATTTATGTCTATGACGAAAAAGGGAAACAGTTATCAAGTAAGCCTGCCTAACACATTACTTTACGAAATCTCCTCTCTGAGGAGATTTCTTACTCTTTATTGCATTGTTTTCCGCATTCCTTCCAAATACGTAAGGCTTCTTCTCAAGAAATATTTTTGGATAATTTATCTTTGTTAAGAACAAAGAAACTAAAATCCTGTTCAAAGTTATCATTTGAGGAAGTACTTACAAAGAAACGTTCTCCTTCATCAGTATCAACCTCATAAACATTAAATCCTCGACTTTTCAGTGAATTTACCTCAGAAATACAGTCAAAGACATCAACCGTACATACAAAAGGCTTTTTCTGAGGACTAAATGAGAATATCGTTGCGTTCATAACTGTATAAATTTTGGGAGAAACATCGAATAAAATTCATTTAATGATGTTTTGCTAAGTATGCTT